>JANMBN010000001.1:0-4068 GCA_031360485.1 Betaproteobacteria bacterium | reverse complement strand
CCCGCGGAGCCGCCTTCAGGCGGCGCGCGCCTTCCACCCGCGGGGCCGCCTTCAGGCGGCGTGATGCCGTGCGCCGGGGGGCATCCGGCTGAAGCCGGACCCACAAAAGCGGCGCCCATAGCTCCTCCGCGGGAAGGCCTTCCACCCGCGGGGCCGCCTTCAGGCGGCGTGACGCCGTGCGCCGGGCCGCATCCGGCTGAAGCCGGACCCACAAAAGCGGCGCTCATAGCTCCTCCGCGAGGATCATCTCGGTCAGGCCTTTCCCGGCCGCGATCATCGGGAACACGTTCTCCGCCTGGTCGGTGATGAAATCCATGAACACCAGCCGATCCTTCAGCTTGAATGCCTCCCGCAGGGCGCCCTCGACGTCGCCGGGCTTCTCGATCTTCATGCCGACGTGCCCGTAGGCTTCGGCGAGCTTCACGAAATCGGGCAGCGCATCCATGTACGACTCCGCGTACCGGTTGCCGTAGAAGAACTCCTGCCACTGCCGCACCATGCCCATGTAGCGGTTGTTGAGGTTCACGACCTTGATCGGCAGGTGGTACTGCTTGCAGGTCGAGAGCTCCTGGATGCACATCTGGATCGACGCCTCGCCCGTCACCGTGACGACGGTCGCCCCCGGGTTGACGAGCTGGACGCCCATCGCCGCGGGCAGGCCGAAGCCCATCGTGCCGAGTCCGCCCGAGTTGATCCAGCGGCGCGGCTTGTCGAACTTGTAGTACTGGGCCGCCCACATCTGGTGCTGGCCGACGTCGGACGTGATGAACGCGTCGCCCTTCGTGAGTTCGTAGAGCTTCTGGATCACGTATTGCGGCTTGATGAGCTCGCTCTTGGTGTCGTACCGCAGGCAATCCTTGCGCTGCCACTCCTTGATCTCGCTCCACCACGCCTTCAGCGCGACCGGGTCGGGCCGCTGCGGCGACGACTCGACGAGCTTCAGCATCTCGTCGAGCACGTCGGCGACGTAGCCGACGATCGGCACATCCACCTTCACGCGCTTGGAGATCGACGAGGGATCGATGTCGATGTGAATGATCTTTCGGTCGGACCGGAAGAAATGCTGCGGATTGCCGATGACGCGGTCGTCGAAGCGCGCGCCGATGGCGATCAGGACGTCGCAGTTCTGCATCGCCATGTTCGATTCGTAGGTGCCGTGCATGCCCAGCATGCCGGTGAACTGGGGGTCGGTCGCCGGAAAACCGCCGAGCCCCATCAACGTGTTCGTGCACGGGAAGCCCAGAAGCCGCACGAGCCGCGTCAGCTGCGGCGCCGCGTTGTTGAGCACGACGCCGCCGCCCGCATAGACCATCGGCTTCCTGGCGTCGAGCAGCAATTGCACGGCCTTCTTGATCTGCCCGGAATGCCCCTTGGTCACCGGGTTGTACGAGCGCAGAGCGACCGTCTTCGGGTAATTCCACTCGGCCTTCGCCTGCGTGACATCCTTCGGGATGTCGACCAGCACCGGTCCCGGCCGGCCGGTGGCGGCGAGATAGAACGCCTTCTTGATCGTTATCGCTATGTCCTTGGCGTCCTTCACGAGGAAGTTGTGCTTGACGCAGGGCCGCGTGATCCCGACGGTATCGCACTCCTGGAATGCGTCCTGGCCGATCGCGTGGGTCGGCACCTGGCCGGTCAGCACCACCATCGGAATCGAATCCATGTACGCGGTCGCGATGCCGGTGACGGCGTTGGTCACGCCCGGACCGGAAGTCACGAGGCAGACGCCGACCTTGGTGGACGAGCGCGAATAGCCGTCCGCCGCGTGGACCGCGCCCTGCTCGTGCCGGACGAGCACGTGCTTGACCCTTTCCTGCTTGAACAATTCGTCGTAGATGTTGAGCACCGCGCCGCCCGGATAACCGAAGACGTAATCGACGCCTTCTTCCTGGAGGCAGCGGATGACGATTTCCGCACCCGTCAGTTGCATGGCTGTGCCTTAAGCAAGAATGGTGGAATCCGCCGGCGCACGCGGCGCGCGGGGCTCTCGCAACACTTTCCGGCGCGCATTGGGGATGGACGCGCCCACCAAGGCTTTATCGGGTAGAAAGCCGCGATCTCGAAACACCCGCTCGAGCCCCGGGGATACTCCGCCGACGCTTGTGGCATCGCGAAGGGGGCGCAAACGGCCGTTATTGCAGCACAACATCGGCCGGTTTCGGCCAAGCGATAACGTTACCTGCACCGCCCCCGGCGGTCAAGGCCGTTGCACCGCACAACGGGCGAAGCGGCCCCGCGTCCTATAATGCCGTTCCCTTTCCGGATGGACCTCGCCCTGGCCACCCACCAAGAAATTTCGGCCTTTCTGGCAGAAGTCGAGCGCCGCGCATTCAAGCAGGCGATGTTCGCCATCCGCGACGAGCACAGCGCGCTCGACGTCGTGCAGGACGCGATGCTCAAGCTGACGGAGAAATATTCGGGGAAGCCCGTCTCCGAGCTGCCGATGCTGTTCCAGCGGATATTGCAGAACGCGATCCACGATCATTTTCGCCGCCAGAAGGTTCGCTCGACATGGACGACGCTCCTGTCGGCGCTGGGGAAAGGTGATGAAAAGGACGAAGATTACGATCCGCTTGAAACTTTGTCCGCGAAATCGGACTCGAACGCGAACGCCGATCCCGCGCAACTGTTCCAGCAAGGTCAGATTATGGCCATGATCGAGCAGGCGCTGGCGCGGCTCCCCGCGCGTCAACGAGAAGCCTTTCTGCTGCGTTACTGGGAAGAACTGGATGTGGCGGAAACCGCAGCGGCGATGGGTTGTTCGGAAGGCAGTGTGAAGACTCACTGTTCGCGCGCGGTACACGCATTGGCCGTCATGCTCGAGGCCAAAGGGGTGTCGCTATGACGACCAAAGACCAAGATTTCGCCAAGAAAATAACCACTTACCTCGATAAAGGCACGGCGGACCTCAAGCCGGGGACCGCCTATCGGCTGCAGCTGGCGCGGCAGGTTGCGCTGGCACGACTCGCCGACCCGCAGCCCTTGGCCGAGCTTCGGCTGGCCGGTGCGGCGGGGAACGCCGGGTCACGGATCGCCGGCGGAGGACGCGGTTTCTGGGCGAGCGGACGCCTCTGGGTCGGGATTTCACTGATCATCGTGGCGAGCTTCGCCTTTCAACAATGGCAGGCGTATCAGCAACTTAACGACGTCGAGGAGACGGACGCGGCGATCCTATCCTCCGAGCTGCCGATCGATGCGTACCTGGATCGGGGATTCCAGAATTGGCTGAAACACGTAAGCAACGAATAACGCACGAACTCCTGTTGGCTTTCGCGCTCGCGGCCGCCATGGCCGCGAGTGCGTTTGCGCAGCCGGTCGTCATTCGTTCGCCCGCCTTCGCCGACCTTCCCGCCGCGGAAAGGCAGTTACTGGGCCCGCTCGCCCCGGACTGGGACAAGATGGAGGCCCAGCGCAAGCAGAAATGGCGCGGCATCGCGCAGCGGTATCCGAGCATGACGCCCGACGAACAACAGCGCGTCCGCGAGCAGATGGGCACGTGGGCGCAGCTGTCTCCCGAACAGCGCAGGTCCGCGCGCGAACAGTACAAGACGCTGAAGACGCTTCCGCCGGAGAAGAAGCAGGAAGTCCGGCAGAAGTGGGAGCAGTATCAGAGCCTGCCCCCGGAAACCAGGCGCGAGCTCGCCGCGAAGCCGGTGCCCGCACCCGGCGCGACACCCCCGCCGGGGCGCGGCCGGCCCGTCCCCCTCGCGCCCCCTCCCCCCCCGCCACGCGCGCCCGGCGGCGCGCCGCCTCTGGCGCCCGCTCCACCTGTGCCTCTTCCTCCGCCTCCGCCTCCGGCACCGTCGCCCAAGTGAAATTCGCGTGACGCGCGAAGGGCCTGCGTCGCCGCAGGACGCGGCCCGCGCGCCGCGTCCGTATGCACCGCTCCTTCGCCGCTATGCGGCCCTCGGTTACGAAGGCCTGCTCCTTGCGGCGATCGTACTCATCGTCGGATTCCTGACGTTGCCGCTCATTGCGGCGGCCCCTGACGGGGCGCGGCCCCGTTCCATCGCGGTTCCCCCGCTGCCGGCGCGCATCCTGTCGGCGTCCGTCGTCGTGGGCGTCGTC
>JANMBN010000555.1:0-3783 GCA_031360485.1 Betaproteobacteria bacterium | reverse complement strand
GAGCACAGTGATTTCGTCCGGATCGTTAGCCGTTGCGCCCGCCTTGATGACCACCGGAATCGGTCGCAGAATCGCGCACTTGTCCAGATTCGGGGCTGCGGATGCGATGCCGTTTCCGGCCACCGCGAGATCGCGCGATAGCACATAAAGACCGTAGCTCGCGTTCTGCTGCGCATCGCTGCCGGCCGTGATCGTGCGCTTCTGGCCCTCGCTGATCTCGTAGATCTGGAAGATGACCAGGACCAGCAGCATGGCGATGACGATGCCTATCATCACCTCGATGAGGCCGACGCCGCGGTCCGGCCGAAGCCGGCTTCGGTGCAGCGAAGTGTTCATGGGTTCTTCCCGATCTGCGCGGTCATCAGGTGCTTGTGCGTTTCGGTTTCGCCGGGCAGCTTCCAGGAGACCGTGACAACGGCTGTCCGGCTCTGCGACGACAGGCCCGGCTGGGTGAGGTCGACGGTCGTGTCAGCGGCCGGCAGAAGGCTCGCGGCTTTGGTTTTCCAGGTCGCGAGCTTGGTGCCGCCGGCGCCGAATTGCGTGTCCATCTGGGCGGCGGTCATCGTCCACATGTCGGCGATCATCGCGCCGGCGAGGTTGGCCGCTTCGGACCGGTAGCGGGCGTCGTTGGTCACGCGGATCGAACTGCCGAGCAAGCCGATCAGGCCGAGGACGCCGAACGCGAAGATGAGGATCGCGATCAGCGCTTCGAGCAGGTAGCTCCCCGTCTGCCGCGCCGGCAGGCTCTTTGCAGCACCAGTGAAAGTTGTCATGTCAGCAAGCTCTCGGGTCGGGTGGCACCAGCGCGGCGAGCGCGGGGGCGGGGTCGCACATCCGGAGCCCGCGCGGCTTGGCCGGGTCCGCCGGGTTCGGATCGTCGACGATGATCCGCAGCGGCCGCGCTTCGCCGCTGACAAGGGAGTCGATGTCGATCTGTTGGACATGATCGGCGGGAAGCACTCCCTGATGCCAAACTCGACCCAGTCCATTGAAGCAGACGGCGTTTTTGCCAGCGGGTATAACCGCGATCGTAGTGTTCGAGCCGCTTTCCTTTTTCGAGTACCGCTGAATCGGCGGCTGGACGAGGTCCGTGCAGTCCGCATCGGTATCGGTGACCAAGTTGATCGCCCAGCTGGCATCTCCGTTACCGGCGAGCGTGAACGCGACGCGCGCATTACGATTCGCCGCTTCGCTGGTCGCCGTGCGCAGGCCGTTGACGAGCGACTCGGCGGTCGAGCGGATTTCGCTGTTGCGGAGGTACGTCGTGAACGACGGCATCCCCAGCAAAAGGAGCAGCGCGACGATCAAGAGGGCGATGAAGATCTCGATCAGCGTGAAACCCCGCGGTTTCCGGTGCGCGGCCATCTATCCGCAGTCCCCGTTCTTCCGGCTGACCCAGCAGTTTGCGGAGGAAGTCCAGCCTGCGGGCACGGCCGTCGTCTTGTGCGTGTTGGCCTGGTCGATGGTGTAGACGAAGCCGGCCATGCTGCCGGTGCCGGTCGCGGTGACGGTGTAGGTCGTCGCCGTCAGCGTGCTGCACGTGACGGTGAAGAACTTGGCGCTCGCCGGCAGGTAGATGTTACCGGCGCCGGCCGGCCCCCCCGCCGGTGCGATGCACGCATTCGGATACGAGCGGTTGTCGAGGAAATATTGTTCGAGCCGGGTGCGCATGTCCGAAAGATTGGTCTTCGCCTCGACGATCTTGCTGCGCGTGACATAGTCGATGTAATTCGGCAGCGCGACGGCGGCGATGATCGCGACGATCGCCACCGTGATCATGACCTCGATCAGCGTGAATCCGGGGGCGCGGACGGGTCTGTGCGGCAGCAACTTCATCGTACGACTCCTTTTCCCATCGGCGGTATCGTAGGGTGATGAGGGGTCCGGGGCAATCGCTCCCGACTAACGGGCCCTGCGCGCCTACGGACGGCCAGTGTGTTTTGCGGGGTTGTCGCACGCGAATTGCGCCGACCGCGATGACAATGACATTTTTCGGGCGCGCCGACGGGCAATTGTCCGCACGCCCAACCGCTGGCAATCACGCCGCGGGCGGGCGCTGCCCCGGCGTTACGGACATCGATTGCCGGTCTTCTCGATCCGCACGCGGCCGCTGTTGGCGAGCACCACGTGCAGGGCAAGCTGACCGCTGCGGCATACGGTGAAGGTGCCCATCTGCAGGGCGCCGTTCAGCAAACGTGCCTGTCCGAGATCCGTGTAGGAGACATACTCTGCGAGCGGCCGGTTGGCCTGCAACGTGATGCCGGGCGGTGCGGGACCTTCGAACCCGAGGACCGGCTCGTCGGCGTCGGCCTGGCCGTTGCGGTTGATGTCGACGAAGACGACGAAGCCCTGGTCCCAGCTGCCCTGATCGACGCATTGGCTGAGGTCGCGCGACTTGCACAGGTTGACCCGATGGCCGCGCCTGATCGCCTCGGTCCGGGCTCGCGTCATGCTCTCGGCGACGTGCTTCGCGTGGTTTGCGAGCTGGTACGCGCCCAGCCAATCGTGGAATGCCGGCACCGCCAACGAGATCAACATCCCCGCAATGGTGAGCGTCACGACCAGCTCGACCAGGGTGAACGCCGCGCCGCTGGCGGGGGGGAAATCGCCGACGCCTGGATGAAGGCGTCGCGTCCCGGAGCGCGAAGCGCGGCGCGGCGTGGGCGGCGCTCGCGGGATCGCTTGTTCCTTGGCTCGAGGCATCGGCGCCATTGACGGCGGGTCGGCAACGGGAAAGTTCGAAACTCAGATTAATCATCGGTGGCCGCCCCCGGCATCGTGCGGATTGCCTAGGCCGAACGCCGTATCGGAGTGTCGAGTGGCAGCCCGCGTCGGCAGGGTCACGTCGCTTTGATGCGCTCTCCGGTCGTCGCGCACGAGTCACGCGGGCTCGTGGGCCGCAGAGGTCACTTGACGAAAGTTTTTTGAGGTCCAAGATAATCACGTTGGGAGCAAGGGCTTTTGGTGGACAATCCGCGAGCGCGGAGCCGTTCGCGCGACGCTGGGAGGACTCGCGATGACCATGGTGCACCACCTGCGGCCGTTCCGTGACTACGCCGCGACGAATTTCCGCTGGCAAGTGGAAGCGGACGGCCGGGTCGCGACGATCACGCTCGATCGTCCCGGCAAGAAGAATCCGCTGACGTTCGATTCGTACGCGGAGCTGCGCGACCTGTTTCGCGGGCTTGCGTACGCAAGCGATGTCAAGGTCGTCGTGATTCGCGGGGCGGGCGGCAACTTCTGCTCGGGCGGCGACGTCCACGAGATCATCGGCCCGCTCACCCGGATGGCGATACCCGAGCTGCTCGGGTTCACGCGGATGACCGGCAACCTCGTCAAGGCGATGCGCCACTGCCCGCAGCCGATCGTCGCCGCGGTCGATGGCGTGTGCGCGGGCGCCGGTGCGATGATCGCGCTCGCGTCGGATTTCCGGCTTGGCACGCCGTCGGCGCGGACCGAGTTCCTGTTCGTGCGCGTCGGCCTTGCCGGCTGCGACATGGGGGCGTGCACGCTGCTGCCGCGCATGATCGGGCAGGGACGCGCGTCCGAGCTGCTGTACACCGGTCGGGCGATGACGGCGGACGAGGGCGCCGCGTGGGGATTCTTCAGCCGAGTCGTGCCCGCGGAAACGCTGCACTCCGAGGCCGAAGTACTGGCCCGGTCGCTGGCCGACGGCCCGGCGTTCGCGCACGGAATGACCAAGAAACTCCTGCATCAGGAATGGGCGTTGTATCTCGACGCGGCGATCGAAGCCGAGGCCGAGGCGCAGGCGCTGTGCATGCA
>JANMBN010000550.1:0-8246 GCA_031360485.1 Betaproteobacteria bacterium | reverse complement strand
GGAGCGAAGCCGTGCCGTTGCCGAACGGCCCGACTTGAAGCCCGCGGTCATTGCCCCCACATGGTAATCGGGCAGGTCGGCCGCATCGGCACCCTGCGCAGCGGAGGGATCATGGCAACCGGCGTCAACATGCTGAACCTGGCGAGCGCGATGGACAACGCGGACTTCGTGTTGATCGACGGCGTCATCTTCGAGACGGAATACACACGCGTTCCGGACGACGCGACTGTCGCCGACGACGTCGTGCTCGAAGCGAAGCACGGCGACACGCAAGTCACGTTCACGCGGCAGGAGATGGACGGCGCCGAGCACCTCGGCGAGGGCGTCTATCGCCTGAAATCGGGTGCACAGCTCCGCTTTCTTTCGAGCGCGACGATCCACTGAGCGGACGATTCCGGCAGTTCCGTTCCGGGGAGCGACCCGCTTCTAGCGCACGATGTCGAAGTTCGCCGTGAGCGCGCCTGGTTCGCGTCCGGGCATCGGCGCAAGCGTCATCGTCAGCCGCTCGAGTGTTCCCCGGGACGTGGCGGAGAGCACGACGTCTCCGTTCACGCGGTCGCCGGCCACGTAAATCTGCGTGGTGAGCGCCGGGCCGCTTGCGGGGCGCACGCGCACGTGCAGATGGGGCGGGCGTCCCGAGTACGGCACAGGCCGGATCGTCTTGAACGCGTAGCTCCCCTGGACATCCGTCGTGGCGACACCGTAGCCCTGGAAGTTGTCGTCGCGCGGCTCACCGTCGTCTCCCGCATGGTGATAGCGGCCGTACACGTCGCATTGCCACAACTCGACGGTTGCGTTGCCGAGCGGCCGGCCGTCCCGGGCGAACACGCGGCCGGTAAGGTAGAGCGGCGTTCCCATCGCCTTCGCGGCGCGGCCTGCGATCTGCGTCAGGTCGGCGTCCCGGTCGGCCGGCAACGTCTTCGGATAGAACGGACCTTCGGGTTGGCTCGGCGTCGGCGCCAGCGCGGCAGACTGGGCTTCGGCGCGCGCAACGGGTAGAAGCGCCGCCGCGACCAGAACGCGCAACGCGCGGCGGCGCCCGGAAGCGAACAGGCAGAACGAAGGGGTGCGCACGATGCGGATCCTCGGGGTGAACGCCGATTCTAACCAGGATTGGCGGCGTTTCGGGGCCGGGCGCCGTTGCCCGGCCGATCGCGGGTCGCGACGGCGGACCCGCGGGCCGTCGCGGCAAGCAACCGGGCGCTCGCCCGGCAGAAGAACAATCCTTGAGACAGCCGATTTGACCCCGGACCGGTCCAACGTACTACAATCTGCCATCGGCAAGCGGGAGGGATGGGCATGGACGAGAAACGCAGGGATGTCTTGAAGGCGGGTGGCGGTCTCACGCTGCTCTCGCTCGTCGCGACCGGATGGCTTGCTCCCGGCGACGCGCGTGCGGCGGATTGGAACAAGGCCGCGTTCGAGACCAAGTCGCTCGACGAGACGGTCAAGGCTGTCGGCGGCGGCGCGGCGTTGCCGAGCAAGGACATCACGTTCGTCGCGACGCCGGACATTGCCGAAAACGGCGCCGTTGTTCCGATCGGCGTGGCGAGCGCTATTCCCAGGACCGAATCCATCGCGATCCTGATCGAGAAGAATCCGAACATGATGGCGGCGATGTTCGACATTCCGCCGGGAACCGATCCTTCGATCAGCACGCGGGTCAAGATGGGCCAGAGTTCGAATGTCTTCGCGCTCGTGAAGGCCGACGGGAAATTCTATTTCGCGTCCAAGGAGATCAAGGTCACGCTCGGCGGTTGCGGCGGTTGAAGAGAGGAAGCCATGGCAGATCCGATGAAAATCCGGGCGAGCGTCGTCGGCGATTCGACCGAGGTGAAGGTGCTGATGAGCCACGAGATGGAAACCGGTCAGCGCAAGGACGCGCAGGGCAAGACGATACCGGCCTGGCACATCCAGAACGTGACCGCGACGTGGAACGGCAAGACCGTCCTGTCGGCGCAGTGGGGTCCGGCCGTGTCGAAGAATCCGTTCCTGTCGTTCAGGTTCAAGGGCGGCGCGAAGGGCGACAAGGTCGAGGTCACTTGGACCGACAATCGGGGCGACAAGCGCACCGACGCAGCGGTCATCGCGTAAGTTCGGAGACGGTTCCCGTCGAACGTGTCATCGCGTGACGGAACGCGGCCGTCGCCGTGCCGATCCACGCCAGGAGGAGTCTGATGCGAGCCAAATATCGGCGCGTCGCGGCAGGCGCCGCATGCCTGTTCACGCTGGGCGCCGCAACGGCGCTCGGGCAGGGGAGCGCCGTCGAAGAAATCGCGAAATACCGCGCCGCGCTGCAGGACGGCAATCCGGCCGAGCTCTGGGAAGCCCGGGGCGAGGATCTCTGGAAGCAGAAGCGCGGGCCGAAGAATGCGTCGCTCGAATCATGCGACCTCGGTCTCGGCCCCGGCGTCGTCAAGGGCGCCTACGCGCGGCTCCCGAAATATTTCGCCGACGCCGACCGCGTGATGGACCTCGAAACACGGATCGTCTGGTGCATGGTGACGCTGCAGGGCTACACGGACGCCGACGCCAGGAAGGGCCCGTTCGGAAGTCCGGACCGGAAAGCCGACATGGAGGCGTACGCCGCTTACGTGACGTCGCAGTCGCGCGGGATCACGATGGCCGTCGCGTCGAATCACCCGAAGGAACAGGAAGCGTACCGTCTCGGCGAGAAGATGTTCTACTTCCGCGGCGGGACTCACGATTTCGCGTGCGCGACGTGCCATGCCGAGGACGCGAAGCGCATCCGCCTGCAGGACCTGCCCAACCTCACGAAGACCGAAGGCGCACAGAAGGCCTACACGACTTGGCCGGCCTACCGTGTTTCGCAGGGCGAGCTCCGCTCGTTCCAGTGGCGCCTCAACGACTGTTTCCGCCAGCAGCGCTTCCCCGAGCTCGTTTTCGCCTCGGACGCGTCGATCGCGCTGACGATGTTCCTCGCCCGCAACGCGAACGGCGCCGCGTTCGATGCGCCGGCGATCAAGCGCTGACGGAGATACGCCATGCCCCGTAGACACCTGACGCGCGCGCTGGCCGCCGCGCTCGCCGTGCCCGCGATCCTGATCGGCTGCGTGACCGCACCGGACGATGCCGAGGTCTCGGCAAAGGCCACTTCGATGCTGAAGGCCTCGTTCAAGGAGCAGGGTCAGGCCAAGCTCGACCGGCTCGACCAGGACGACATGCAGAAGATGTGCAGCGTCTACGCGGGCAAGGCGCCGCCGAAGGAAGTCGCCGAGCGGATCGAAAAGGCGAACCTCGCGTCGGTCAAGTGGCCGGCGGACGGCAGGTTCGTCGGCGACTGGAAGAACGGCGAGAAGATCGCGCAGGAAGGCCGGGGCATGCAGTATTCCGACGATCCGAAGGGGCCCGTCGGCGCCAACTGCTACGCCTGCCACCAGCTCGCGCCGCAGGAGTTGTCCTACGGCACCATCGGACCGAGTCTCTACCGGTTCGGCAGGCTGCGCGGTTACACGGACGAAATGCGGAAGTACGCGTACGGCAAGGTCTACAACGCGGACGCCTACAGCGCGTGCACGAACATGCCCCGTTTCGGGCACAAGGGCATTCTGACCGAGGCGCAGATAAAGGATGTCGTCGCGCTGCTGATGGACCCCGACTCGCCCGTCAACAAGTAGCGTGTGAATCGCCGCGAATTCCTGCACGTCGTCGCGGCGGCGGCTGCCGCCGGCCTTCCGGTCGACGCCCGCTCGGCGCTCGACCTTTCCGCCGGCGCGAATTTCTACGACGGCATCGAGCGCTTCGGCAACGTCAGCCTGCTGCACTTTACGGATTGCCACGCGCAGCTCAATCCGATCCACTTTCGCGAACCCGGCGTCAATCTGGGCATCGGCGGCGCCAGCGGCCGGCCGCCGCATCTCGTCGGCGAAGCGTTGCTGAGGCACTTCGGCATCCGCGCGGGGACGCGCGAGGCGCACGCGTTCACCTACCTCGACTTCGACCGCGCGGCGCGCGCCTACGGACGCATCGGCGGATTCGCGCACCTGGCAACGCTCGTGAAGAAGTTGAAGGCATCGCGCCCCGGCGCGCTGTTGCTCGACGGCGGCGACACGTGGCAGGGCTCGGGAACGGCGCTGTGGACGAAGGGCCAGGACATGATCGACGCGCAAAAGGAGATCGGCGTCGACGTGATGACCGGTCATTGGGAGTTCACGCTCGGCGCCGACCGCGTCAAGGAGGTCGTCGACAACGATTTCGCGGGCAGGATCGAATTTCTCGCGCAGAACGTCAGGACCGCCGACTTCGGCGACCCGGTGTTCGCGCCGTACGTGATCCGCACGATCAACGGCGTGCCGGTCGCGATCGTCGGGCAGGCGTTCCCCTACACGCCGATCGCCAATCCGCGCTACTTCGTTCCCGAGTGGACATTCGGCATCCAAGAAGAGGCATTGCAGAAGGTCGTCGCCGAGGCGCGCGGCAAGGGCGCGCAGGCGGTCGTGCTCCTCTCGCACAACGGGATGGACGTCGACCTGAAGCTCGCGGCGCGCGTGACCGGCATCGACGCGATCCTCGGCGGTCACACCCACGACGGCGTGCCGCAGCCGACACGGGTCGACAATCCGGGCGGCAGGACGCTCGTCACCAACGCCGGCAGCAACGGCAAGTTCCTCGCGGTGCTCGACATGGACGTGAAGGGCGGCAAGGTCGCCGATCTCCGCTATCGTCTCCTGCCGGTCTTCAGCGCGCTGCTGCCGCCGGACCCCGGGATGGCGGAGCTGATCCGCAGGCACCGCGCGCCGTTCGCGGACAGGCTGGCGGAACGCCTCGCGGTGACCGAGGGGCTCCTCTACCGTCGCGGCAACTTCAACGGCACCGCCGATCAGCTGATCCTGAACGGATTGATGGCCGAGAAAAACGCGGAGATCGCGTTCTCACCGGGTTTTCGCTGGGGCACGACGCTCCTGCCCGGGCAGGCGATCACGTTCGAGCACCTGATGGACCAGACGGCGATCACCTATCCGTACGTGACCGTCAACGAGCTGACCGGCGAGACGATCAAGACGATCCTCGAAGACGTCGCCGACAACCTGTTCAACCCGGATCCGTATTACCAGCAGGGCGGCGACATGGTCCGCGTCGGCGGGCTCTCTTACGCGATCGCACCGCTTGCGCCGATGGGGAGCCGCATCACGAGCATGATGCTTCGGGGCAAGCCGATCGATGCCACGAAGAAATACAAGGTCGCCGGCTGGGCGCCGGTTTCGGAGGAGGCGAAAGCTGCGGGCGGCGAGCCGATCTGGGACGTGATGGCGCGCTACCTGAAAGCGCAGAAGTCGATCAAGCCGCTCAGGCTGAACCTGCCGAAAGTCGAGGGGATGTCGGGACAACCCCGAATGGCGTAGCTCAGATCGGACGGGACCGCGGGCGGGCCTGGGAAGATTCGTGCGCCGCCCGCAGCGCGGCGTCGGGCGTCACCGTAGGGATCATTTCACGGTGACGCGCGCGAACTTCCGTTTCCCTGCCTGCACGACGACCGTGCGGCCCGCCGGGATCACGAGGCCCTTGTCAGCGACCACGTCGCCATCGACCTTGAGCCCGCGCTGCGCGATCAGGCGCAGCGCTTCCGACGTCGACTCGACGATGCCGGCGTGCTTCGCAAGCTGCGCGATCGGCAACCCGGCGCCGGCAGTGGCCAGCGTGACCTCCGGCATGTCCTCGGGCAGCGCGCCGCCGCGAAACCTCGCGTCGAACTCCGCAATCGCATGTTCCGCCGCGGCCTGCGAGTGGAAACGCGCGACGATCTCCCGCGCGAGCGCGACCTTCGCGTCGCGCGGATTGCGGCCTTCCCCGCATTCGCGCTTCAGCCCGGCGATCTCGTCCTCGGGACGGAACGACAGCAGATCGTAGTAGCGCCACATCAGCTCGTCGGAGATCGACATCAGCTTGCCGAATATCTCGTTCGGCGGTTCGGTGATGCCGATGTAGTTGTCGAGCGATTTCGACATCTTGTTGACCCCGTCGAGCCCTTCGAGCAGCGGCAGCGTCAGGATGCACTGCGGCTCCTGGCCGTAATGCCGCTGCAGCTCGCGGCCGACCAGCAGGTTGAACTTCTGGTCGGTGCCGCCGAGCTCGATGTCGGCCTCGAGCGCGACCGAGTCGTAGCCCTGCGCGAGCGGGTAGAGGAACTCGTGGATCGCGATCGGCTGGCCGTTCTGGTAGCGCTTGCCGAAGTCGTCGCGCTCGAGCATGCGCGCGACGGTGTATTTCGCGGCGAGCTTGATCATCCCGTCGGCGCCCAGCGGCAGAAGCCACGTCGAGTTGAACGCGACCTCGGTCTTCTCGCGGTCGAGGATCAGGAACGCCTGATCGGTGTACGTCTTCGCGTTGGCCTCGATCTCGTCGCGTGTGAGCGCGGGGCGCGTCACGTTGCGGCCCGTTGGATCGCCGATCATCCCGGTGAAATCACCGATCACGAAAATGATGTGGTGTCCGAGGTCCTGCAACTGCCTCAGCTTGTTGAACTGGACGGTGTGGCCGAGGTGGAGGTCGGGCCGCGTCGGATCGAAGCCCTCCTTGACCCTGAGGGGTTGGCCGCGAGCGAGCTTTGCGGCCAGCTCGGTTTCGACCAGAAGCTCGTCGGCGCCGCGTTTGAAGACCGCGAGTTGCTGTTCGATGTCGACGGCCATGGCTGCTGCGCGGCTTTCGTGGTTGCGGGCGACGCGGGTCGTCTCCCGCCCTCCGTCGGGACGGTGGCTCCCCGGGTGCGCGGCCGGCCCGGGGCCTTTCCGCGCCGGGTTTGATAGAATCGCGGTTTCGCCCGTCCGGCCCGGCGATGACCCCGCACAAACAACGAATTCTAACGCAAAGCGTTCGGTCCACCGCCACGCGGGTCGCGCGGCCGCCGCTGCTCGGGCAATGGCTGTCGGCCGCGCTTTTCGGGGTGTGCGGCGTGGCGGCGTTCGGTCTCGTGGCCAATACCGCGCCGGAACTCTTGCCGGCACCATCGGTTGTCACGCTCGAACTCCCGCGGCCGGTCGTCTCGGTCGTCGATGCCAGTGCCGCCGGATACTGGCGCGAGGATCGCATTCGGCGTGGCGACACGATCGGCAGCGTGCTGGCGCGCCTCGGGGTCGACGATCCCGCCGCACTTGCGTTTCTGCGCACCGACCTCGATGCCCGCGCGCTCTACCAGCTCCGGCCGGGCAAGCCGCTCCGCGTCGAGACCGGCGACGACGGGCAACTGCTGACGCTGCGCTTCGTGACCGGCGATGGCCGGCGCCTGTCGATCGTCCGCGACGGCGGGCGTCTTGCCGCGTCGACGACGCCGGCGCCGGCCGAGATTCGCTGGAAAATGGCGACCGGCGAGATTCGCACGTCGTTGTTCGGCGCCGCTGACATGGCGGGCCTGCCGGATGCGGTGACGCTGCAGATGGCGGACGTGTTCGCCGGCGACGTCGATTTCAACCTGGATCTGCGGCGCGGCGACCGTTTCACCGTCGTCTACGAAATGCGTCATGTCGACGGCGAGCCGATCGGCCCGGGCCGGATCGTCGCCGCCGAGTTCGAGAACCGTGGCCGGTCGATGCGGGCGTTTCTCTGGCGGGACGACGACGGCAGCGAAAATTACTACGCCGACGACGGCGCGCCGCTGCGCAAGGCGTTCCTGCGCTCGCCGATGGAGTTTTCGCGGGTGACGTCCGGCTTCTCGGGTGCGCGGTTCCATCCGATCCTGCAGACGTGGCGCGCGCACAAGGGCGTCGACTACGCGGCGCCTGCGGGCACCCCGGTGCGCGCCACCGGCAACGCCAAGGTGTTGTTTTCCGGCATCCAGGGCGGCTACGGCAACGTGATCCACCTGCAGCACCACGGCGCGCTCTCGACGCTGTACGCGCATCTGTCGCGGATCGCGCCGCAGGTTCGAACGGGCGCCCGCGTGGCGCAGGGCGAGGTGATCGGCTACGTCGGGCAGACCGGGTGGGCGACCGGACCGCACCTGCATTACGAGTTTCGCGTCGGCAGCGACCAGCGCGATCCGCTGACCGTCGCGCTGCCGTCCGGTGAGCCGCTGGCCGCGACGCGCCGGGCCGCATTTGCCGAGCGCCTCGTGCCCGCCGCCGCGCAACTCGCATTGGCGCGGCAGCTTGCCGGCACGCTCGTCGCCACCAGCGGCGACTGACGCCGCCGCGCGGTCGCCGCCGTGCGCCAGGTCTACGCCGGCGTGATGTCGGGCACGAGCCTCGACGGCGTCGATGCGGTCATAGCCGATTTCGCGCCGTCGGCTGATT
>JANMBN010000542.1:0-9093 GCA_031360485.1 Betaproteobacteria bacterium | reverse complement strand
CCCGCGGCAGACGCCGCGAATGCCCCGACGCCAACCGCCAACAACAGCGTGCGGATGTGTCGAATCCACGGTGATCCAGCCCTTCTGGACATCTGGGGCCCCGGCGGGGGTACATCGGCAAGCATGGCCGCGTAGTGTAGTGGCCGGCGCGTGCTCTTGTCCATTTGACAGGCTGGCGGCCGCGAGGGCGCGATGGCGCAGCCTATAATTCACCATGGCTGTCACGCCCATGCTCGCGCCCATCTATCGCAGCGCCGATCTTCGTGCCGTCGAGGCTGCGGCGAAGGCATTGCCGCTGATGGAACGCGCGGGCCTTGCCGCCGCCGACGTCGCGCGAGCGATGGCCGGGGCGCGGAACGGGTCGGTACTCGTGCTTGCCGGACCCGGCAACAACGGCGGCGATGCGTTCGTCGTCGCGCGCCGACTGCGTGAGACATTCTTCGACGTCACCGTCGTCTTTCGCGGCGACGCGGCGTCGTTGCCGACTGATGCCGGCGCGGCACATCGTGCATGGGTGTCCGCCGGCGGCGCGTCCGTGCTGGACATTCCGGCCGGGTGGTCTGGAACGCTCGTCGTCGATGGTCTTTTCGGCATCGGCCTCGCGCGCGCGATCGCCACCGAGTACGCCACGCTCGTCGACTGGGCCAATGCGTCGGGCTTGCCGATCCTCGCGCTGGACATTCCGAGCGGCCTCGGCGCCGATACCGGCACATCGCTCGGACCGGTGATTCGCGCAGCGGCGACCGCGACGTTCATCGCGCTGAAGCCCGGATTGCTGACGGGCGACGGCGTCGACCTTTGCGGCGTGGTGTCGGTCCACTCGCTCGGCATCGACCCCGAATCGATCGCCCCCGCGATGGGCCAACGGCTCGATTGGCCGGCGCTCGCCGCGGCGCTGCCGGCCGCACTCTTGCGCGATATGCGCAACGTCCACAAGGGAACGTTCGGCACGCTGGGCATCGTCGGGGGCGCCGACGGCATGGTCGGCGCGCCGCTCTTGGCGGGACGCGCCGCGCTTCTCGCCGGCACGGGCAAGGTGTGGATCGGGTTCGCCGCCCGCGGGCATCCGGCCGTCGACTGGGCAACGCCGGAATTGATGCTGCGCTCGGCCGACAACGTCCTGAACGCCGGAGTGGACGCGCTGATCTGCGGTCCCGGCCTCGGCAACGGCGACGTTGCCGGAACGCTCGTCACCCGGGCGATTGACGTCCGCGCGCCGCTTGTGCTCGATGCGGATGCACTCAACGTCGTCGCCGCGGACGCGGGGCTCGCCGACGCTGTGGCGGCTCGCGGTTATCCTACCGTGATCACTCCGCATCCGGCCGAGGCCGGGCGCCTGCTCGGGGTGGCGACGGCCGCCGTTCAGGTGGATCGTCTCGGCGCCGCACAGGCGCTCGCCCGGAAGCTCCATGCGGCGGTGGTCGTCAAGGGCGCCGGCAGCGTTCTGGCGTATCCGGATGGGACGTGGGACATCAACGCCAGCGGAAATCCGGGACTCGCAAGCGCCGGAACCGGTGACGTTCTGGCGGGCTTTGCCGGCGCGTTTCTGGCGCAACGCCTCGACGCGGTGACCGCGCTGCGCCTCGCCGTCTGCCTCCACGGCGCCGCCGCGGACGCGTGCGTTCAGGGCGGGCGCGGCCCGGTGGGATTGACCGCGTCGGAGATAGCGCCCGCTGCGCGCTCGCTGCTGAACGGCGCCGCCGGCCGCTAAGCCGGCGAGCCCGTCTCCCCCCTCAAGGGACGAGAATCGTCGCGCCCGTCGTCGCGCGCGATTCGAGCGCACGATGCGCGTTCGCGGCGTCCTTCAACGCAAACGTCTGCCTCGGGTCGCTGACGATTTTCCCGGCCCGCACCAACTCGAACATTTCGGAGGCCATCGCGAGGAGGTCTTCGCGCTTCGCCGTATAGGTCACGAGCGTCGGCCGCGTCGCGTACAGCGATCCCTTTTGTGAAAGCAGCAGGATGTCGAACGGGGGGATCGCGCCGGAGGCGCTGCCGAAACTCACCCACATTCCGCGTGGCTGGAGACAGTCGAGCGACGCGGGGAAAGTATCCTTGCCGATCCCGTCGTAGACGACCGGCACGCCCTTGCCGCCGGTCAGCGCCTTCACGCGCTCGACAAAATTCTCGCGTGTATAGACGATCGTGTGGGTGCAGCCGTTCGCCTTGGCAAGAGCCGCCTTTTCGTCGGACCCCACGGTGCCGATCATCGTGACGCCCAGCGCGCGCGCCCACTGGCAGGCGATGAGGCCAACGCCGCCCGCCGCCGCGTGGAAGAGGATCGTGTCGCCCGATTTCACCTTGTACGTCTGGCGGAACAGGTACTGGACCGTGAGGCCCTTCAGCATCAACGTCGCCGCGACGCGGTCGCTCACGCCCTCGGGCACGCGTACCAGCCGGTCGGCCGGCATCACGCGCCGTTCGCTGTAGGCGCCCAGCGGGCCCCCGGAATAGGCGACGACGTCGCCGGGCTTCACCCAGTCCACCCCGGCGCCCACGGCCTCGACGGTGCCCGCGGCCTCCATGCCGAGGCCCGACGGCAACGCCAGCTTGTAGAGGCCGCTGCGATGGTACGTGTCGATGTAGTTGACGCCGACGGCCGTGTGCCGCACACGCGCCTCGCCGGGGCCGGGATCGCCGACCGCAACCGCCTCCCACTGCATGACTTCGGGTCCGCCGTTGGCGTGAATGCGAATTGCGTTGGGCATGGTCGAGCTCGCTTTCGATGGATTCGGGTCGGTAGAACGGGACTCTACTCGCGGGGCACGGGAAAATCGACTCCTCGGGCTCTCAGGCCGCAAGCGCGCGAAACGACGCGATGCCGGCGATGGTCAGCACGACCGATCCCGCGAGATGCGCGAGCGCGAGGCCGCCTCCCGTCCAGTAGTCGCCGCGCAGCAACAGTTGCGTAACCTCCGACGAAAACGTGGAGAACGTCGTCAGGCCGCCGAGAAAGCCGGTGATGGCGAACAACCGAAGCTCCGGCGGAAGATCGTGGCGCGCGGAGAAATAGGCGACGGCGACGCCGACGAGATAGCCGCCGACCAGGTTCGCCGCAAGGGTCCCGAGCGGGAAATGCGGAACATGGGGATTGAGCGACGCCGACAGGCCCCAGCGCAGCCACGCGCCGAGCGCCGCGCCAACGCCAACTGCGACAAAGCCTCCGAGCATCGAAGGATTATACGAGACGTCTCCCGATTACCTGACGAAGGCGTCGATGTAACCGGCGGGCAGGCCGACCATCGAATAATGCCGGCGGCACATCTCGAGCTTGGTGAACACGTCCTCGTAACCGATCGTCTGGCCTTCCGCGTCGAGGTAGATCATCGCGCCGCTGATGTTGAACAGCGTGATCATCTCGGCGCAGTCGGAAGGAACCGTCAGCGTGTGTATCTCGCCCGGCGGCTCGTAGACGAAGCTGCCTTCCTCCGCGATCCAGTCGTGCTCGAGGTACTTCCAGCGCCCCTTGATCACGTAGCCGGTGACGAGCATCGGGTGCCGATGCCGATGCAGCACGCCGGACCGACGCACGCGCAGCAGGTTGCACCAGCCCCCGTTCACCGGGTTGAGCAGCAGCGGCCTGAACCAGACGTCCTTCGCCTGCGGCACCCAGACGCGCTCGTCGTCCGGGATCGCCAGGACCGCGAGGTCAGGTTGAATCCCGGCCGCGCGAATGCCCGCCGGGGCGCTCACTGCGTGCCGTCCGTCAGCGTCGCCTTGAGCGCGGCGATCTCCGCCGTGGCCGTGTTGCCGTGCGGCAGCAGGCGGTGCGCCCGCCGGTACCAGTACTTGGCGTTGACGAGGTCGCCTTCGATGAGGTGCACGATGCCGTGCGCCCAGCAACCGAGCGACGACTCGTCCTTCTGCACCAGCACGTGCGCGGCCTTCCATTCCCCCGCCTCGAGATGCTGCACCGCCTTGACGATCGGAGTTGCGCGCATCATTTCCCCCTTCACGATGGCGTTGACGCGGATTCTATCCGCTGCGCGCGCAATTGCCAGCGATTTCGAGGTCAGCGCCGCGTTTCGAGCAACCCGCGCACGGCGGCGTCGCGCGGCAACGGCGCCACCGCGCCAAAGCCCGTCGTCGCCAGCGCCGCCGCCGCGTTCGCATATCGTGCCGCGTCGAACGGGTCGTCGCCGGCTAAGGACCGCGCGGCGAAAGCTCCGTCGAAGCAGTCGCCGGCCCCGGTGGCGTCCACCGAGTTCACGCGATGCGCATCGATGCGCTCGACGCGGCGTCCGTCGGAAACGTGCGTGCCGTCGCGCCCGCACTTCAGCGCGACGACCGGCGCGCCCTGCGCGTGGCACCAGTCGAGAATCGCGACCGGCTCCGCCTGGCCGGAGAGCATCCGCGCCTCGTCGAGGCTCGGCAGGAACCAGTCGCATTGCGCCATCGTCGCCACGACGACGGCACGGGCCCGCGGCAGCGGCCACAGCTTCAAACGCACGTTGGGATCGTACGAGATGCGCGCGCCGTTCGCCTTCGCCGCCTCGATCGCCGCGAAGACGGCGTCACACGCGCTGGCGCTGATCGCCTGGCTGATGCCGGAAACGTGCAACAGCCGCGCGCCACCGATCACGGCGAGCGGCAACGTGGCGGGTTCGATCCGCGACGCGGCCGATCCGGCGCGAAGGTACGAGAATTCGTGGCCTTGCGGTCCGTGCGTGACGAAATACACGCCGGTCGGCGCATGCGGATCCGTCGCCACTCCGCGCGTGTCGACGCCCTCGTCGGACCACAGGCGAAGGAGCATCTGGCCGAACGCATCGTCGCCGACGCGCGTCACGTATCCCGAGCGCGCGCCCAGTCGCGCGGCGGCGATCGCCATGTTCGACGTGTCGCCGCCAAACCCCCGCACGTACGCCTCCGGTGTCCCGGCCTGCGCCTGATTGAATTCGATCATCGCCTCGCCGATCGCGACGATCGCCGGGCCGTCGTGGACGGTCGTCATCGCGAACCGCCAACGGCTGCCGTTCGCGCAGGCAAGGCACCGAATGCCGACGCGTAGGCGGACGCCGACCTGTCGACGTCCGAAGCCGTGGCTCCCGGCGCGTAAAGGTTGGATCCGGTGCCAAAGCCGGTCGCACCGGCGGTCCAATACGGGGCCATATTGTCGGGTCGGATCCCGCCCACCGCGAAGACCAGCGTGTCCGTGGGGAGCACCGCGCGCCAGGCCTTGAGCGCGGAGGCCGGGAGTTGATCCGCGGGGAACATCTTGAGGCCATCGGCGCCCGCGGCCAGCGCCGCAAAGGCCTCGGTCGGTGTCGCAACACCCGGAACGCAGACGAGGCCCTGCCGCTTCGCTTCGCGGATCACCGCGACATCGCCGTGCGGCATGACGATCAGGCGCCCGCCCGTGGCATTCACCCGAGTCACGTCCTCGACATCGAGCACCGTTCCCGCTCCGACTAGGCAACGGTCGCCGAACCGCTCGACGAGAAGGCGTATCGAATCGTACGGCCGCGGCGAATTGAGCGGCACTTCGAGCATGCGAAAGCCGTTTGCGACCAGCGCCGCTCCGACTGCAGGAATCTCCTCCGGCGCAATGCCGCGGAGCACGGCGATAAGCGGCAGCGGGTCGAGGTAACGCGAGAGCGGGTTCGACATCAGATGCTCTCAATCACGGTACGAGGTGCGCGCGCTGCGCGATGCGGAAAAGCCCGCGCGCCGCGGCGTCCGCAGGTCCGAGTTCCGCGTCGATGCCCGCCTGCGCGAGCGCGCCGACGTACCGTGCGGTGAGCGCATCGCCGCCGATCACCCTGACCCGCGTCGCGTCGCACCCGCGCTCGCTGGCCCACGCGCGCGCGCTGTCGATCTCGTGCCCGAGCAAGACGCCGGACAGCCAGTCGCCCACGTCGGCCGGTGCGAGCTCGCCGGCAAGCGCCAGCGTGCGTGCGCCGAATATGACATGCGCGAGGCCGTCCCCGGCAAGGCCCCGCGTGACCCCGCGCGCAAATGCGGGTCCGCCGTTTGCGTTCGACGGCGCGGCGCGCTCCGCCATCCGGCCGAGAATGCTGTGCGCCAGCAGGACGGCGTAAAGCTCGCCGGTCATGAACGTGGCGAACTCGACCAGATGTCCGCAATCGACCAGCGCCCATTTGCTGTGCGTCCCGGGAAGCACCGCGAGCACGCGGCCGTCGTCAGGCGCGACCGCGCCGGCCAGCTGCGTTTCCTCGCCCCGCATGACGTCGGGAACGCCTGCGGAATCGAGGCAGCGCGCCCCCGGGACGATGGCCAGTTCGCCGCCCGGCGTATGCGTGAGCGCGGCTCCCAATCCGGCGAGGTCCGCTGGGCACGCGACGTAGGGTGCCTCGATCCATCCCTGTCGACTGCCGATCATTCCGCAGGCCATTCGCGGAGCCGCGTCGCCGCGCCAATCGTCGAGCAGCGCATCGAGCGCGCCGACAAACCCGCCGTCCTGCACCGTCTGAATGCCCAGCGGCGCGCTGCGCGAACCGAATACGTCACCCGCGGCGTCGATCCGGTATGCGCGCGCCGACGTGGTTCCCCAGTCGATCGCGATCAGGGCGGAGCGGCGGGTAGCGTTCACGGCCAGCGACGGTAGCCGACGTCCGGCTTGGGGTCAAGGAACTACAAAACCGCGGCACAAGTCCCGCGTGGGCGCGACGACGGCATTCCGGGGCGGATGGCGCGAAGCACGGCGTCGCGAATCGTCGGCATCATTCGCGAGACTGCCACCGCGCGGCCGCGTCGTCGTCGGTCGCGCGTGCCTCGACCCAGCGCGTGCCTTCGCCGGTCTCCTCTTTCTTCCACAGCGGCGCCCGGGTCTTGAGGTAGTCGATGATGAATTCGCACGCGGCGAACGCTTCGCCCCGGTGCGCGCTCGTCACGCCGACGAGTACGATCTGGTCGGCGGGCTTCAGCGCGCCGACGCGGTGAACGACCAGGGCATCGACGATATTCCAGCGCGATTTCGCCGCGTCGACGATCGCCGCGAGCGCCTTTTCCGTCATGCCGGGATAGTGCTCGAGCGTCATGGTCGCAACCTGCGCACTGTCGTTCACGTCGCGCACCGTGCCGATGAATGCCGCGACCGCGCCAATCGCAGGATCGCCGGCGCGCAGCACGGCCAGTTCGCGCGCGACGTCGAAGTCTTCGGTTTGGACGCGGACCGGCATCGGCACTCCAGGGGCGTCAGCCGCCGGTCACCGGCGGGAACAGCGCAACCTCGTCGCCGGCGCGAACGGGCGTGTCCGGTTCGGCAACGTCGTGGTTGACGGCAATTCGCACGGCGCGTCCGGGCGCGAGCTCGGCGGCCCAGGTGCCGCCACGCGCCGCGAGCCACGCGCGGAGAGCGGCAACGGTATCGATGCCCGCCGGCGGCTGGATGCGCTCGGACGCCATGCCGAACGCCTCGCGCAGCCGTGCGAGATAGACCAGGTTGAGCGTGTCGGCGGCGGCGTCGCGCATGGTGAGGGCGAGCGGATGCGGATGTCGGCGCCCGGCGGGCGCCTGCGCAGAGTTTATCGCGGAACGGCTCGTGCGCCGCGCCTGCGGGCGGCCGGTCAGAAACGAAGCTGGACGCCGAAGGTGACCTGGTCGGTCTCGGGTAATCCGTTGCCGAACTCGCCGGCGAACCGGCCGAAGCGGCCATACTCGAGGCGAAGGCCCAGCGCGGAATTCATGTCGTAGCGCAAGCCGAGCCCGTAGTTGACGCCATCGCGAAGGCGGCGAACGTCAGACACGCCCGGCGATGGTGCGCCCGCGAGCGCAATCGTCTCGCTCTGCGCGTAACCGAACCGCCCATAGAGCGCGAACGCGCGGTAAAACGTCCAACTCGTGAACACGTCGAAGTTCCAGCTCCGATTTTGCGGGTCGCCAAGACCGGTGCCGGAACCGAAACTCAACCCCACACCTCTGCCGCCGATGGCGTCCGTGGGCCGCAACGCATACTTGTCGACGGAATTGAAAGACGCCTCGACGGCGATATCGTTGCTCCAGCGGTACCCTGCGAACACAAGGGCCCGGGGCGATGCGTCGTCGGCAGTGGGTGCAACATAGCGGTTCCACACGGAGCTCGTGGCGCCGAACGCTACGCCCGACGTGTCCCTGGCCCGGTCACGCATCGAGACGCCACCGTAAAACCCTGTCGCCACGCCATCGAGTCGATCATCGGCCTGCACGGAGGTCGCGACCCCAAGCGCAAGTAAAATCGAGATAAAGGTGGCAATTCGTTGAATCTTCATTATTTTCAAGGACTGCTATCCACGCTTCATCGCAGTTGATTCGGCGCGCTGCGCGCCCTTTACCGCACGCACCGCCGCCGCCCTGTCAGGCGTTTGGCAATGCCGCCATCGATGAGTTCAAGCTACTCGCCGGGCTCGATGAAGTCAATTGCCAGGCAGACCGGCGGTAGCGTGCGCGACGACAAACGTTGCGATCGCGTCGAAATCCGAAAGTGCGAATACCGGAAGGCGTGCGGCGGTGCCCGGCGGAAGCGCCTCCCGACTGTCCGTGGCGACCGCCAGGATGTGCGCGTCGCGCGGATGCAACAGCGGCTTGCCGACTTCGGCGCGCCAGATTTCAAGCTTGGGAATCGGGAATGCCTTGTAGCCTTCAACGAGCGCGAGATCGCAGCGTGTAAGCCGGGCAAGCGCCTGTTCGAGCGTGAGTTCCGGCTCGCCGCGCAACTCGTGCGTCAATGCCCACCGCGTGCCCGACGTGATCAGGACCTCGCTGCAACCGGCATGCCGGTGCCGGTACGAATCCTTGCCGGGTTGGTCGAATTCGAACGTGTGGTGGGCGTGCTTGATGAGCGAAACGGCGATCCCGCGCGCGACGAGGCGCGGAATGACCTGTTCGATCAAGGTCGTCTTGCCACTGCCGGACCATCCGGCGAAGCCGAAAATGCGCATCGTTCCCTGCGTTTGACGGCCGTTCGAGGAGTCCGATCGGATGGCACATTGTACCGACCCCCGCGGCGCAACCCCCTGGCGGTCGACACGATGGCAACGCTGGGGATAAGCTTGCCGTGCCGGGCGTTCGCAAGAAGCCGCGCGGTCCAACCTATCCGGACATGAATTCCAGAAGCCTTCCCATTCCCTTGAACGGCGGGCCGCCTCGCGCGAC
>JANMBN010000481.1:0-6492 GCA_031360485.1 Betaproteobacteria bacterium | reverse complement strand
GCACGAGCACGAGGTGATCGCCCGCGCCGTGGAAAAAGTGTCGGGTGAGGGCCATTCGCGCGACGCGTTGCGGCGGGGTGAATTGCTGGGCGACGTGTTCCGTCGCTTCGGCATACTTTGATCCCGCTGCCCGGAGGCTGGCCGGACGCCGCGCCCCCGCCGACGCGCGGGGTGGCCGTGGCGCGGAGTTCGGCCTTGTGCGGAGGGGCCTGGCGCAGAGCGCCTTCATTTCCGGGTGGAGATGTGTAAAGTGGATGCCTCTCGCTGGCGCGATGGAGCGGAACTGTTTCGGCGGGCCTCGCACGTGCTGATTGCCGTGGCCGGCTGCGCGCTTTGCGTTCCCGCGGGGGCGCAGCAGGCGCAAGACCGCCTCGCGGAGCATCCGCGTGCAACGGTCATGCCGCTGGCACAGGCAGGCAGTGGTGCGTCCGAAAGGCGCAGCGCCGCGCCGCAGCCGGCACGCCCCGGATTCAAAGGGCTGCATCCGGGGATGCGTGCCTCGGAGCTGCCGGGCACGCTGACCGCGACGGCCAATATCGGTGAGCGGGAGGGATTCGTCGGCACCGACTACATTCAAGCTCAGGTCGTCGGTGACACGGTGACCCAGATAGCGGTTGTCTATTACGCGGCGCCCTCCGGTTCGATGCCGAGGCTCGACCGCAAACTGACTCTGGCGGACGCCTGGCGCATCCACGCCGTGCGAGACGAGGTTCCGGAGTTCGCGCTCTACCTGGCCTACCTGCAAAGAATCGAGGGCCTCATCGATTCGCGGGACCTGATCGCCTACAAGCTCAACTTTCCCAAACCGGAGTTCAGCCGGCACGCGCCGGCACTGTTCCATCCGGAAACGCGTGTCGAACGGGTGATGTATGTGAAGGACCGCGGGGAACTGGCGTTCAACTACCAGCCGATCGGGAGCCGCGAGCTGCTCAAGACGATTGCGGAGCAGTATCGCGCCGCGTTGGCGAAATAGGCGGATGCCCGCGCCGCCGCGCGGAATTGCGGGGTCGCACGCGGCCTGCGATGGGGCCGTGCCACAAGGTGCGTTCGCCTGCTCCGGACGGGTTGACGGGGCATGCCACGTGAAGAAAAAAGCCTCGCGGCGCGGCGATCGCGCGGCGAGGCTTGCGATTGCGCGTGAACGCTATTTCTTGCCGCGAATTTTCGCCAGCTCGGCATTCACCTCGGCGACGAACTCCTCTCCCACGGTCTTCGAGTGCTTCTGGATCACCGGCTGCGCCCGTTCCTTCAGCTTGGCGATTTCCTCCGGCGGAAGCTCGAGGACGGTCATTTTTGCCTGTTTGAGCGCGGTCAGCACCTTGGCCGCTTCATCGCGCGCCACCTTGCGTTGAAACGTCGTGGTCTCGACCGCGGCGTCCCGCAGGATCTTCTGCTCGGCAGGCGACAGCTTGTCCCACGTCTTCTTGCTCACGATGACAATCTGCGGCGTATACATGTGATTCGTCATCGTGAGGTATTTCGACACCTCGTTGTATTTGCCGTCGAGGATGTTGAGCAGCGGGTTCGTCATGCCGTCGATGCTGCCTTGTTCCAGCGCCGTATAGGTCTCGGTGAAGGGCATCGGCACCGCGTTGGCGCCGGTGGCGTTCATGAAGTCCACGTAGACGGGTGTCGGGATCACCCGCATCTTCAGGCCCTTCAGGTCGTCGGCCTTGGCAATCTGTTTCTTGGTCGTGTGCATTTCCCGGAAGCCAAGGTCGAAGAACGCGAGCCCGACAAGACCTTTCGCCGGGAGCGTGTCCATCAGCTTCTTGCCGATGGGGCCGTCGAGGATGGCGTCGGCTTCCTGGGCATTGTTGAAGAGGTACGGAAAGTCGAGTACCGCCATCTCCTTCGAATTGCCGGCGAGCAGGCTCGCGTTCATCACGTTGAGATCGATCGTTCCGCCCTGCATCGCGGAGACCACCTGCAGGTCCGGTCCGAGGGTTCCGCCCGGAAACACCTTGATCGTGATATTGCCGTTGCTCTTCTTCGCGACCAGCTCGGCAAAGTGCTCGACGCCCTGCACCTGCGGGTGGCCTTTGTTGCTGGCCGCCGTAAACCTGAGCGTGCGCTTTTGCGCGTCCTGCGCGAAGGCGGAACTTCCAATCAGCAGCGCGCCAGGAAGCAACACCGCCGCTAGCAAACCTCTGGTCAATCCAAGCATGATCTTCTCCTCGTGCGGATTTTGTCGATGAGCGTCCCGGGAACGCACTCGGTGCCACCGGGGTCGAATCCCCGCCGGTGCAATTTTCCGACGGATCCCCGCCATCGACCAAGTCGCGGCCGAGGCGGCCGTCGGGTCCTTTGACGATCCCCCTGACGGCAAAACGAGCAGCGGCGGGACCGTCGAAGGATGGGCTTCGTTTGCGAACGGCGATCCCGACCGAGATCCTATCGCGCGGGCGACGAACCGGTCACTCATCCAAAGTTAGGGTGTTGGTCGGTACGGTCGCGAATGCCGTCAGCCTTGCGCGCGCACTTCCAGCATCGCGACCGCGGGAAGCGTCTTGCCTTCGATGAACTCGAGGAATGCGCCGCCGGCCGTCGAGATGTACGAGATGCGATCGGCAACCCCGAATTTGTGGATCGCCGCGACGGTGTCTCCGCCGCCGGCAATCGAGAAGGCGGACGATGCGGCGATCGCCTCGGCCAGCGCCTTGGTGCCGCCGGCGAACGCGTCGAACTCGAATACGCCGATCGGCCCGTTCCAGAGGATCGTTCCCGCCTTGGCGATGATCATCCTGAGCGCGGCGACCGAGGTCGGGCCGATGTCGAGGATCATGTCGTCGGGCGCGAGATTCTCGATCGCCTTCAGCACCGGGGCCGCGGTTGCCGAGAGCTCCTTGGCGCAGACCACGTCGACGGGGATCGGCACCTTGCCGGGAAACGCGTCGAGGATCGCCTGCGCCTCGCCCACGAGGTTCGCCTCCACCAGCGACTTGCCGACCTTGCCGTGCGCCGCGAGGATGAACGTATTGGCGATGCCGCCACCGACGATCAGCGCGTCGACCTTGGCGGCAAGGGCTTTCAGCACGGTGAGCTTGGTCGAGACCTTCGAGCCGGCGACGATCGCGACCAGAGGCCGCGCGGGATGGGCGAGAGCCTTGCCCAGCGCCTCCAGTTCGGCCGCCATCAGCGGGCCCGCGCAGGCGACCGGCGCGTATCTCGCCATTCCGTGGGTCGTCGCCTCGGCGCGGTGCGCAGTTCCGAACGCATCGTTGACGTAGACATCGCAGAGCTTCGCCATCCCTCGCGCCAGCGCGTCGTCGTCCTTCTTCTCGCCCCGGTTGAAGCGGCAGTTCTCGAGCAGCACGACCTCGCCTGCTGCAAGCGCCGCGTGCCACGCGCCGCCATCGACCCAGTCCCGGATCAGCGGCACGGGCTTGCCCAGGAGCGCAGACAATCGCTGCGCGACGGGTGCGAGCGAGTCGGCTGCCGTCCATTCGCCCTCCGTCGGCCGCCCGAGGTGCGAAGTCACCATCACCGCCGCGCCGCGTGCGAGCGCATCGCGAATTCCCGGCACCGAGGCGCGAATCCGCGAGTCGTCGGTGATGCCCCCGGCGTCGTCCTGCGGAACGTTGAGGTCGGCGCGGATGAAGACGCGCTTCCCGCGGACATCGACATCGGCGAGGCGAAGGATTTTCATGGGGGTCATATGTGGTAGTCGAGCGGCAGCATGGTTTCGGCGTCGACGACGCGCACGCTGCGGCTGCGCGAAGCCGCCCGCATCCGCACGAGCTCGTCGCTGATGCGGCTTGCGGTCGTCACGAACAGGAATGGAAACACGGAGTGAACGACCGCGGCAATGCCTCCCAACAGCATGCGTCCTCCGAACCGGCAGGCAAAGCGCATGTGCTGGAGATAGGATTCGCCGACGGAGGCCGGGTGCGCCGTGAAGGGATTGGGCATGGTGGTTTCCCGAAAGAATCCGTTGCGCATCGAGGCCGCGGTCACGTCGACAGGTGGCTGCGCCAGGAGCCCGCACGCAACGGGCGGAAATCGTCGGGCGTCAGGCCGAACTCGAACGTGTCGCGCAGCGTGCCGTCGCTGCGGCGGCATTCGTTGCGCAGCGTGGCCTCGTGCACGAACCCCAGCCGCAGGGGCACGGCAGCGCTGCGCGCGTTCTCGGCATCGCAACGGATGCGCACCCGTTGCGCATGCAGCGTGTCGAACGCGAAGGCGGCGATGAGCGCGGTCGCTTCGGTGATGAAGCCGCGGCCTTCGAATCCATTCCGGATCCAGTAGCCGATCTCCACCGACGGGACGCTCCAGACGATACGGTGCAGGCCGCTGCCGCCGAGAAAGGTGTTCGACGTGCGTTCCCACACTCCGAGCGCGAAATCGTCGCGCGCCGCCCACTTAGCCTGGCAGCGCCGAACGTAGATCGCGCCCTGATCCGGCACGTCCCAGTCGCTTACCCACGGCATGTCGGCCTTCAGCAGTCGTTCGCGCGATTCGGCGACGGCCTCGGCGATGGTTTCGCCATCGCCATCGCGGTAGGGACGCGCGATGACGCGGGGCCCGACCAGCGCCTGGGGCAGATCGATCAGGAGCGGGTTGGCGACGGGATCGGCGGCCATGGTCGGACCGGACTCATCGCACCGCTATTTCGCCGCCATCAGCGCCATCGTGGTGTCGAGCATGCGATTGGAGAAGCCCCATTCGTTGTCGTACCAGCTCGACACTTTCACCAGCCGACCCGCGACCTTGGTCAGCGTGGCGTCGAACGTCGACGATGCCGGATCGTGGTTGAAGTCGACGGAAACCAGCGGCGCCGTGTTGTAGTTGAGGATGCCGGCGAGGGGGCCCGATTCGGATGCCGCCTTCATGATCCCGTTCACCTCGTCGACGGTCGTGTCGCGCGCGGCGACGAACGACAGGTCGACGAGGGAAACGTTGATCGTGGGCACGCGGATCGCGAAACCGTCGAGCTTGCCGTTGAGTTCGGGCAGCACGAGGCCGACCGCGGCGGCGGCGCCGGTCTTCGTCGGGATCATGCTCATCGTCGCCGAACGCGCGCGCCGCAGGTCCTCGTGGTAGACGTCGGTCAGCACCTGGTCGTTGGTGTAGGCGTGGATCGTCGTCATCAAGCCGGTGACGACGCCGATCTTGTCGTGCAGCGGCTTCACCATCGGGGCGAGGCAATTGGTCGTGCACGAGGCGTTGGAGATCACCGTGTGCGCCGCTTTGAGCGTTCCGTGGTTGACGCCGTAGACGATGGTCGCGTCGACGTCCTTGCCCCCCGGCGCCGAGATGATCACCTTCTTCGCCCCGCCCTTGAGGTGCGCGGAAGCCTTCTCCTTGGTCGTAAAGAGGCCGGTGCATTCGAGCACCACGTCGACCCCGAGGGCGCTCCACGGCAGTTCCGCGGGGTTGCGAAGCGCGAGCACCTTGATCCGGTCGCCGTTGACGATCATGGCGTCGCCCTCGACCGCGATCTTGCCCGGAAACTTGCCGTGCGCCGTGTCGTAACGGGTCAGATGCGCGTTGGTGTCGGGGCTGCCGAGATCGTTGATGGCGACGATGGCGAGGTCGTGCGTCTTTCCGCGCTCGTAGTGCGCGCGGAGAATGTTGCGGCCGATGCGGCCGTATCCGTTGATGGCGACTTTGATGGTCATTTCCTGCCTCCTCGTATTCAGGGTTTGGCTTCGAATGCTTCGACGCGGCACGCGGCGGCGAGCGCGGCCAGATCGCGCCACCCGTAACCCGCCTCGATGAGATCCATGCCGTCCCAGTGGAACGGCTGTTCGACGACAAGCTCGCCGCCCAGTGTTTCATAGAACGACCGGGCGCCCTTGTTGCCGGCAATGACCCAGGTCAACAGACCCGTCGCATGGTGTGCGCGTTGCGCCTCGACGACGGCGCCCACGAGCCGCCGCCCCACGCCGGCGTGCTGGAATTCGTGGCGCAGGTAGACCGCCGCCAGCTCGGCGTCGAGACCGTGCTTCGGCTCGTTCAGCATCGTCCCGCAGGCGAAGCCGACGACGTCGGCCCCGTGCCCGGCGACGAAGACGCTGGTCGTGTTGGGACCCGCCGCCAGCACCCGGTCCCACGAGGCGGTGCTCGCCTCGATTTGCATGCCATCGAGATAGGCGTCGGGGATCATGCCGCGGTAGGTCGTGCGCCAGCTGTCGACGCGCACGCGGGCAATCGCCGGGGCGTCGCCCGGGGTGGCGCGGCGGATGGCGATCACGACCATGTCCACTCTGCCGTGGGGCCGCCTTTAGTCGGCATGCATCCGCGCGTCGCGCCGCGTCCGGCTGAAGCCGGACCCACGGCGCTCGCCGATTGCGACCACTCTGCCATTGGGCCGCCTTCAGTCGGCGTGCATCCGCGCGTCGCGCCGCGTCCGGCTGAAGCCGGACCCATGACGCTCGCCGATCGCGACCACTCTGCCGTGGGGCCGCCTTCAGTCGGCATGCGTCCGCTCGTCGCGCGGCGTCCGGCTGAAGCCGGACCCACGACGCTCGCCGATCGCGACCACTCTGC
>JANMBN010000457.1:0-3441 GCA_031360485.1 Betaproteobacteria bacterium | reverse complement strand
GACAAGGGCGGCACGGTCCTCGGCAGCGGCGAAGGACAAATCGTGACGGGCTTCGGCATCGGCGGCTATGCGCTGTTCGCCGACGTCCAGGCTTCGCCCGTGCCCGGACGCATTCGCGTGCTCTCCGATGGCCGGATCGTGACGGCCGGCGGGACGGGATGCGCCGCTCTCGTCCCGAGCGACCCCCTTTCGCCGTTTTACTGCACGCTGCAGCTCGCCCGATACTTGGCGAGCGGCGCGCCGGATGTTTCTTTCGGGACCAACGGCCGCATCGTGACGGCGGTCACGGGCGTAAGCCCGGAGGTGAACCTCTCGGTCAACAGCGACGGCAGTTGGCTGGTTAGAGGCATCCGCTACAACGGGACCAACGACGTGCCGTTCGCGGCCAAGTTCACGAGCGCCGGCGCACCCGACTCGTCGTTCGGGACGAGCGGCGGCGTCACGTTGAATTCGTTGCCCCTGGGGCTGCGCATCCTCGGATCGGACGTCGACGGGTCCGGACGCGTTGTCATCGCCGGCACGACACTGAACCTGGGACTCCAGGGCCAGGATGTCTTCGTCACCCGGCTGACGACCACGGGCGCGACCGACACGACCTTCGGCACCAACGGCGTCGCGCAATTCAATATTTCAACGGCGTCCCCTCCCAACGATCGGGCCACGACCGTCTGGGTGCAACCCGATGGCCGCATCCTCGTCGGCGGGCGAACGGTCGGGACCTCCGGATTCTACGAATTCCTTCTAATGCGGATCGACGCCAACGGGGTGCGCGACCCGTCCTTCGGTATCGCTGCCAGTGGCGTCGTGACGATCAGCTTCAACGCGACGGGTAACAATCTCGGCCGCAAGCTCGTGCTTCAGCCGGACGGCAAGATTGTGCTGGTTGGTTTTGTGTCATTGGGCGCGTCGAATCAGTGCGGCGTCGCGCGATTCGACGCCAACGGCGCGCTCGATCCCGGTTTCGGCACAGGCGGGAAGGTACTGGTGCCCGTGTCCGGCGGATGCTTCAATGTCAACCAGCAGCCGGACGGCAAGCTCGTCATCGTCGGCAACGACACCGTGGGCGACGTGAATTACGGCACGTTCGTGCGCCTGCTTCTGAACGGGGCGCCGGATACCGGCTTCGGCAACGGCGGACTGCTCGACATCAGCAATTTCGACACGCCCACGCGCGTCGCATTCACGTCCGGCGGAAATCTCGTCACGGCCCTCACGATCCAGGATCCCTTGGACGGCGTGCAGAAGTCGTACCTGGTCGAGCTCGCCAGCACGCTCACCGGTCCATGGGTCGCCCAGACCATCACGCTCGGCACGCTTCCCGGCAGGACGTATGGTGAAACGTTCCAGCTGCCCGCAACGGCAAGCTCGGGATTGGCGGTGTCGTACTCCGCGAGCGGTGGCTGTTCGGTCGCGGGCAATTTCGTGCAAGTGACGGGTGTGGGCAGCTGCACGATCACCGCGAACCAGGCCGGCAACGCCACCTACCTTGCGGCCCCGCAACAGCAGCGGACATTCGCAGTCGCGGCGGCGGGCCAGGCGATCACCTTCGGGCCGGCCCCGTCCGGCGTCACGGTCGGCCAGCCTTTGGTCACGATCATCGCCTCCAGCTCGAGCGCGACTGCCGCGCCATCGACGAACCCGATCACCTTGAGCTCGACGACGCCATCCGTCTGCACCGCGGGCGGCATCAACGGCGCCACGCTAACGCTCCTCGCCGCAGGTCAATGCACGATCGCCGCGAACCAGGCCGGCGATGGCAATTACAGTGCGGCCACTCAGACGCAGAGCTTTGCGGTGGGCCCGGCACTCACGCCTCCGGCCGCTCCTGTCACGTATACGGTGACCAGCCTGAGCGACAGCGGCGCTGGCAGCTTGCGTGCCGCGATCGGGTTGGCCAACGGGCATGCCGGTCCCGACATCGTCGATCTCTCCGGCTTGTCGGGCACCATTGTCCTGACGTCGGGATCGATCCAGATTACCGGCCCGACGGTCATCGTCGGCCCAGGCGCGGACGTACTGACGATCGACGGCAACGCCCTCAACCGTATCTTTGCGATAAGCGCGGCATTCCCGGCCTGCGGAACGCTCGATGGACCGGATTATCTCGTGTCGATTGCAGGTCTCCGCCTTCGGAACGGTCGACGCAACGTCGCCGACAGCAGCGGAGGGGCGATCTACACCGAACACAGCCTCGCACTCGATGCGATGGTCATCGAGAACAGCGTGGCGCGCGCCGGCGGCGGCGTCTATTTCGGCGTGCAGTATCCCGGGCAATCGCTGACCATTTCCAATTCCCGGTTCCTCAATAATGTCGCGACGGAGGTGGTGCCCGCCACGCTCACCGTCACGGCCAATTCATCCGGCGGGGGCGCATACATCGTCGAAAAGTGTGCAAACGCCTTGGACACGCCGTACACGACGCCGGTGTCCGTCACCATTGCCGGCAGCGAATTCCGGGGCAACAGTGCGCAACCGCTGGCGATACATGGTCGCGGCGGGGCGATCCGTTCGTATTCCCGCGCGGACATCGTTATCGTCGACACGATCATTGTCGACAATCACGTGGACGCGCCCAACCCGCCGGTCGCCAATAGGGTCTATCACGGTGGTGCGTTCGAAGGGACGGCCAGGTCGCTCCGGATCGAGCGTAGCGAGATCGCCGAAAACACCGCGAACGCCATACCGAGCAGCGATGCCGTTCGCAGCGGCGGGCTTCACCTTTACAACAGCTCGGTCGATCTGCAGGGACCCGGGGACAGGACTACGGTCAGGATCGTGAATTCCACGATCTCGGGCAACGCGTCGAGCGCGACGGCCGGGGCGATGGTGGCGTTCGGCAACCTCGCCCTCGAACTGTCCAACTCGACCGTCAGCGACAACGAGGCAGCCCCGACCCGTACAGGCGGGATCATCATGAGTTCCGGGGACACCTACCCGGTCTCCGGCAACAATACGTCCCGGCCGACGCTGAAGCTCGTCTCATCGATCCTCGCCAACAACAGCAGCAGCGCCGGCGACCTTGCGACCAATACCGCCACGATCCCCGCGTTCGCAATCAATGCCTCCAATTCGCTGATCGAAAAGTATTGTTCGACCTGCAACCTGTCCGTAAGCGGCACCGGCAACCTCGTCCCCGTCGGCGCGACGCCCGGCCCCGATCCGCTGCTGGGGCCGCTCGCGTACAACGGAGGAACGACGCGCACGCACGCGCTGCTCGCGGGCAGCCCGGCGCTCGACACGGGCAGCAACCCGCTCAATCTGACCACCGATCAGCGCGGAGTCGCCTTCGGAAGGACGTCTGGCGCCGCGACGGACATGGGCGCTTACGAGTCAGTCGTCCCGATCACGGTCACCAATCTCAACGACAGCGGCGCCGGCAGCCTGCGGGATGTGATCGCCCAAGCCAATGCGACACCCGGCGCCGATACGATCAATTTCAGC
>JANMBN010000450.1:0-8272 GCA_031360485.1 Betaproteobacteria bacterium | reverse complement strand
GGCGTCAGCGATGTTTGAAGTCGGGCTTGCGCTTCTCGACGAACCCGCGCATCCCTTCCTTCTGGTCTTCCGTCGAGAACAACGAGTGAAAGACGCGGCGCTCGAAAAGGACACCCTCGGCCAGCGCGCTTTCGTACGCGCGATTCACCGATTCCTTGGCGAGCATCACCGCGGGCAGCGAGTATTCGCCGATGGCGTTTGCCGCCGCGAGCGCCGTCTCCAGCAGCTTTTCGGGAGCGACGATGCGGGAGACCAGCCCGGCGCGCTCGGCTTCCTGCGCGTCCATCATGCGGCCGGTCAGGATGAGGTCCATCGCCTTTGCCTTGCCGATGGCGCGCGGCAGCCGCTGCGTCCCGCCGGCGCCGGGAATGATTCCGAGCTTGATCTCGGGCTGACCGAAGCGCGCGTTCTCCGCCGCGATGACGATGTCGCACATCATCGCCAGCTCGCACCCGCCGCCGAGCGCAAACCCGGCGACCGCCGCGATCACCGGCTTGCGAACGGACCGGACGGCCTCCCAATTGCGCGTGATGAAATCGGTCTTGTACACGTCCATGTACGACCAGTCCTTCATCGCGCCGACGTCCGCACCCGCCGCGAACGCCTTGTCGCCGCCGGTGATCACGATCGCGCCGACGGCTTCGTCGCCGTCGAACTCGCGGAGCGCCTGGCCCAGCTCGTTCATCAGCGCATCGTTGAGCGCGTTGAGCTGCTTGGGACGGTTCAGGGTGACGAGGCCGACGCGGCCGCGTCTTTCGGTGACGATATTCTCGTAGGTCATCGCAGTCGGTCCATCGCGGAAATCCGCATTCGGGAGGGAATCGGGAGGGAATGATACCGCAGGATAACCGGTTCCCGCCGTCCATGACGGCGCGGGCGTTCACGGGGAATAGACCCTCTTCCGCGGCTTGAAGCCGGAGTTTCTAGTAGGCGACTTTCGATACGGCGCGAAGTTCGTCGGGAGTCGTCGTGCCGAAGCCGAAGAATTCCAGGTAGGCCGGAATCTGTTCGAACAGCATGTCCGTGCCGACCTGGTACCGGCAGCCTTTTTCCTTTGCGATCTGCAGGAGCGGCGTGATCTCCTGCTTCATCACCACCTCGCCCACGAACGTGGTGGGCGCGAGGCGCGTGACGTCGATCGGGTACGGATCGCTCGCCTTCATCCCCAGCGGCGTCGCATTGACCACGAGGTCGAATCCCGTCGGATCGTTCGGACGCAGTCCGGTCTCGATTTTCGGGTAGTGGTGCTTGATGCGGCCGGCGAGCGCTTCGGCCGATGCGGTATTGGTATCCGAAAGGAACAGCTTCGCGACCCCTTCACCCGCGATCGATGCGGCGATGGCGCAACCGACCCCGCCGCTGCCGACGACGAGGCAGGACGCACCGTCGAACTTGAAATTCTTGAGCTTCAACCCGCGGGTGAAGCCGGCGCCGTCGAACATGTCGCCGAGCAGCGAGCCGTCGGGACGGCGCAGGATGGCATTGCACGACCCGGCGACCTCAACTGCGGTCGAGACCTCGTCGAGAAGCGCGACCGTCGTGACCTTGTGGGGCATCGTCACCAGTGCCCCGCGAATGTTGGTCAGCCGGAACAGGGATTTCAGCACCGTCGGATAGTCCGCGACCTGGATCCCCATCGGCACGACGACGGCGTCGATGCCGGCCTTCTCGAACCACGGGTTGTAGATGAGCGGCGCCTTGAACGCTTCGGTCGGGTATCCCACGTGTGCAATCAACGTCGTCTTGCCGCTGATCATGCTGATCTCCCTGCGCCGCGGAATCCGACCGGGATTCGCGTTTTGTGCTTGCGTCCGGCGCGGACTGTCGCGTTCGAATGCGCCATCGTTCCTCCGTCAAAGTGTTTCGCTGTCGCGCGGCCGTCGCGATAGTCGCGCGCAGCGTGCAATGGAGCGCGTTGGCTGCCCACGGCATGGCCGCGCGGAATCGTGGGGAGCCCGGAAATCGACCTTCGAATAGCGGTCGTTGGCGGATTATTCGGCGGGCGATGGCGCCGTGTCACCTAACGAAAGTAAGGTGCACGCATCCCGCGCCTCCGTTGGTCGCCGGGCTGCCTACAGGAGCCTGAGTTCCCGGGCCTTGGCGATCGCCGTCGTGCGGTTGTGAACCTGCAGCTTCCCGAAAATCTGGTTCAGGTGCCACTTGGTGGTGCCTACGGTGGTCCCCAGCTTGTCGGCGATTTCCTGATTGGTGAGGCCCCGCGTGAGAAGGCGCAGGATCTCGCGCTCCGCTCGGCTCAGGGGTTCAGGCAGCGCCCGCTGAGAGGCCTCGTGTTCACCTGGACCGTCGTCGATCAGGCTGCTTACGTAGGTGGGGGCGACGTGGCGCACCTTTTCCAGCAGCGGGGTCAGCGTCGGACCCTCGTCGAGGAAGACGCGCCGGTAGCCGGCCGATGCCGCAAGAGACACGGCCTTCTCGAGGCGCTCGATGGCGGCCGAGGGATGGCCCAGCGCGCGCTGGCTCAACGCCTGCAGCACGTGGATCGCGATCAGGCTGCCTTCGCTTTTCTCGGCCCGGGCGGCCTGCTCGAGAAGATCTAGCACGTCCGCCGCCTTGCCGGGATGGTGCTGCGCGAGCAGCAGCCGCGCGTAAGCCAGCGATTCGTACTCGGAAACCGAGCTCGGCGGCTTTTTCGCGTCGCCGAGCGTCCGCGCAGCCGCGGACGTGTTTCCTTCGCGCAATTGAAGTTCAGCCGTCACCACCGCCACGAGACGCCGGCGGAGCTGGCTCTCGGATTGCTCGGCAACCTCGCGGGCGGCCGCAAGTGTGTTCCACGATGCTTCGGACTCGTCGCACACATTCTGCAGTTTGGCCAACGCGCGCTGCCCCATCAGCGTGTAGTAGATCATTCCCAATTGCTGGCAGAGCGCGACGCCGCGGGTGAGATAATGCCGCGCCGATTCGAGCTCGTTCATCTCGTAATACAGAACCCCCAGCGGCACGTACACCAGGCCCGCCATCGGAAGTGGCTCGCCGTGTGCATCCACGAACTTTTCGACGGCATTGAGGCACAACAGCTTCGCTTCCCGGAGCTGACCTTGCGCGGTCATGGCCGAGGCAAGGTGACCGAGCGCGTCCAGCATGACGAAGTGATTCTCGAGTTTTTCGCTGAGCTCGACTGCCTGCCGGAGCGTCTTGACGCCCTCCCTGCGCTCCCCCGAGTGAATCTGGGCCTGTCCCAGAAAGCTCAGCGCATAGGCGCGGAAGAACGACGCGCTATCGCCGAACTCGTCCAGCGCTTGCCTGGCGAACCGCTTGACGTCCGCCGGATCTCCCCAGTGGATCGCCAGAAACGCCTTGAAGACGAGCAACATCTCGCTTCGCGCCGGATGCGAGCCGGCCGGATCGATCGAATCCACCGTCGGCGAATACGACTGCGCCTCGGCGGTTCTCCCGAGAAGATAGAGAAGCCAGGCCTTGTAACCGGCGAGATCGCCTTGCGCCCGAATCGTGCTTTCGGGAACCGCGTCCAGCCAGCTGAGGAGCGCCGGAATCTCGCCGCGCGCCAGCATGCTCTCCGCCTGCGACCGGAACAGCCGGACGGTGGCGGAGATATCCTTCGCCGCCAGCGCATGCCTGATCGCCTCCTGGCCGGATCCATGGACCTCGTGCCACGCACTGGCCTTCCTGTGAAGCTCCCTCTCGACGGCCGGGTCCAGCCCCGCACGCAGGAAATCCGCGAAAAGCTGGTGGTAGCGAAACCATTGGCGTTTGTCGTCGAGACGCAGCAAAAACATGTTGGCCTGCTCCAGGCGGGCCAGCGTGGCTTTGCTGTCGGTCTGTCCGGAGACGGCGTCGCACAGGGGAGCCGTGAGCCGGTCGAGGATCGACGTCTTTTGCAGAAATGCGCGGATCTCCTCCGGCTGCTGGCGCAGGACCTCGGCCGCCAGGTATTCGATCACGTAGTGGTGTTCGCCGTTGAACCTCGCGATCTTCTCGGCGATGTCGACGCCCTCGGAACGCGCGTGTTTCTGCACCGAAAGAGCCGCCATCTGCAGACCCGCGATCCACCCCTCGGTGCGCCTCTCGAGCGTTCGCGCCAGTTCCGTGTCGAGATCGAGCCCCATGGTCGATTCGAGGAACTGCGCCGATTCGTCGTGCGAGAAGCGAAGATCGTCGGATCCGATCTCAACGATGCGCTGCAGCGCCCGCCAGCGTGCCAGAGGAAAGGGCGGCTCTTCGCGGGTCACGACGACCACGCGCAGCTGCTCCGGGACGCGCTCGATGAAATAGGTCATCGCGGAATGGATCTCGGGGTCCTTGATCGTGTGGTAGTCGTCGAGGACCAGGACGATGCGCCCCTGCGTTTCGGCGATCTCGTTGAGCAACGCGTTGGCGAGGTCCTTCGGTCCCGGCAACCCGAGCTTGTTGAGCAGGGACATCGGCGCGCGGCCGGCCCCCGGCTCGACAGTCTGGAGCGTCGCGACCAGGTAATAGAGGAAGCGCATGGGATCGCTGTCGTCCTCGTCGAGCGACAGCCACGCGACCCTTGCCCCATTCCTGATTTCGCCGAGCGCGCTGGCGACGAGCGTCGTCTTGCCAAACCCGGCCTGCGCGGTGATCAGCGTCAGCGGGCGGTTCAGCCCCTCGCACAACCGGCCAAGCAACCGCGGCCGTTCTACCAAGTGCGGTCGCGGCGGAGGCGCGCTGATCTTGGTCTTCACCAGAAGCGTATTGGCAGGCATGGATAGACCAGTCAATGACAGCGCCTGCGCGGACCCGCTACGTCGTCTGGAGGAAAGACTCCACGCACTTCCCGCAAGCCCGATTCCGTGCGACCCGGGTGTTCAGCCAGCGCATCGCGCCGGGCCGCCCCCCGCCCTGTCTCCGAGATCAATCCGCGACCAGGTCACTCCGGTGAATCATCACCCCGCCCAATTTCCTCGAGGAGCCACGCCCTGAAGACGGCGGCGTTGGGCTGATCGGCAATCGCCTCGGGGGTTACCAGATAGTAAGAGTAGCTTGCCGGCAGGCGCAGCGCAAACGGGGCCACGAGCCGCCCGGCAGCAAGATCGGAAGCGGCCAGCAACGGCGTGCCGAGAACCACCCCCAATCCCTGGACGGCCGCGTCGAGCGCCAGTCCGGCATGGTTGAAGCGCGGACCGCGCGACGCGTCGACGTCGTCGACGCCCGCCGCGCGCAGCCAGACCGCCCAATCGGCCTCGTCGCCCGTGAAGTAGACGGTGTCTTCGTGCAGGAGCGTGTGAAAGCGCAGATCTTCGGGTGTCCGCAACGGCGATTCGCGATCGAGGAGAACCGGGCTGAAAATGGGTGTTACGTTCACGTCGCATAGCCGATCTGCGCGGGCCCCGGGATACTGGCCCGTTCCGAATCGGATCGTGAGATCCGCATCCGCCGGATCGAAGCCCGCCCCGGCCGCGCTCTCCGTCCCGTCGTGCCTCAGCGCGTCGATCAGTGCCCGGTTGGCCGACAGCCGCAACTCGATCCCGGGATGCGCCTCCGTGAAGCGGTGCAGTCTCGGAACGAGCCACTTGGCCGCAAACGCGGGCGCCACAGCGAGCGAAACGACCACTTTCGCGTCGGCCACTCGAATGAGTTCGATCGCCTCGCGCAGGCTGTCGAAGCCCTCGCGCACCTTCGGCAAGCATGCCTGCGCCGCCTCGGTCAGCTCGACCGCGCGACTGAGTCGGTGAAACAGCGCGACCCCGAGAAAATCTTCGAGCACCCGGATCTGGCGGCTGATCGCCCCGGGAGTCACGTGTAACTCCTTGGCAGCCTTGGAAAAACGAAAATGTCGCGCGGCGGCCTCGAAGGCGCGCAGGGCATTGAGCGGCGGCAGTCGAGTCGGCATCGGCGCAGCAAGGCTTAGTTTTTCTCAACTATAGTACGAAAAATGATCGTTTGTTGCATTGCAGCATAGCCGATATCTTGTCTCCTGCGCTCAATGCCATCTCGGCAGAGCCTTGAAGGAGAAACAACGATGACTTCGAAAAGCCATGTGATGCGATCGATTTCCCTGAACCGTGGCGGCGAAACCCCCGCTCCGATACTCGTGACGCTGAAAAAGGTCCTAGCCCGGATTCCGGCGAGCGCCCTTTCATTGGCGAAGGCGGTCACGGGAACATCGTCCGCGAGCAAGATCGAGCACCGTCGCGAGGAATTGCGCCTCGCCGCCCGGGCGTTGGGATACGCGGGCTTTCCCCGCGCGGCAGCGAAGCGCTTCGCCGAGCTGCAGCGCCTGGATGCGGGCGTTTGAGCGCCGCAGGGCCGCCGCAAGGCGCTCATTGCTCACTATCGGAGGGACGGCGCGCAGCGCCAAGGGTGCGCCAATGAGCAGCGGGCCCTTCGGCGATCGGCGATCGCCGCCCTCCCGCTGCCGCCCCGTCAGTGATGCCCGAAATCGGACCGCACCTTCCCGCGGAACACCCAGTACGACCACCCGGTGTACATGAAGATGATCGGCAACAGGAGCAGCGTGCCCAGCAGCAGAAACGCCTGCGACTCGGGCGCGCTCGCCGCGTCCCACAGCGTGATCGTATGGGGAACGATGTAGGGAAACGTGCTGATGCCAAGCCCGAGATAGCACATGGCAAAGAGTCCCATCGCCGCGAAGAATGGCTGGTTGTCGCGCCAGCGCGCCAGCGCGCGCCAGAGCCACCAGGCCACCAGCATCGTGACGACGGGGACCGGCAACAGCAGGAGGGTGTTCGGCCAGCCGAACCAGCGCGACGCGATCCGCGGCTCGAGCATCGGCGTCCAGATGCTCACCATCGCCATGAACGCCAGCACGCCGAACAGCAGGATCTCCGCTTTCTGCCGCGCCCAGGCCTGCAGCGCGCCCTCGGTCTTCATGACGAGCCATGTCGCGCCGAGCAACAGGTATCCGAAGACGACTCCGACGCCGACCATCAGCACGAACGGATGGATCCAGTCGAGGCTCGTGCCGGCGTACTGGCGTCCCGTCACGGCGAATCCCAGCACGAACTTTCCCAGCACGCAGCCCTGGGCAAATGTCGCGATGAGCGAACCCCAGAAGAACGAACGGTCCCAATGCTTTGTGCTCTTCGACGCGGTCGGGCGAAATTCGAACGCGACGCCGCGAAAGATGAGTCCCAGCAGCATCGCGAGGATCGGGAAATACAACGCCGGAATGATGATGGCGAAGGCGAGCGGGAACGCCGCGAACAGGGCGATGCCGCCCAGCACGAGCCACGTCTCGTTGCCGTCCCAGATCGGCGCGACCGAATTGATCATCAGGTCGCGCGCCTGGTCGCTGGGCGCAAACGGGAAGAGCATGCCGACGCCGAGATCGAAACCGTCGAGCAGCACGTACATGAACACGGCGATGCCGAGGACGATTGTCCAGATCGGCACGATATCGAGCGTCATGGCGTCACCTCGAGATCGGTCGCGGCCGACAGCGGCCTCGCCGGCCGCTCGGCGAGCTTCGGCTCGTGCGGCTCGACCGCGGCAGGGAATCCTCGCCGCACCAGGCGCACGAGGTAGTACGCGCCGGCACCGAAGACGAGCGAGTACACCGTCACGTAGGCGAGCAGCGAAGCGATCACGTCGCCGCTGGTGAGAAACGGCGTAACGGCGTCGGCCGTGCGAAGGTGCCCGTACACGACGTAGGGCTGGCGCCCGACCTCGGTGGTGACCCAGCCCGCGGTGACCGCCACGTAACCGACCGGAATGGCGCACGTCGCCGCGAAAAGAAAGAGTCGCGACGTGTAGAGCTTCCTGCGCCACGCGAGCCACCATGCGGCTGCCGTGAGGGCGAGCATGATCGACCACATTCCTATCATCACCCGGAAGCCGAAGAACACGGGCAACACCGGGGGCCGGTCGGCGCGCGGGAAGTCCTTGAGGCCCTTGACGACACCGTTCCAGTCGTGAGTGAGATAGAAACTCGCGAGCTTCGGGATCGAGATCTCGTTGCGGTTCTTCTCCATCGCCTCGTCGGGAATGGCGAACAGCACGGCGCTCTGTCCCGGCCCGGTGTCCCAGATTCCTTCCATCGCGGCGAGCTTCTGCGGCTGGTGGTGGAGCGTGTTAAGGCCGTGCGCGTCGCCGACGATCGCCTGGAGCGGCACGAGCACCGACGCGAGAAGAAAGCCCATCGCGATCATCACTTTCGCCTCGGCGACGAATCGGCGACCGCGCAGGTAGTACGCGGCGACCCCAATGACCGTGAACGCCGTCGTCAGATAGACGGCGGTCACCGTATGCAGGAATCGAAACGGGAGCGACGGATTGAACAGGATCGCGAGCCAGTCCGTCGGCACGAATCGGC
>JANMBN010000445.1:0-8555 GCA_031360485.1 Betaproteobacteria bacterium | reverse complement strand
CAGCGCCACCCGCTCGGGGATCGTCACCTCGAGATCGGGCATCTTCTGAATCGTCACCGGGGCCGGCGGGAGGGGATTGCACTGGCGTACCGAATCGAATATTTGCGCGGCGGTTTGCAGGGAAGCCGGCAACCCTGCGGGATTGCCCGGCCCCACCCTACCACGGAGTGCGCTCTCGGTCTTGCGCCTTGCCTGACGGCCGGGGCCTACTTCGGCGCGCCGGTCTCCGCCGCTGCGAGCTGGCCGTAGACGACATGCGCGATCTTCAAGAGCTGCGCACGATCGACATTGCCCGAGATGGCATAGCCGCAGGCATCGTCGATCCAGTAGAACACGCCGACGCCGTTTTCCACGACGTAGCGGAACGCGGTCTCGTCGGTGCCCGGCGCCTGCTTGCGCACCTGCAGCGACAGGCGCACTTTGTCGGCGTTCTCGTACATGAAGAGGGCAGTCGGCTTCTCGTTGCCGGCGACGAGCCGTCCGCCGACCAGCGCGTATCCGAGGCCGTTCAAATCAGGCGCATGGACGCTGAATCCCAGGCGTTTCGTCAGCCAGGTGACCAGCCGCTTCTCCTCGCCCGCCCAGATCTCGACGGGCCGATTGACGTCAGCGGCGTACAACGCATGCGCGAACGCCGCCTGCCGCGCGAAGGTCGTCGGCGTGCCCGAACGTTCGATCAGCGCGTCGCGGCCGAACCACCCGAGGCCCACGCCGACGACGAGCGAAGCGGCCACGGCGAACAACGGCGCAAGCCAGCGGCGGGAGGCAGCGGCACGCAAACCGGGCGGCGTGGCGGCGGCGAGCAGCTGCTCGGGAATCACGTCGGCCAGCACGGGGTCGAGCGCGTCGCGCAGCGCGACGTTCTGCGCGCGCATCTCCGCGATGCGCGCCGCGAGCCCCGGGTCGGTGGCAAGCGACCCCTCGAGACGGACAACGCGCTCGGGCGCTAGCTGACCGTCCACGTACGCGTGGATATCGGCCTCGGAGAGCGGCATTCGGCTGTCGGCGTTCACGATGGCGGTCGGATATTCACTTGATGACCCGCAGCGTCGAAGCCGGCTCGTCCATCAGCCGCCGCAGCTTGTCCCGCGCGCGCGAAAGCCGGGACATCACGGTGCCCATGGGGATCGACAGGATGCTGGCGATCTCCTCGTAGCGCAATTCCTCGACGGCGGCGAGGAGCAGTACTTCGCGCTGGTCGGGGGGAAGCCGTCCGATCTGCCGGGCGACCTCGAGCAGCTCGACGCGATCGAGCTGGTTTGCACGGACGGGGAGCTGCCACGAGGGATTGCCGGGGTCCGCGTCGATCGAGACATTGGCGCCGTCACGCCTCGCCAGCGCGAGCTGATTGACATGAACGTTGTGCATGATCGTGAAAAGCCACGCGCGAAGATCGCTGCCGGTCCGCCATAGACGCCGCTTCTCCCACCCGCGCGCCAGCGTGTCCTGGACCAGGTCATCGGCACGAGCCGCATCGCCGGTCAGCAACCGCGCGTATCGCCGCAGCCGGGGAATGGCGGCGACCAGCTCCGGGTGAGGGAGCGCCGGGGCATCGTTTGCGGGCGGCAGCGGCACGTGGTTGGCGCGGACGATCGGCAGCGGGAAAGACGCGCGACCCCGACCTCGGGGAGAAAAATCGGGGTCGCGCTTTGCGCGAATTCCATCTTACTCCACGCAAACCGCAGCCGGGCTCATGCGCTCACGAACAGGGCTGCGCCGACGGTTATTCCCCGACGGCTGCGGCAGGGTCAGAGCAGGAAGACGGTGGCGAGCCCCAGGAAGATGAAGAACCCCCCGGAGTCGGTGACCGCCGTGATCAGGACCGACGAGCCCACCGCCGGATCGCGGCCTACCTTCAGCATAGAAATGGGTATCAGCACGCCCATCAGCGCGGCCAGCATCAGATTCAACGTCATCGCCAGCACCATCACCAGGCCGAGCGGCACGTCCTTGTACAGTACCGCCGCGACGAGGCCCATCACGCCGCCCCAGATGACGCCGTTGACGAGGCTCACCGTGATCTCCTTGCGGATGAGCTGGCGCGCGTTGGCGATCGTCACCTGGCCAAGCGCCGCGGCGCGCACGATCATCGTGATCGTCTGGTTGCCCGAATTGCCGCCGATGCCGGCGACGATCGGCATCAGCGCGGCGAGCGCAACCAGCTTTTCGATCGAACCTTCGAAGATGCCGATCACGCGTGACGCGATGAACGCGGTGACGAGGTTGATCGCCAGCCACGCCCAGCGGTTGCGGAACGATGCCCACACCGATGCGAAGACGTCTTCCTCTTCGCGCAGGCCGGCCTGGGCAAGGAGGTCTTCCTCGCCGCTCTGCCGGACGAAATCGAGCACCTCGTCGACGGTCACGCGCCCGACCAGCCGGTCGTGGGTATCGACGACGGGCGCCGACACGAGGTCGTAGCGCTCGAACGCGGACGCCGCCACGTCCGCCTTTTCGTGCTGCCGCAGCTTGACCGCCGGCGGCTCCATGACCGCCTCGACCGTCGTCTCGGGATCGGTGACGATCAGCTTGTTGACCGGCAATACGCCCAACAGGCGCTCGTTACGGTCGACGACGAACATCTGGTCGGTCTGCGACGGCAGCTCGTCGAAGCGGCGCAGATAGCGGAGCACCACTTCGAGCGTGACGTCCGGCCGCACGGTGATGTCCTCGAAATCCATCAGCGCGCCGACCATGTCGTTGTCGAAGGACATGGCGGCCCGCAGCTGCTCGCGCTCCTCGACCGGAAGGCTCTGGAACACATCGTCCATGACCTCCCGCGGCAGATCGGGCGCCAGCTCCGCGATCTCGTCGGCCTCCAGCGTCCCGGTCGCGGCGACGAGCTCGTCGGTGTCCATCGACGAGATCAGCGATTCGCGCACCGCGTCGGAGACCTCGAGAAGAATGTCGCCGTCGCGCGAGGCGCGGACCAGGTCCCAGATGTACAGCCGCTCGTCCCGCGGCAGCGCCTCGAGGATGTAGGCGATGTCGGCCGGGTGCAGCCGATCGAGCTCGTGCTGCAGCTCCGCCTTGCTCTTCTTGTAGACGGCGCTTTCCGCGAGCTCGGAGTGCGCCTCGGTCGGCGGCTGTCCCAGCTGCTCGCGCACGAGCCCTTCGACAAGCCGGTGCTTGCGCAGCAGGCCCGTTACCCGGGCGAGCGCGTGCTGCACGCTCGCTGGCGCGTCGGGCGGCGTGGCGGCGGCGGTCTCGAGGATTTCGGACATGACCGGGTCGAAGTCGGGGAGGGGCTGCGGGCGGGGAGGCCGCCCGCATTCTAACCCCGCGCATTCGCGCGCCGCCGGAAGGATCCGGCGGGCCGCGGACTCAGGGAATCATCGCCGAAGGCATGCGGGCGAGGATCGTCGCGACGCGTCCGGCAAGGTAGACCGAATCGGGCCTGCGTTCGAACAGCCGCGGACTGGGCACCATCGCCGCGAGCCGCGCCGCCTGCTCGGCGGAAAGCTGCGCCGCCGTCACCCCGAAGTATCGCTGCGCCGCCGCTTCCGCGCCGAAAACGCCGTTGCCCCACTCGATCACGTTGAGGTAGAGCTCGAAGATCCGCTGCTTCGGGAGCATGGCTTCGAGCAGCACCGTCACCACCGCCTCCTCGGCCTTTCGCCAGTAGCTCTTTGCGGGGGACAGGAACAGGTTCTTCGCGAGCTGCTGCGTGATCGTCGAACCGCCCGCGACGACGCGGCCCCTCTTCCGGTTCTTCTCGCGCGCCTTCTCGATTCCCTCCCAGTCGAAACCGTCGTGTTCGGCGAACTTGGCATCCTCGGCAGCGATCATCGCGCGCTTCAGGTGGATCGAGATCCGCGCATACGGAACCCAGCGGTACTGCATCGTCGCCTTCGGATTCTTCGCGTGCGCCTCCTCCATCCGCTGCGCCATGAAGGACGTCTCGCGCGGCGGCTGGGTCCGGTACCATCCGACATGACCGGCGATCCACGCGAGCCAGGCCAGCGCGAGAATCAGGATTGCCGCGAGCGCCATCACCAGCGCGCGACGCACGCGGGCCAGCGTGCCCGTGCGGGCGGACTGGCCGGTCATCTGGCAGGCCGATGCATAGCCCGTCCTACTCGCGTCACTCGCTCCGCAACTCGTCGCCCTTCGTAAACATCCAGGTGCGCGTGATGTGGAGGACATCGGTGTCGCGCCTGATGTCCGGCGGGAACGCCGCGTACGGCGCCGCCATCTGGACGATCTTCACCGCAGCGGCATCGAGCACCTTTTGCCCCGACGACCGGTTGATCTCGACGTTCTCGACGCTGCCGTCGCTGCGGATCGACACCGTGAGCAGCAGGTTGCCGTAGAGTTTCATCTGGCGCGCGGCTTCGGGATAGTTGAGGTTGCCGACGCGCTCGATCTTGGAACGCCAGTCCTCGACGTAGCGGGCGAATCGATACTCCTCGGCGCGGCCGCCGACGAATCGTCGCTTGGGCCGCTGCTGGTAGACCTCCATTTCCTTCGCGATTCGCGCCTCGATGCGCATCGCTTCGAGCGTGCGCTGCATCAGCTCGTTCGTCGACGGCCGCACCGGCGGCTCGGGCACATCGACCGGTTTCGGCACGGCGGGCGCCGTCGGTGCGCTCTTCAGGCGCGTCATCAGCTCCTTCGCCTCGGTTTCGAGCGCCTCTATCTTCTCCGCGGCGACGGCGATCTCCGCGCTCGCGCCGGCTTTCGCGAGAGCCGGCAGCGGCGTCTTCGCCTGGCGGCTCGCGTCGGTGTTCCCGCCGCCGTCGAGGTTGGCCTGCGCCAGAATGTCGGCCTTCGTCGGTTTCGACTTCGACTTCGCGTTCACCAGCGCAACCTCGAGCGGCGGCGCGCGGTCCTGCATCTTCTTGAAATCGAACGGCTGGAAACGGAGCGCCAGCAGCACGCCGTGGACCGCGATCGAGGCGCCGAGCATGTAGATGACGAGCCGGCTCGCGGCGTGGTCGGCAGGCAGACCCCTGTACCTGAAAACGCTCGGGTACCCGTGGACGCTCGGGATCCTGGCGGCGCCCGGGGAATTGGCCGCGGGCGGGCGCACGCGCGCCGCCGCCGCCTTCCTGCGGGCCGGCGGCACGGGCAAGGGCGTGCTGATCAGGGAGGGTCGGCGCGGCAAGCGTTCGTGACGCGGAAAAAGAGCAGTCTATCCCAGCTTCGGCCGGACGGGCGGCGGCCTGCGGCGCGCGCGCGATGGCCCGGCCAACCGGCGACATCCCCGCGCCCCGGGCTTTCGGGGATTCCGGCGAATCAATCGAGGGCTTGCCCGGCGTATCGGCATTCGAGCGTTGCGGCAAGCAGGTCGATCCGGCCGATGGCGATTCGAACGCGCGAATCCGGCGCGAGCGCCGGCAGGTCGGGCAGGCGCACGACGAGCGGCAGCCGGTCGAAGCGGACGAGGCTCTCCCGGATGACGGTCGCCGGCGTTTCGGTCACCCGCTCCTGAAGCAGCCAGCGCAGGCACCAGTAGTGCTCCATCCGGCCCTGAAACTCGGCATAGTTCGAGTAGGTCACCTCGAAATCGGTCAGCGATGCGTAGAGTTCGGCGTCGTTCTCGGAGTACGGCGGCCTCGAGCCCTCGAGCGTCGTCAGCACCTGGCGCTGATTGACGAGGTCGCTGTAGCGCCGCAACGGGGAGCTCGACCACAGATAGTGTGCGAGTCCCAGGCCCTGGTGTTCGCCGGGACGGGTGCTCATCTTCACCTTGCCGTTGGATTGCGTCCGATAGAGCCCGGCGACGCGCGCATCGGCCAGCAGCTTGCCCCAGCTGTTGTTGACGAAGATCATCAGCTCCGAGACGAGCTTGTCGAGCGGGCTTCCGCGCGGCCGCGGAACGATGCGGACCCGGCCGGCTTCCCCGCCCTCGGACACCGCATCCCAATCGACGTAGAAACTGTAGTCGATCCGCGCGAAATCGGCCTTGCCGCGACTGGCGGACAGCGACTGCGCAAGCTTCCAGAGCACGCGCAGCTCCGCGGTCCACGGCGGATCCGATTGTGCGGGAAGATCGTTGGCGAAGGTCTCGTCCAGCGCGTCGAGCCGCAGATTGGCGGCGACCGGCACGCGGTTGACGCGCGTCTCGTGCCGGACCAGTTTGCCGTCCGGCGCGACTTCCGCGTAGAGGGAAAGCGCAGGCGCAGACCGTCCTTCGGCCAGCGTGAAGGCCGCGACGACCTCGTCCGGCAGCATCGTGAGCTTGCGCCCGGGCATGTAGACCGTCGAAAGGCGCGCGCGCGCAATCGCGTCGAGCGGCGACCCGCGGGCGATCGCGAGCGCCGGCGCGGCGATGTGGATGCCGACCTCCCAGTTGCCGTTCGGTAGCTCGCGGACCGAGAACGCGTCGTCGATCTCCGTCGTCGTCGCATCGTCGATCGAGAACGCGCGGACATCCGCCACCGGGAGATCGGGCGGGAGCGGCGGCTTGGCATGCACAGGAAAAGCGGACCCTTGCGGGAACGCCTGGGCGAGAAACGCATTGAAGTGATAGTCGTGCGACGACGGTATCGCTCCGCATTCGCCGAGCAGGGCCACCGGGTTTGTCTGCGCCGCCTCGCACGCGGCGGCGAGCGCCTTCCATTCGAGCGCGTTCTTGTCCGGCTTGTAGAGGAGCATCGGCAGCTTGACGCGCAGCGCGTCGGGCAACCGGCGACGGGAGAGCTCGTCGCCCCACGCGGCCATCTGTTCGGCTTCGCGCTTCTTGCGGTCGACCGAGGCGAGCGCGGCCTTCAGCGCGTCGGGCGGGGCTTTCCGGTACCTTCCCTTGCCGCGCTTGTAGAAATACATCGGGGACGCGGCGAGCGCCAGCGCAACGGACGCCGCTTCGGCCGCCGCCGGCGCGTGGCCGAAATATTCGCGCGCCAGCTCGCCAAAACCGAACTCGTCGTCTCCCGACACTTCCCAGAGGAAGTTCGGATCGAGCTCGGCCGCGAATCGCTGGGCGTCGGCGAGCAGCGCCGAAGGCGCGGGATCGGCATAGCGCAACAGGACCGCGGCGGCCTTCACCTTCAGCCGCTTGCCCGAGGCGGTCTCGATCTGCAGCGACGATTCGTTGTCGGCAAGGACGGTGCCGGCCTTCAGCTGGCCGTCGTCCTCGAAAAAGACGTGCATTGGGGGTAGGAGGGAGAGCCGAACGGGCGCGGATCGAGGTCGACCCGCTTGGCCTTGAATTATAGCTTGCCGGGCAACGCGGCATTGCACCGATCGCACCGTTGTTGCATAGTCGAAGGCTCGACTACCGGAGCGAACCCCGATGAAGATGGAATACCGGCGATTGGGCTCGAGCGGCCTCGAAGTCTCGCCGATCTGCCTCGGCACGATGATGTTCGGCGACCGCACCGACGCGGCGGCGTCGCAGCGGATCGTCGATGCGGCGTTCGAAGCGGGCGTCAATTTCATCGATACCGCCGACGTGTACAAGAAAGGCGAGTCGGAGAAGATCGTCGGCCACGCGATCAAGGCCAACCGGCGGCGCTGGATTCTGGCGACGAAGGTCGGCAACGTGATGACGTCGAAGCCGCATGACGGCGGACTCTCGCGGCGCTGGATCCTCCAGGCCTGCGACGACAGCCTTGCGCGCCTCGCCACCGATTACATCGACATCTACTACCTGCATCGCGACGACGCGGACACGCCGATCGCGGAGACGGTCGGCGCCGTCGGCGATCTGATTCGCAGCGGCAAGATCCGCTATTTCGGCGTCTCCAACTACCGCGGCTGGCGCATCGCCGAAGTGGTGAGCGAATGCGAGGCGCAGGGCGTCCCGCTGCCCGTCGTTTGCCAGCCGTACTACAATTTGCTCAACAGGACGCCGGAGGTCGAGATCCTGCCGGCGTGCGACCACTACGGCATCGGCGTCGCCTCGTATTCGCCGATCGCGCGCGGCGTGCTGACCGGCAAATACGCGGCGGGTGTCGTGCCCGACGATTCGCGCGCCGCACGCAAGGACCAGCGGATGATGGAAACCGAATTCCGCAAGGAATCGGTCGACATCGCGCAGACGCTGAAGGCGCATGCGGAGAAGACGGGCCGCACGCCGATGCAGTTCGCGCTCGCATGGCTGTGGGCGAACCCGATCGTGACGTCGGTGATCGCCGGCCCGCGCACGCTCGAGCAGTGGGAGGATTACGTCACCGCAATCGGGACCGCATGGAGCGCGGCCGACGAGGCGCTCGTCGATTCGCTGGTCAAGCCCGGGCATCCGTCGACCCCCGGGTACAACGATCCGCAGTATCCGTTCTACGGCCGGGTTCTCGCGGACTGACGGATCGCTCGCGACGGCGCGCGTCGCTTGACCCGCCTCATCCGATCCGTTCCCCGGCCGTCACCGCGAACGGAAGCCGGTTCTCGGATGGCGACAGCGGGCACGACCAGCGATCGTCGTACGCGCAGGACTGGTTGTAGGCGAAGTTGATGTCGAGGACGATCTCGCCGCCCGAGATCCCGTGGTCGGCCCCTTTGATCGTGTCGTAGAGATAGCGGCCGCCGCCATAGGTTTCCCCGGCGTTCGACGCGTCGGAAAACGGCAGCCAGAGCCCTCCTCCATAGCCTTCGAACCAATACACGGCGAG
>JANMBN010000428.1:0-1747 GCA_031360485.1 Betaproteobacteria bacterium | reverse complement strand
TTCACGCGTCCTTCAACAACACGATCGTGACGATCACCGACCGGCAGGGCAATACTCTGTCGTGGGCGACGTCGGGCCACGCCGGCTTCAAGGGCTCGCGCAAATCGACGCCGTTCGCGGCGCAGGTTGCCGCGGAGCGGGCGGGCCGCGTCGCGGTCGAGTGCGGTGTGAAGAACCTCGAAGTGCGGATCAAGGGCCCCGGCCCGGGCCGCGAATCGGCGGTGCGCGCGCTGAACGCGCTCGGAATGAAGATCACGAGCATCTCGGACGTCACACCGATTCCGCACAACGGCTGCCGCCCACCAAAGCGCCGCCGCATCTGACACCAGTCAAGCACAGGGATAGCAACGTGGCTCGATACACCGGACCCAAATGTAAGCTCGCGCGACGGGAAGGCACCGACCTTTTCCTGAAGAGCGCGCGTCGCTCGCTCGACTCGAAGTGCAAGCTCGAAACCAAACCCGGCCAGCACGGGGTGAGGTCGGGCATGCGCATGTCGGACTACGGCAACCAGCTGCGCGAGAAGCAGAAGCTCCGCCGGACCTACGGCATCCTCGAACGGCAATTCCGCCGGTACTTCGGTGAGGCCGCTCGACGCAAGGGTTCGACCGGCACGAACCTGCTGCAGCTGCTCGAGTCGCGGCTGGACAACGTCGTCTACCGGATGGGCCTCGGCTCGACGCGCGCGGAAGCCCGCCAGCTCGTCACGCACGGCTCGATCACCGTGAACGGCAAGGTTCTGAACGTTCCCTCGGCGCTGGTCAAGGCCGCCGACCTGATCGGCGTGACCGAGAAGGCGAAGGGCCAGCTCCGTATCCAGGACGCGCTGCAGCTCGCGGAAAAGGTCGGCTTCCCGTCGTGGGTCGAGGTCGACGTCAAGAAAATGGCCGGCACGTTCAAGGGCGCGCCTGACCGCTCGGAATTCGCGCAGGACATCAACGAAAGCCTCGTGGTCGAGTTGTATTCGAAGTAGACGTCGGCCGCGGAGAGACCCGCGGCAGACACTTTGTATTCGTCGCGTGTTCCGTTTCGAACCCGCATAAAGGTATCGCATGCAGAGCAATGTTCTGTTGAAACCGCGCATCATCGACGTTCAGTCCAGCTCGCCGTTCCACGCCAAGGTGGTGATGGAGCCCTTCGAGCGAGGGTACGGTCACACGCTGGGCAACGCGCTGCGGCGCGTGCTGCTGTCGTCCATGCCCGGATATGCACCGACCGAGGTCCGGATCACGGGCGTGCTGCACGAATACTCGGCGCTCGACGGGGTGCAGGAGGATGTCGTGGACATCCTGCTCAACCTGAAGGGCGTGGTGCTGAAGCTCCACAACCGCGACCACGTGCTGTTGAAGCTCGCCAAGTCCGGCGAAGGTCCCGTCACGGCCGCCGACATCGAGCCCAACCACGATGTCGAGATCATCAATCCCGAGCACCTGATCGCGCATCTCACCGCCGGCGGGAAGATCGAGATGGAGATCAAGGTCGAGAAGGGCCGCGGCTACCAGCCGGCGACCGCGCGCGTCAAGCCCGATGGCGGCCGCACGATCGGCAGCATCCTGCTCGACGCCTCGTTCAGCCCGGTCCGCCGCGTGACCTACGCCGTCGAGAGCGCGCGCGTCGAGCAGCGCACCGACCTCGACAAGCTCGTGCTCGACATCGAGACCAACGGCGTCGTCGAGCCGGAGCAGGCGGTCCGTTACGCCGCGTCCGTGCTCGTCGAGCAGCTGTCGGTCTTCGCCGACCTGCAGGG
>JANMBN010000375.1:0-4323 GCA_031360485.1 Betaproteobacteria bacterium | reverse complement strand
CTGGGACGACTGGCTCGACACGCGCGGGGCGAGTGTCGCGCTGCGGCGGTGGACCGCGGAGTCCTTCGGTGGTTGCGGGCACCTTGATCAGGACGTTCGGCCGATCGAGCGCCGCCCATAAGCGACGCGCCTCCTCGATCGTGCCGTGGGTGTCATGCGCCAGGTGAGGATTGACTTCGAGGCTCACGTAGCCATCCGCGGCGTCCGTGGAGTCGTACAGGTGCCGGAATTCGTCGGCGGCGCGCCTCACGTCCTGTTGGCTGAGCGCCTCGTAAATCTCCAGCACGCCTTTTCCCTGGCGCGCCATGGACCGGATGTCGTCCTCGTAATCGCGGCTGCCGGTAAACGCTTTCTCGAAGATCGCGGGGTTCGACGTGATTCCGCGCAGACCGTCCTCCGCGATCAAGCGGCGAAGCTCGCCGCTGTCGATCAAATCTCGCCGGATATAGTCGAGCCAGAGGGATTGACCCAGGGAATGGAGCTTGCGAAAGGGTTTTTCTTTCATCGTAGTTCCTCAGTCAGGTCGTCTCGCACCCCAGCGCCCTGCCGCCTTCGACAAGGCGGGGCACGAGCAGGTGCGGCAATCCAAGGCTTGGCAGCAAGCCCAGCAGGGTAAGCCCCGCGGCGAGCACGAAGGCGGCGCCCGGGAAGGCGGCGACGTTGAAGAGGAACCCCGCCACCGCGGAACCCACGGTGATGCCGAGACTCGCGGCCGCCGTCTGTTTGCCCAGCTGCCAACCCTGGGCGCTCCCGGCCTGGGTCGAGATCCAGTAGGTCAGGATCGGCGACAGGATGCCGGCGCTCGCCGCGACCGCACCGATCACGACCAACATCAAAGTGAAATCCGTTGCCCGCGGGACCAGGAACAATCCGGCCCCGAGCACGATGAGCGCCGGTGCGATGAGCCAGCGGGTCGCGGCCGGCTTGAAGCGCGGCGAGAAAACGATGGCCTGCATCACGAACATGACCAGGCTGCACTCGGTGAACATCAGCGCGATCTCATAGGGGGTCAACCCGAGCTCCTGCCTGCCGCGCAGTGCAATCCCGACCTCGAAGACACCGACGCTGGCGGATACGATGAAGGTGAGGACGAGCAGCTTCGGCACCAGCCAGGCAGTCCTGTGGGCCGAAGCGGCCTCAGGCTTGCGTGACCTCTCGTGGCCCTTGCCGTCCGGGACGGCGAAGGCGACAACGCAGGCCGCGATAAAGGCGAGCAATCCAGTCGCGGCAAATGGAACCGCGACCGATCCGGCCGGCAGGGCGAGGGTAAAGAGATCCGCCGCGATGCGCGTAACGGACACACCGAGCATTGGTCCCATCAGGAAACCGGCAATGCCTGCCATGCTGACGAACGCGAACCGCCGGGCACGCCCGTGCTCGGTCGTGGTGAAGTTGCCGATCACAGCCGCCGCCACTGGCGTTACCGCTGCGGCGAACATGCCGCTCAAGAACCGCTCGGCATAAACAGCGACGAGACCCTCGACGAACGCGAACACCAGCATGGTTATGCTGAAGCCGAGGAGCCCAACGAGCAGCACGCCACGCGGGCCGCGCCAGTCGGATAGTCGACCCCAAATGGGAGCAAACAGAAAAAGCGAGAGGGTATAGACAGCGGTCAGTAGTCCCGTGTGCCGGGAAACTTGCGCGGGCGTTACTCCCGCGCCCAGGAGCCGCTCTATCAGGTAGGGCAGAAGCGGAAGCGCTACACCATAACCGATCGACACCACGAAGACGGCGAGCATGAGCGCGGCCACCGTGCTACCGGGTAAGTCTTCTGAAGTTTTCACGTCGTTGGTCACTTCGACGCATCCACATCGGTCTGCGGGACCGCTACGATTGCACGCTCCGCTCTTCTGCCAACCTCGTAGCTCACGAGCCCGCACAACCAAGCAACCGCCGGCGCCAAAAGTAACCATTTGAAATCCGAATCGAGCACGAAATTGGTCCAGCACATTGTTGCCACCGTGAGCAGGCCCACACAGGCGAGCGCGGCGCCGGTTCCCTGGAGGCATTGGGGAACTACGCGCACGCTCACAAGAATTATCAGGACCCCACACCCCGCCATAAATCCGCCCATCACGGTGAACACGTTTCGCAGCCACGACGCCAAGTTAGGTAAGAGCACCTCAACTTGGACCGGGCTCGACCCTAAATAGCGCAGGTCCTCTGGCAATAGCGGAGGACGCGCGAGCATGAAATATCCGCCCAGCCCAATCAGCCAGACACCGCATGCAACAAAAATCCATTTCGAGAACTGGCGGAGGACGCGTTGCCCCTTCATACCGCGCTCTTGCGGATAATGAGCATTATCGTTCGTTGCACTTGATCAATCGAAGTGGCGACGTAAGCCGCTCGATCAAGTAGGGCGGAAGCGGCAGCACCACACCAAAGCCGACCGGCGCCGCGCAAAACGGCGTGCACGAGTGCGGCCATATTGGATGCGGACACGGCGGCTGCGTGCTTGGTGTTGACCATCACCTGGGGACCTTTTGATCAGACGGCGGGTTTGCCGGCATTGCCGACTGCTCAAGCACCGTAGTTCCGAGCATGCGACGCGGCGTGTTCGGTCCTGCGCGGTAGAAATGGAGGTAGACGACTGCGCTCAACAGCGCAGCGAAGAAGCACCACACCGAAATGAACCAAGTCGCATAGAAATAATATGCCGCGGCGAAGGACAAGAGCGCCAAAACGCCGAAGACCTGCACCGCTCGGTGCGTGGACAGGAGAAGGCTAAAGGTGATGGCCATCAGGTAAAGCGTCATCGTTGCTGCCGCAAAGAAATGCGGAGAGTCGTATTCGATGTGCTGACCGGTCGGCCGCGACACAACTGGATAGGCTACCATGATGTAAAGCAGGTACCCGCCCACCGCGACGCCGGCCGCGACGAGCGCGAGCAGCGTTTGCCGGCGCCAGCGCGACGGTTCCATCAACAGCACGGCCACGGGCACGTAAACTGGCCACAGCACGTGCGAGAAGAAGGAATACACATGCGTCATGACCGTGTTGAGCTGCGGTGCCTCGTAGCGGAATGTTAGCCAGATCACGCCTTCGCTCAACTGCTGGATGGCGAACAACAGCGGGATCGCCGCGAACGGCAGCTCGCGCGGGCGGCTCGATGACTTCAGCGTTAGCGTGCCAATGCCAACAAGGAGCGCACCCACTGAGAAGCTAGCTGTAGCCGAGAAGCACATTCCGTTCAATCCTCCGAAACTCTCGTCCCGGCCGGCATAGAGGTCGTCCCGCGACAGCGGGACAGACCACTCGCCCCGGTTGTGACGGGACGCGAGGATCTGGTTACAGTGGACGCGGGCAGACCGGCTGTGGGCTTGGTGTGGACCGTCACGCGGCCACTTTTTCGCCAGGCTGGGGGTTTGCCGGCACGGCAGACGCCTTGGCTGGCTCTGGGGTTGCAGGTCCTCCAGTCGTCCCGGATGCCGCAGTCTTGCCCGGCTGACGGATGCCAGCCAACTTGGTGCGCTTCAGCATAAGCGCATTGATCGCCACCACGAGGGTACTGCCGGACATTGACAGTGCCGCGATCTCCGGCGATAGCGTGAACGGGTAGAACATGCCGGCCGCCAGTGGAAAGGCGATTGTGTTGTAGCCGACGGCCCACCAAAGATTCTGATGCATCTTGCGCAACGTCGCGTGCGAGAGCTCGATAGCGCCGACGATGTCATACGGGTCGCTTTTCATCAGCACGACATCGGCACTTTCCATCGCAACGTCGGTGCCGGCGCCAATGGCAAACCCAACGTTCGCCTGAGTCAGCGCTGGTGCGTCGTTGACGCCATCGCCCACCATCCCGACCTTCTTCCCCGTGGCCTGCAGTTCCTTTATCTTCGCGGCCTTTTGCGCAGGCAACACGTCGGCCAACACGCTGTCGATGCCAAGATCCGCCGCGATGCGCGTGGCCGTGGCCGCGTTGTCACCAGTCAGCATCACTACTTCGATGCCGCGTTCGCGCAGCTTTGCCACCGCCGCTTTGGAGGTTGGCCTGATCGCGTCGGCGATGGCGATGAGGCCAATCAAGCGAGCCGCCTGAGCCACGTGGACCACGGTCCGGCCGTCTCCCTGCAGGCGGGTCGCTTCCGCCTCCAGGCGACCGAGCGGGAGCTTTTGCGTATCCATCAGAAGCCGGTTGCCGAGGAACACGGTGCCGCCAGTGGTCTCGGCGCGCGCGCCCATACCGTCAAGGCTTTCGAATCCTGTCGGTGCAACGATGGCGAGCTTCGACGCCCGGCGTACGATTGCCTGAGCCAGCGGATGGGCCGAACCCTGCTCGACGGCTGCGGCGGCGGTCAGCACTACGTCCTCCGTGAC
>JANMBN010000350.1:0-2652 GCA_031360485.1 Betaproteobacteria bacterium | reverse complement strand
GCCGCGGTCGGGAAGCTCGCCGGCGGACGGTGCCGCCGCATCCAACGCGATCAGGATCGCTCCCCTCTTGAACTTGTCGACGAGCTGATGCGTCACCTTGCCGATCAGGCTGTCCGGGATGGCCAGCACCACGACATCGGCCTTCGGCAGCGCTTCGTCGGCGGCGACGGCGCTCAAGCCCAGCTCCTTCAGTCGCGCGCGTCCGGCATCGCTGACTTCGATGTGGGAAACCTCGTAGGGCGCGCCGCGCAGATTCGCCGAACAGCGATAGCCCATCTTCCCACCTGCACCCAGCACCGCAACTTTTTTCATCTCAACGCCTCCATGTGGAACGCCGGCCGACGTTTCGTTCGAACCGGCCGATGATTGAACAGCCTCACCCGACAACGAATGAGCTCCCGCGGCGGACCCGATCGAAAAAATCTACACTGCCCATCTGCCCGCCCTTCAATGCCACTTCAACGCCATCGAGGATGCGCGAGCTCGAATGCATCCGGCACAGCGGTGCACCCAGTGCGAGGCGCGCGGCGACCGTCAGCGCGTCGGGCGCAAGCACTTGCGTGACCTGGCTCGACGTATCGCCGCCCGACACCAGCAATCGCCGCAACGGCACGCGCAGCATGATGTCGTTGACGAGTTGCCCGACGCGCATGCCCAGCGTCCGGCCGCCTTCGTGCTTCGCCCGCACGCGGGACATGCCCTGCATCGCGAGCCCGTCGATCATCTGCTCGATCCGGGCGTCGTCCGGTCCGCGCGCCGTGTGCAGCAGCGCGCTCTTTCCTTGTACGAGAAGCTCCGCACACCGTGAGACGACTGCGTCGCGAGCCGCGGGCCATGCGGCGTCGTCGACGATCTGCAGCGCGTTGAGCGGCATCTCGACGAACCCCGCCGTCACTGCGGCATCGATCTGCATCGACGTCAGCTTCGACGCGCTGCCGGAGACCGCCAGAACCCGATCGACTGCTCCGAACGAATCAAATCGCGACGTGTCCCGGGACGGCAGGCCGGAGGCCTTCCACCATTGCGTCAGAGCGTATTGCAGGCCGGAGGAGCCGACGACGAAGAGCGGACTGTGGGGATCCCGCCGGCGCGCCTCGAGGTCGACCAGGCGGCCGACCTCGGTCAAGTGCGCAGGCGTCGCCGAATCGAACAGGATCGCATCGCACGCCTCGCGCATCACGGCCGCCATCGTGGAGTCAAGCGATTCGCTGCCGCGGTCGAAAGCGGTGAGGTCCAGTTTCGCAATCCGAAGCTTCGCCTGGCGCGCGAGATGGCGCGTCAGATCGGCTTCATCCATCGGTGTCACCGGATGCACGCTCATGATCGGATGCCGATCGATCCGGTAGACCTTGCCGTCGGTGCCCGATTTCGCGAACAGGTTGCCGAACAGGCAGAATCTGCCGAGCGCCGGATTGCCCGCCACGATCGGCACGACGCCGCCGGAAATCTGCTTGCGGGCGATCTCGATGACGTGGCCGATATTGCCGATCGCCGGCGAGCTGTCGAATGTGGAGCAGACCTGGTAGTGGACGATCGGCGCCAGGCGCGCGAGCGCCTCGAGCACGCCGGGCAGCGCGGCGTCCATCTCCTGCGGCGACATGCCGCGGCTGTCGCCGGCGACGCCGATCGCGTCGAGTCGTCCAAATTCCGCCAGCGTCGCGGGCGTCGGCTGTTTCAGGAATAGCGCGCATTCGAGGCCGGCGAACGCGAGCACTTCGAGGGCGTCGGTCGAGCCGGTGAAGTCGTCGCCGTAGAACGCGAGTCGCGTGCGCGAAGCGACGGCATCGTCCTTCGGGTCTGCGGCCGCGCTCATGGCTTGACCCCGAACTTCTCGATCGCCGCCCGCAATGCCGGATGCGTTTGCGCGTAGATCTGCAGTGGCACGCCGGCGACGGCCGCTTCCCAGGCTTCGCGCATGCTCGCGACGCCGCCTGCGATTCCATGCGGGTGGCCGATGATGCCGCCGCCGGCGAGGTGCATCAGATCGGTGGAGCGCAACGCGGCATGCATGTCGGCCGCCTGGCCCGCCCATTGGCCCGACGAGAAGACCGGCATCACCGGCCGCACGCCTGCGAAAGGCGCCAAACATGACTTCGCGGAACGAATGACCGAGTCATCGGGTTCCCAAAACTTGCTGCGCAATCCATTGACGTGAAACTGATCGACGCCAGCGAGGCGCCACAGTTTCTGATAGGCGGGGAAATCGAAACCGAGCGATTCGTTGCGTGTGAGCGCACCCCAACCATTGCGATGACCGTGAATCGGCAGCGCGCTGTAGCTGCGCAGATGCAAGACGCCGGCGAAGCCGACGCCGTTGACGCTGACCATCACGCAGGTCCCGCCCTGCGCGGCAACCAGGTCGTGACGGCGGCGCAGCTCGTCGATGCCACCGGTACTGTTGATCGCGTACATCGGCATGCGCCCGAGGCGGTCGGCGTGGCGATGCAGCACCGGCATCACCGCCTTCAGCCGCGATTCGAACGGCGCGTAGGCGGGATCCGCCAGCAGCTCGTCGTCCTTGATGAAATCGATGCCGGCGGCGCACAGCGCATCGACGATCGTCGCCGTCTGCTCAGGCGTCAGGCCGATGCTCGGCTTGATGATGTTACCGATCAGCGGCCGGCCGAAGACCCCCGCTTTCTTGCGCGTTCC
>JANMBN010000347.1:0-1939 GCA_031360485.1 Betaproteobacteria bacterium | reverse complement strand
GATCAGTTCCTGTGGGTCCGAAATGTCGGCCGGGGTGATCTTGTTCATCACGTCGGCGGCCGCGTAGCCCAACATGCGCTCGGCGCCGACGTTGAAGATCTGAATGACCCCCTTCTCGTCAGTGGCGATGCTCGAGAAATTGGCGCTGTTGAAAATCGCACTCTGCAGGGCCCCCGCTTCTTGCAGCGCCTCTTCCGCCTGCTTGCGAGCGGTGTTGTCCGTGCCAATCAGCAGGTAGCCGATGATTTCGCCATGCGCATCGCGTAGCGCCGTGACCGATACGACGGCCGGGAAGCGGCTGCCATCCTTGCGGATATAGGTCAACTCGTAGATATCCTCGATCCCCCGCGACGCCTTGAACACCAATGCCTCGAAGCCTGGCGTAATCGGCGTGGAGAGCTCGACGCTCAACGCCTTAGCACGCGCGATCACTTCCTGCGGATCGGAAATGTCGGCCGGGGTGATCTTATTCATCACGTCGGCGGCCGCGTAGCCCAGCATGCGCTCGGCGCCGACGTTGAAGATCTGAATCACCCCCTTCTCGTCAGTGGCGATACTCGAAAAGTTGGCGCTATTGAGAATCGCGTTCTGCAAGGCCCCAGTCTTGAGTAGAGCCTCCTGGCGTCGCACTTCGGTAATGCCATTCGCGTTGGCGGCATTGCCGAGAACGGTGGGGCCGTTTCTTTCTTCTAGCATGGGCTGCCTACGTGTAAAGTCGACGTTGATGGGGAAGCAGATCGCTCAGCCGTAGCTACCGGCGGCGCACGATGAGGACAGCAAACCCGATCAAGCCAATCCCACGCTAGGGTAAGTATCCCGCTCATTCCGAAAAATCTCTGTACGCCAGACCACATTGGGCGGCCGCTCAACGTTTTGCTTGCGCTCTCTTGCAATATTGTGCGAGGAAGCACGCTCCATTGCGGTTAACCGCCACCAAGGTGTTCCGAGATTTGCTTGACGCCGCCGCACACAGTCGAGTCACGCGTTGTGGCCGGCTGGCGTCGCCGCAACCGTCGCAAGCGCAGTTCCCGTTGCGATGCCCTCGGCACGCTGCATCTCGACGGCCGTTCATACAGACGTCAAACGTCTGCTTCAGAGACTCGACCGTCCGCGTAGGTCGATAGTACGCGCCAGGAGCGCTTCTACGAAACGTCAGCCTCGGTGGACTCCGCCCGCTTTTGTGGCGCGATGCAGCGCCGCGAGAACGGCGCGTTGATGGAGCGAATGGGAAGCGCCGGCATTGAACAGCACATAAACGCCGATCGCGGACCGCGCGAGTGCTCCGATCGAGTGATCACTATCGCACCGGATCGTGCCGAGGATGATCCAGTCTCGCGGGATATCGCGTTGATAGCGGCGCCACGGCCCGGCCATGTCGATCGTGTAGCTGTCCACAATCGCATCCGGCAGGTCGTCGCTACGCTACGAATACGAACGCCAGCACGGCCACCACGACAAGCAGGAGGAAAATCCATCCGACCTCGCCGATGCCGCCGCGATGCGGCTCGCTGAAGCTCAGCCCGGTACCGGGCAGGCCGACCATCGAGCGCGTTCCGCGCGATCCGATCGTGAACCATGCGCCGCGCCGGCCGATTGATTCGCTCACGCCGGACTTGCTGACGTTGACCTTGAGCCCAGGGAGGGCGCGAAACGAGCGGCGGAAGCGGAAGCCCATGATGGGCTCAGTCTACGCCGACCGCTCAGATCGGCGCAGGAGACGTGATCAGGCGCCGGGGGCCAATACCAACGCCCGCTCGGCCGAAGGTGCGCTCGGCATGGTTCCGCTCGCCATGGCCGCGGGGGCTGGCGAAACCTTGGCTGTTGACCCGATATTCATGATGAAGTCGCCATTGCGCTCCCGGTATCTCGACGGCGTCGCGACACAGCCACTCAATAGCATGACGAGCAGAGCAACTACGAATGCGTTCGTGATAAAGGC
>JANMBN010000345.1:0-3763 GCA_031360485.1 Betaproteobacteria bacterium | reverse complement strand
GCCAAGCGCCTTGGCTTTGGAGACGTTGGTGACGTACACCCGATCCGGGATGCCGTAGGCGGCGTTGGTGCGCTCGACGATGTTGTCCTTGCCGATCTTCTGCGCCAGCCAGCGCAGCTGGCTCATTCGGTTCTTGATCGTCCCCGGGGCGAGCTGCTCGTCGAGCCAGCGCGCGACGAGCAGCTGCACGTGCCGGGGCTTGAAGCCGTGGGCTCGCAAGCCGCGCACGCCCATCTCATGGAGCTGGTTGGCGACGAGGTCGAGGATGTGCGCCCGATCGGCTTGGCTCGCGTAGCTGCCGTCGCGGTTGTGCCGGCAGAGCTCCTTGAAGTCGTGGTTCAGGTCGCGCATGCGTCATTGCCTTTCGTTAGAGCCTGTCCAAGGCGCCGGAGCGCCGTCATTTGCTGCCGTGGTGAACTCCAGTCAGGTAAGTGTTGCTGCTCGCCTGGAGCGCCGTAGCGACTCCAGTGGATAGCTGCGAGCACGGGACACCACATCCCGTTGTGTGCGGTTGCTTTGCTGCTCGCCAGCGCCGCACGGCGCTTGTCTTGGCGTCGCGCGGCGTTCCCGAGGGGAACAGCCCGCGCGAAAGTCCTTGACCCAGGACTCACGGGGCGCCGAAGCAGGCGCGTGGGACGATCCGGGGGATGGATCTGATGCGACCGGCATTGCACCGGTCGGAGGGAGGCGTGAACCCGGCCGGAGAGGCCGTCACGTGGTTTTGAGCGCTGCGTCACGCGAAGAAACACCGCGCAAACGCAGGCAGGGCGCCAGGTTGCGCGTACGTCACTAGCGGTGGCCCGCTAGTAACGACGCGCGCGGGGCCCGGGGAGTTGGCGCAGCGAGCCAGCCAAAGGGTGGGCGCAACACGGGGCTGCGGCACACGATCGGCGGCCGGTCGCGCCTACCATGTTGGACACCGCGGGCGCGCGCGAAGATGAACGCCATCCGGAGTCCCACACCACGACTTGCGACCGCGCGGCAAAAAGCCTGGTGCGATTGCGCTGGGGTCTGACGAAGCTGCGGCAACGAACAACCGACCGCAGCGGATCTTTCGACGTAACCTCAGGCCCGGAACGGCCCGCCGGCTTTCAGAGGCAGGACGGCATTGGGCGCCGATTACTCGGCAAAGGGCGACGCGTAAGGCGCGTCATTCCGGCCTGGTGTGGCCAACGTACTGCAACAAACCAAAAGGGGCGCCGCCCGTCGTGGACGGCATGGGGCGCACTGTCGCCCAGGGCGAACGTCGCTGTACAGCGGAAAACCAACATTTGCATCTGCTGTTTTTCGAGCGCCCGTAACCGGCCGCTGGCGGTGTCTGCGCCGCTGCTTGCATGTCGCAGTCCGGCCAACTGGAGACATTCGAGGGCTACGCGAAAATATCCCGAAAGCAGTCACCTGCCGGCGGCCGTGAAACCACGCTGGAGGGCGTACTTACTCGACCTTTACGCCTTCAACCGGCTTGCCGATCCGGCGCATGCGGTCACTCGATCACCTTGTCCGCGCGCAACAGCAGTTCCTGCGGGATGGTGAGCCCGATCGCCTTCGCGGTCTTCATGTTGATGACGAGCTCGATCTTCGTGGGCTGCTCGACGGGCAGGTCGGCGGGCTTCGCGCCCTTGAGGATCTTGTCCACATACGTGGCGGCCCGGTAGTAATGTTCCGCGTTGTTCTGTCCGTAACTCATCAATCCCCCGAACTCCACGAGTCCCCGGGTCCAGAACATCGTGGGCAGGCGGTGCTGCACACCGAGCTCCGCGATCCGGCGCGCTTGCGAAAAGAAGAACGGGTCGCCCAGCACAATCAGGGCGCCCGCGCGCTCCTGCTTCATCGTGGCGAAGGCGGTTTCGATCTCGCTCGCCGTGCCCGCGCGAGCCGTCGAGATTGTCACGCTATTCGTTTTTCCCGTGGCCTGGATGGGCTTCAAAAAGTCGGGGTGGATCGGATTGCCCGGGTTCAGGAGCACTGTGACGCGCGACAGTTCGGGAACCGCGGCGCGGAGGAGCTCCAGGTACTTAACGCTGACATCTACGCTAATGTTGGAGAGGCCTGTGATGTTTAGGCCGGGCCGGGAAAGGCTCGCGACGAACCCGCTGCCGACTGGATCGCCAGTCCTGACCATGACAATGGGAATGGTGGTCGTCGCTTGCTGGGCAGCGCGAACGGCGGGAGATGAAGCGGCCACGATGACATCCACTTTCATCTGCACCAGTTCTGCCGCCAGGCCGGGAAGGCGCTCGTAATTCCCCTCCGCCCCGCGGTACTCGATGATGATGTTCTGACCCTCCACAAGCCCAAGCTCGCGCAGCCCCGCAATCAGGGCCTCCCGCAGGTTTGCGGAACTGGAAGCGGAGCTGGCCTCCAGTAAACCGATCCGGGCGACCTTCGAGCGTTGTTGGGCGAAACATGCCAGCGGCGCTGCAAGCGCGCCGGCGCCAAGCGCGATGAAAAGTTTGCGGCGATTGTTCATTCACGCCCCTAATCTGCGCGCCTATTATGCTCTTAGGGCAGCGACAGCGGATTGCTACGCCGCTTCTTGTAACTCCTTCAACCAAGTGCCCGCCCAAAAAGACATTCATTACGTCTGAAGCGCCTTGAGCTGTGGAATGATCTGGTTCGCGATCAACTCGATCTGGCTCATTTCGTACTTGTAAAGGCACGAAGATGAGCTTCTGCACGCCGGCCGCGAGGTGCTCCTTCAACTGCGCGACGCACTCGTCGACCTTACCGATGATGGCGCTGTCCTTGGTCGAGTCGCTCCATGAAGCGTAGTCCCATTCCTTGCCGAGCCACTCCACATCTGGCTCTCGACCGCGGCGCGCGATTTGCCGATCATGATGGGAAGCTGCGCGCCGTTCATAAGCGTGTCCGGGTCCTTGCCCGCTTCCTTCGCGTAGTCACGCACTTTGCCCCACGACTTCACGAAGCTCTCGGGCCCCCGGGACTCAAATTCCTCCAGAGGCCGGCGCGCAAGCTGTCGACGACGCTGCCGACTCGCTAGGGATGCGGATGCATCGCTTCGGAATCCGAGCCCCGTCCGACCTAGCTTAGCTACCGCCTTGGCCACGATGGCAAAGGAATGGACCGAGGCGCTGATAGTGAGAAACGATGCTCTACTCGTCGTTCATTAGGGCGAGATCGCCCGGCTCGCCGTGCAGTACGGGCTTCCCACGGTAGGTAGCGCAGACCAGTTCGCAGACGCTGGCGGCCTCATCGCCTATGGGGCAAACAACGCTGACCTGTGGCGGCGCGCCGCCGCGTATGTAGAAATCCTCAAGGGGGCCAAGCCGGGCGAACTACCGATCGAGCAGCCCACCAAGTTCGAGTTAACGATTAACCTGAAGACCGCGAAGGCGGTGGGGCTCACGATCCCGCCGTCGCTGCTGCAACGAGCGGACGAGGTAATTCGGTAGCCGAACGTCCTCGAGTTGATCGCGGTTGAATGTCCGCATCATGTACGGCGCAACAGCCGGTCAGGGTCGAACTGGCACCGTCGACAATCAGGCAGAGATCGGCCAGAAGCGGTCGTCCAGCGAAATCACGGAGAGCGGTCGTTCGATGCCGCTATCGACCGAGGCCGTGTGGAAACGTGAATTTTGCGTGATCACGCGTGTCAGCCCACCCGGAAGCGTTTGGGAGATCCGCTGCAAAGCCACTGGCGCGCGAGTGACCTGCCCCGCCTGACTCCGCTGCAAGTCAGCAAACTCCGGATTGGCGCCACCCAGCGATCGAACTCTCCGCCGCGTCCAGCCAAGTCCACCGC
>JANMBN010000339.1:0-1622 GCA_031360485.1 Betaproteobacteria bacterium | reverse complement strand
CACGCTACCTCACCGTTGCGTCATCCGCTCATGGTGGCGGCGCTGTGAGCGGCGAGCAGGGGCCCCAGGCGCGGTAAGCGCATGGGGATGCGAGCAATCGCGAATCAGCGCTAGCCGCCGACACGCGACCTCACCGTTGCGTCAACCGCACAAGGAGGCGGCGCTGTGAGCGGCGAGCAGGGGCCCCAGGCGCGGTAAGCGCATGGGGATGCGAGCAATCGCGAATCAGCGCTACGAGGCCGACGCGCAGGCCGTCGCATCGCGCAACCGTACAAAGAGGCCGAGGCGCTGTGAGCGGCGAGGCCCGAAGGGCGCGAGCAATCGCGAATCAGCGCTGGCCGCCGACACGCGACCTCACCTTCGCGTAAACCGCGCAACGCGATTTCGAACGAAAAAGGCTATGGACGACACGACCCCGGTTTCAGCGCGGTGGCCATCGAAACATCGTTACTCTTTGAGTCAGCCGAAGGCAAATGACGCAGCGCCGCTCGGTCAACCGAGCAGCCGCTCCCGCCACCCGAGTCCCGACGCCGTGTCATGCAGCGGCCGATACTCGCAGCCGACCCAGCCGTCGTAGCGGAGCTCGTCCAGGCGTCGGAGCAGCCATGCGTAATTGATCTCGCCGACGTCGGGTTCGTGCCTGCCCGGAACTCCCGCGATCTGGACGTGGCCGATGTGCGGCAGCCATCGCGCGAGCTTCGCCGCGAGGCCGCCCTCGACCATCTGTGCGTGATAGAAATCCATCTGCACCGCGAGGTTCGGCGCGGCGACCTCGGCGCGGATCGCGTGCGCCTCGGCCTGCGTCGAGAACAGGTAGCTCGGAACATCGTGCGGATTCAGCGCTTCGATCAGCACGGTGACGCCATCGCGCCGCGCCTCGTCGCAAGCCGTCCGCAGATTGCGCACCAGCGTCGATCGCGCGCGCGCGCGCCATTCGCCATCGGCGTCCGCGGGAACCACTCCCGACATCACGTGGATGCGCGGACAGCGCAGCGCACGCGCATAGTGGAGCGCAGTGGCGAAGCTCGCGGCAAACTCGTTCTCGCGTCCCGGAAGGGCGGCGATGCCGCGGTCGCCGGCATCGAGGTCTCCCGGCGGCGCATTGATCAGCACGCATTCGAGCGCGTGGTCGGCGAGGCGTGCTCCGATCTCTTCCGTCGGCACGTCGTAGGCGAAGGCGAACTCCACGGCGCGAAATCCGGCACGCGCCGCCTCGCCGAAGCGATCGAGGAACGGCACCTCGGTGAAGAGAAAACTCAGATTGGCGGAAAGGCGCGGCATCGGGGGCCGTTTCGTGACATGGGTGTGTGTTCTTCGCTCCCGTCGGGAGACCCGCATGTTGTCACGCAACGGACCCCGATGACGAGCGAAGCGCGCAGGCTACAATTCGATCCTGAGTCTGCGCGGCGAACGCGTCATCCGCAAGTTGCCGGCGCGCCCTGCCCCGTCCCGATGCCGATACCCCGCTCCGCCAACGGACCGTTGTTCTCCGCGGCCGACCCCGCGCCGAACGGCGCGCGGATTGTCCCGTTGCGGGAAGGTGCTGCGACGGCGACGCTCGCCGGCGAAACCGTCGAGCTTCTCGCGGACCGCGCCCTGCACTGGCCGCGCGCGCGGACGCT
>JANMBN010000275.1:0-3851 GCA_031360485.1 Betaproteobacteria bacterium | reverse complement strand
GAGCGAACTCGTCGGCATGAAGAGGCCGGTCGCGCCGACGATGCTGCTCGTACCGGACAGGACGTCGGCCAGGGTCACCCCGGGCGTCACCAGCGGACCGTTGGTCGGCGTCGATTCCACCGCGTACTGCATGTAGGTGTTGGCGGGGCCGGAGGGCCAATAGACGGGCGTGTAGCGGCGCACCCAGTCGCGTACCCAGACCAGTTTCGGGTCGTAGAACCCCTGGTATTGCCGGAACAGGGCCTCGCCCGAGAGCAGATGGGAGCCTCCGGCGAACACGACACGGCTCCAGTTCACCGCCTCGCCGTTGATCAGCGACACAGGGCTGGGCAGCGACTGCCCGGCGGCCAGCAGGTTGTCGCCTGCGTTGATGGTGCCGGCGGCGAGCGCGGTCGCGATGTCGGTGCGAAGCACCTGGGCGAGCCGCACTGCGCCGTCGACGTTGAGCAGACCCGCGCCTTGCTGAACCAGCCCGGCGCCGGCTAACGGCTGTGCCGAATATTGCAGGATGGCCTTGATGAGCGGCGGCGTGAGGCCGGGGTTGGCCTGCAGCATCAGGGCCACCGTTCCGGAGACGGCCGGCGCGGCGATCGAGGTACCGCTCAACTCCATGAGCCGGGTCGTCGAGCTTGTCCTGTACCCGCCGATTTCGAGGCCGGGATGGCGGCCGACCAGCAGGTTCGGCGGCGAGCCGCCGTTGGCGAGGGCGCCGACGACGCGATTGCCCGGCGCGACGAGATCGGGCTTGAGCAAATTGTCGGCGCGCGCGGTGCCGGCGGCGTCGGTCCATGCGCCGCGCGTCGGGCCACGGGAGCTGAACAGGTTGATGACGTCGTCGGCGCGGAGCACCGTGTTGCGGCTGTTGGCCGAACCGACGGTGATCACCGACGGATCGTTGCCCGGCGCACCAATCGCGCCGAATTGCTCGACGCCCGCGGCATTCTTGCCGTAGTTACCGGCGGCGACGACGACGGTGAGGCCGGCGGCGGCGGCGGCGCGCACGGCGCGGCATAGCGGGTCGGTGCGGTACGATTCCGACGAATCCGCGGCGAGGCTCAGATTGAGCACGCGGATGTTGTATTCCTTGCTGTGGTAGATCACCCAGTCGATGCCCGCCAGCACGTCGCCGATCTGGCCGACGCCGGTGTCGTCGAGCACCCGGACGTCGTAGAGTTTGGCGTTGGGCGCAAGGCCGGCCGAATCCGGCGCATAGCCCTTCATCGAGCGGCCGGCCGCGACCGAGGCGACCTGCGTGCCGTGCCCGTAGGCGTCGGGATCGGCGTTGCTGGCATTGTTGATGTTCGTCTCGTACTTGATTTGCTTGGCGCCGCCCGGGTAATACCCGGCCGACGCGTCGATGCCGATGCTCCAGTCCGGCACGCCCATGGCTTGCGCGTCGGTCGACTTGTTCATGCTGACGACCTTGGCGACGCGGTTCTGGTTGTTCCTCCTGCTGCTGTCAAGGAAGGTGCCGTGCTTGTAGTAGATGCCGGAGTCGAGGATGGCGATGCCGACGCCGCTGCCGTCGTAGCCGGAATGCAGGTTGCCGCTGTTGCCGGAATAGGCGCGGATACCGCCGGCGCCGGTGGTCGATTCGAGGAAGCTCATGAAGCTGCCGGTCTTGGTCGCGGGCCGATTCGGCGAGATGCTCTCGACGTCGGGCCGCGCGGCGATGTTTAGCACCTGGCTCCGGGGTAGCAGGGTCGACAGGCCGGCGACCGATTGGTATTGGTAGTAGACCGATCCGCCGGCAGCGACAATGGAACTGCGCAACGCGGTGAGCTGCGGGTCGCTGCTCGCCGCCACGATGATCGTCTTCACGTACCGTTCGCTGCCTGCCTGCTTGACCCATTTGACGCTGGGTGCCTTGGGCGCGTTGAGCGCCGCGACGAGATCGGCGGAAAGTTTCGTTCCGGGAAACGTGTTCGGGTCGATTGCCTGCGCCTGCGCCGGATTGGCGAGCGCGCCGAACAGCGAGATCGCGAACAGGCCGCCGGGCAGCAGCACCTTGGCGATCAGCGCGACCCAGCGCCGCACGCCGGCCGCTCGCAATCCGCCAGTGTGTAGTGCCGGATCCATCATGGAAGGCTGCTGCTGTGGATTGGCGCTGCGCAATGTTGTAGTAGTCATTTCTTTGGCCTCGTCCCGCGATTCGGGTTGTGGCGATGACGTCGCAAGCTTGGTGCCAATGCAAAGCCGCCGATGCCGCTCCGTGTTTGCCGGATGACGGCAGCGGCCCGCATGCGCAGTGTTTGCGCTCCATGCGAAGGGCCGCATTTGCCTATGAAACGGTGCGCGGCGCAGTCGATGACATCGTCATTGCCGTTGATATGACAAAGGAATTTGTTCGCGCGGAACGTTGCGACGATGGCCAGCGCGCAACGTCATACAAGCGTCGTAACATGACAGTCCGGCTATGTGTCATGCACAGGGTGTGGCGCTACAGCAGCCGCGCCATGGTAGTTTGCGGATGCCGAACGCGGGTGACCGGAACGGCCCCTCGGCCTCGCCCGCGTCGACCCGGTCAGACGCGAGCCGCCCGATCGATTCGCGATTCGTACCTATGACTTGACCTCGGCACCATGACGCAGATCCGGGCCCTGCCCGACCACCTGATCAACCAGATCGCCGCGGGCGAGGTCGTCGAACGCCCCGCCGCGGCGCTGAAGGAGCTGCTCGAGAACGCCCTCGATGCCGGCGCGACGCAGATCGATGTCGATCTCGCCGGAGGCGGCATTCGGCGCGTCCGCGTCGCCGACAACGGCGCGGGCATCGAACACGACGAACTGCGCCTTGCGGTCGAGCGGCATGCGACGTCGAAACTGGCGACGGCCGACGATCTCGAGGCGATCGCGACGCTGGGCTTTCGCGGCGAGGCGCTGGCGTCGATTGCGGCGGTGTCGCGCTTCGCGCTGGCATCGCGCGCGGCGGGCAACGCGCATGCGTGGCGGATCGAGGTCGATGGGGGCGCCGTCGGGTCGACCGCTCCCGCCGCGCTCGCCGAGGGCACGACGGTCACCGTGGAGGAGCTCTACTTCAACACGCCGGCGCGGCGGAAATTCCTGCGTACGGAGGCCACCGAATGGGGCCACTGCGACGAGGCGTTCCGCCGCATTGCGCTGGCGCACCCGGACATCGGCTTCGTGCTGCAGCACAACGGCCGGGTCGTGCACCGGCTGCAGGCGCACGGGCGGCGCGCGCGCGTTGCGGCGCTGCTCGGCGACGCCTTCGTCGAGGGTGCCGCCATCGTCGACGCGCAAGCCGGTCCGCTTGCGATCAGGGGCTTCGCGGTTCGGCCAGCGTATGCGACGCAGGTCGCGGGCCAGTATGTATTCGTCAACGGACGGCATGTGCGCGACCGGATGCTCGCGCACGCGCTGCGCGAAGCTCACCGCGATGTGCTGCATCACGACCGCCAGCCTGCCTACGCGCTGTGGCTGTCGCTCGATCCGCGCCTGGTCGACGTCAACGTGCATCCGCAGAAGAGCGAGGTGCGCTTCCGGGAATCCGGTGCCGTGCACCAGTTTGTCCAGCACGCAGTTGCGCGCTCGCTCGCCGCGACCGGAGCCGTGCAGCCGGCGGTTTCCGCCGCCGACAAGCTCGGCGGCGCCGTGGCGCCGTTGCCGCGGCCCGCGACGGAAACGCCGGCCGGCGCCAGCCGATTAGAGGCGCGGCCGCCGTTCGCCGCGTCCCGGCAGGATTCGATGGCGTTCGGCGCGGCGGAACCGGCGTCCTTCTACGCCAAGCTGTTCGGCGCCCGCGCCGAGGTCGCCGAGGATGAACCCGATCTTCCCGCCACCGGCGACGCGCATCCGCTGGGCTTCGCCCTGGCGCAGCTCCACGGCATCTAC
>JANMBN010000252.1:0-5664 GCA_031360485.1 Betaproteobacteria bacterium | reverse complement strand
GTTGCAGCACGGGAAGGGCGCGGACATGGGCGCCGCCTTTGGCAGCGGCTCGTCGGGCAGCCTGTTTGGCGCCGCCGGGTCCGCCAATTTCCTCTCGCGCACCACAGCCGTTCTCGCCGCGGTGTTCTTCGCATCGAGCCTCGGACTGACCTGGTTCGGATCGAGCCGCGGCGGGCCATCGGGCGTCATGCAGCAGGGTGTGATGGAAAAGTTGGCGCCGAAGGCCTCCGATATACCGGCGGCGCCCGGTTCGCTTCCCGGCGCGGCGCCTGCCGTGCCGCCGGCCGCGGATCCGGCGAAGGCGCAACCGGTTCCCTCACCCGACGGATCGAAGTCGGGCGACGTCCCGAAATAGTCTGTTGACAGCCGTCGACGCGCGCGCGTCAATGGCAGGATAAAGCGGTGGCCCGACTCTGCCGACCGAAAACTGAACGAGCCGACGTGGTGAAATTGGTAGACACGCTGTCTTGAGGGGGCAGTGGCGTAAGCCGTGGGAGTTCGAGTCTCCCCGTCGGCACCAGAACAACTGAGAGGCGACTTCGCGCGGGTCGACGAACATGCTGGAACAGTATTTTCCGATCCTGCTTTTCGTCCTGGTCGGCCTCGCCGTCGGGGGAGTGCTCCTTTCGGTCGGCGCCGTCCTCTCGCCGAGCAAGCCCGACCCCGAAAAGCTATCGCCGTACGAGTGCGGCTTCGAGGCCTTCGAGGATGCGCGGATGAAATTCGACGTTCGCTATTACCTCGTCGCGATCCTTTTCATCCTGTTCGACCTCGAGATCGCGTTCCTTTTCCCTTGGGCAGTCGTGCTGCCCGAGATCGGCTTCTTCGGCTTCGCCGCGATGATGGTCTTTCTCGCCGTGCTGGTCGTCGGGTTCGTCTACGAGTGGAAGAAGGGCGCGCTGGAATGGGAATAGCGGCGTGAGCCTGGGAACAGGGGCCCCACGCAGTGGGGATGCGACCGGGCCGAGTCGACGCTACGAGGCCGACGCGCGGGCCGTCATACGGCGCTGCCGGCGCAAAGAGGCCGAGGCGATGCGAGCCAAGGAGCCAATGAATCATGGCAATTGAAGGCGTCCTCGAAAAGGGCTTCGTCACCACGTCGCTCGACAGCGTCATCAACTGGTGCCGCAACGGCTCCATGTGGCCGATGTCGTTCGGCCTTGCCTGTTGCGCCGTGGAGATGATGCATGCTGGCGCGGCGCGCTACGACCTCGACCGCTTCGGCGTCGTCTTCCGGCCGAGCCCGCGTCAGTCCGACGTGATGATCGTCGCTGGCACGCTTTGCAACAAGATGGCGCCGGCGCTGCGCAAGGTCTACGACCAGATGGCCGAGCCGCGCTGGGTGATCTCGATGGGTTCCTGCGCAAACGGCGGCGGCTACTACCATTATTCGTACTCGGTCGTGCGCGGCTGCGACCGCATCGTTCCCGTGGACATCTACGTTCCCGGTTGCCCGCCGACGGCGGAGGCGCTGCTGTACGGCATTCTCCAGCTTCAAAACAAGATCTGGCGTACCAACACGATCGCGCGTTGATGGCCACGAAAACAGAGGTCCTGGCGTCGGCACTCGCGGCCGCGCTGGGTGACACGTTGCAAGTCGTCACCGTGGCGCTCGGCGAAGTGACCGCCGTGATTCCGCACGATCGCCTGCGGGACGCGCTGCGCGCGCTTCGCGACCGGCCGGAGTTGCGCTTCGAGCTCCTCGCCGACCTGTGCGGCGTCGACTATTCGACCTACGGCGGCGAAGGGCGGGGCGGTCCGCGGTTCGCGGTCGTCTATCATCTCCTTTCGCTCGCGAACAACTGGCGTCTGCGTGTGCGCTGCTTCGCCCCCGACGACGAGTTCCCGGTCGTGCCGAGCGCCGTCGACCTATGGCCGTGCGCCAACTGGTTCGAGCGCGAGGCGTTCGACCTCTTCGGGATCATGTTTCCCGGGCACCCCGACCTGCGCCGGATCCTCACCGACTACGGCTTTGTCGGACACCCGTTCCGCAAGGATTTTCCAATATCGGGTCATGTCGAGATGCGTTACGACCCGGAGCAGGGCCGCGTGGTCTACCAGCCGGTAACGATCGAGCCGCGCGAGGTGACGCCCCGGATCATCCGCGAGGACACCTACGCGACTGGCAGCTGAGATGAACGGCCCCCACGCTCACTTCGTTCGCTGCCCCCCGAGGGGGCGCACAGTGCCCTTCGGGCGGCCGCGCGGGCACTGAGTCCGGGGATATCCGGCGCGCACGACCCACTCCATGGCCGAAATACGCAACTACACGATGAACTTCGGGCCTCAGCACCCGGCGGCGCACGGCGTGCTGCGGCTGGTGCTGGAGCTCGACGGCGAGGTCATCGAGCGCGCCGACCCGCACATCGGACTCCTGCACCGGGCGACGGAAAAGCTCGCCGAGAACAAGACCTACCTGCAGGCGCTGCCGTACATGGACCGGCTGGACTACGTGTCCATGATGTGCAACGAACACGCGTATTGCCTCGCGATCGAGCGGCTGCTCGGCATCGACGTCCCGCTTCGCGCACAGTACATCCGCGTGATGTTCGACGAGATCACCCGGATCCTGAACCATCTGCTCTGGATCGGCTCGCACTCGCTCGACGTCGGCGGCATGACGACGTTTCTCTATGCGTTCCGCGAGCGCGAGGACCTGCTCGACGTCTACGAGGCGGTGTCCGGCGCCCGCATGCACGCCGCCTACTATCGCCCCGGCGGCGTCTACCGCGACCTTCCGGAACGCATGCCCCAGTACGAGGCGCAACACACGCGCAGCGCGCGGGTGATGAAGGAGATGAACGACAACCGGCGGGGCACGCTGCTCGATTTCATCGACGATTTCACGCGGCGGTTTCCCGGCAATGTCGACGACTACGAAACGCTGCTCACCGAGAACCGGATCTGGAAGCAGCGAACGGTCGGAATCGGCGTCGTCTCGGCCGAGCGCGCGCTGGCGCTGGGATTCACCGGGCCGATGCTGCGCGGTTCGGGAGTCCCTTGGGACCTGCGCAGGAAGCAGCCCTACGAGGTCTACGAGAAGATGGAGTTCGACATTCCGGTCGGCACCCACGGAGACTGCTACGACCGCTACCTGGTCCGCGTCGAGGAGATGCGGCAGTCGAACCGCATCGTCAAGCAATGCGTGGACTGGCTGCGGTCGAACCCCGGCCCGGTGATCGTCGACAACCACAAGGTGGCGGCCCCGCCGCGCGAAGGCATGAAGCTCAGCATGGAGGATCTCATCCATCACTTCAAGCTCTTTACCGAAGGGATGCACGTGCCCCCGGGCGAGGCGTACGCGGCGATCGAGCACCCGAAAGGCGAATTCGGCGTCTACATCGTCTCCGACGGCGCCAACAAGCCTTACCGCATCAAGCTTCGCGCGCCGGGCTTTGTCCACCTCTCCGCGCTGGACGAGATGTCGCGCGGCCACATGATCGCCGATGCCGTCGCCATCATCGGCACGCTGGACATCGTGTTCGGCGAGATCGACCGTTGACGCCCATGACCGCGCTGACCGCCGACGCCCTCGCGAAGATCGACCGCGAGATCGCCAAGTATCCGTCCGGCCAGAAGCAATCGGCGGTGATGGCGGCGCTCGCGATCGCGCAGGACGAAAGAGGCTGGCTCGCGCCGGAGACGATGGACTTCGTGGCGAGTTATCTCGGCATGCCGCCGGTCGCCGTGTACGAGGTTGCGTCGTTCTACGCGATGTACAACCGCCAGCCGGTCGGGAAGTACAAGATCACGATCTGCACGAACCTTCCGTGCGCGCTCTCGGACGCGGTGAAATCCGCCGAGTACCTGAAGACGAAACTCGGCATCGGCTTCGGCGAGACGACGCCCGACGGTCTCGTGACGCTGCAGGAAGGCGAGTGCTTTGGCGCCTGCGGCGACGCACCGGTGCTCCTCGTCAACAACAAGCGGATGTGCAGCACCATGCACCCGGACAAGCTCGATGCGCTGATCGCCGAAATGCAGGCGTCGGGCGCCGCCGGGCGCGGATGATGAGCCCTTCGTCCGCACTCCTCGACTACGGTCCCGACGCGATCATCATGGCGGGCCTCACCGGCTCGAACTGGCGGCTCGCGGATTATGTCGCGCGCGGCGGCTACGAAGCGCTGAAGAAGATCCTCGCCGAGAAGATACCGCCGGCGTCGGTGATCGCCGAAGTCAAGAAGTCGGCGTTGCGCGGGCGTGGCGGCGCGGGTTTTCCGACGGGCCTCAAATGGAGCTTCATGCCGCCGCAGTACCGCGGCGACAAGTACCTCGTCTGCAATTCCGACGAAGGCGAGCCCGGCACGTTCAAGGACCGCGACCTCCTTCGCTACAACCCGCACGCGCTGATCGAGGGGATGACGATCGCCGCGTATGCGATGGGCTGCGTACGCGGATACAACTATGTCCACGGGGAGATCTGGGAGACCTACGAGCGCTGCGAGGAGGCGGTCGCGGAGGCATTCGCCGCCGGGCTGCTCGGCGACAACATCCTGGGATCGGATTTCAGCTTCCGGCTTTTCAACCACCACGGCTACGGCGCGTACATCTGCGGCGAGGAGACGGCGCTCCTGGAGTCGCTCGAGGGCAAGAAGGGCCTGCCGCGTTTCAAGCCGCCGTTTCCCGCAAGCTACGGGCTCTATGGCAAGCCGACGACGATCAACAACACCGAGACGTTCGCAGCGGTGCCCTGGATCATCCGGCACGGCGGCGAGGCGTTCCTGAACCTCGGGCGCCCCAACAATGGCGGCACGAAGATCTTTTCCGTGTCGGGCGACGTCGCGCGGCCCGGCAACTACGAAGTGCGGCTGGGCACGCCGTTCGCGAAGCTGCTCGAGATGGCGGGCGGCGTCCGCGGCGGCCGCCGGCTGAAGGCCTGCATTCCCGGCGGTTCGTCGATGCCGGTGTTGCCCGGGGATGTGATGATGGCCACCGACATGGATTACGACTCGATCGCCAAGGCCGGCTCGATGCTGGGGTCGGGGGCGGTCATTCTCATGGACGACACGCGCTGCATGGTGAAATCGCTGCTGCGGCTGTCGTACTTCTATTTCGAGGAATCCTGCGGCCAGTGCACGCCTTGCCGGGAGGGCACGGGCTGGTTGTGGCGCGTCGTCGACCGGATCGAGCACGGGAACGGCCGCAACGAGGACCTGGACCTGCTCCTCTCCGTGTCCGACAACATCGCCGGACGCACGATCTGCGCGCTGGGCGATGCCGCGGCGCTGCCGGTGAAAAGTTTCATCGGCCACTTCCGCGACGAATTTCAGCACCACATCGACCACAAGCGGTGCGTCGTGCCGACCTACGTATGAGATCCCCCCGCAACTCGCTACGCTCGTCTCCCCCCAGGGGGCCGGTGCGCCTTTGGGGCGGCCCGGCGGGCGCACGATCCCCCCGCAACTCGCTACGCTCGTCTCCCCCCAGGGGGCCGGTGCGCCCTTGGGACGCCCCGGCGGGGGCGCATCGATGCTGAATCTCGAAATCGACGGCCGAAAGGTGGAAGTGGCCCCGGGATCCACCGTGATGGATGCGGCGAACGCGCTCGACATCTACGTGCCGCACTTCTGCTATCACAAGAAGTTGTCGATCGCCGCCAACTGCCGCATGTGTCTGGTGCAGATCGAGAAAGCGCCCAAGCCAATGCCGGCCTGTGCCACGCCG
>JANMBN010000242.1:0-5824 GCA_031360485.1 Betaproteobacteria bacterium | reverse complement strand
CCGTCTTCCCCGCCTGGGACCTCACCGCCGTGCCGGTCGCCGGCAGCGCCGACCGTTTCCCGGTCCGCCACATCTATTGCGTCGGCCGCAACTACGCCGAGCATGCGAAGGAGATGGGCGGCGACGCGACGAAGGAGCCGCCGTTCTTCTTCACCAAGCCGGCGGACGCGGTCGTGCCCGTCGTCCCGCCCGACGTCGGAATCGTCCGCTATCCGCTGGCGACGAAGAACTTCCACCACGAGATCGAGCTCGTCGCGGCGATCGGCGTGCGGGGCGTCAAGCTGTCGCCGGCGGACGCGCCGGGGATCGTCTACGGCTATGCCGTCGGGCTCGACATGACGCGCCGCGATCTGCAGAACGAAATGCGCGAAAAGAAGCGGCCGTGGGACATCGGAAAATCGTTCGCGGGGGCGGCGCCGATCGGGCCGATCCATCCGGTCGCGGCGATCGGCCATCCGACCCGCGGCAAGATTTGGCTCGACGTCAACGGCGCACGCCGGCAGCTGGGCGATCTCGCGGACATGATATGGGATGTCCCGCACACGATCCATTTCCTGTCGCAGTTCTACGAGCTCCTGCCCGGCGACCTGATCTTCACCGGGACGCCTGCGGGCGTCGGCGCGGTCGTGCCGGGCGACCGTCTGGACGGCGGCATCGACGGCCTCGGAGCGCTGGCGATCACCGTTGCCGCGCCCGTCGCGTAGCTGGCATGCCCGCAATCGCCTATACGCCGGAGTTCGTCGAGCGCGGCTACAACAACCGGGCCGCGGTCCCCGACCACCCGCGGTGGCTCGCACTCTTCGCCGAGTCGTCGGCCAGCGCGCGCACGGCGCTCTCGCCTGGGCTCGATGTGCGGTACGGGCCGGGACCGAAGGAGACGCTCGACCTTTTCGTGCCGGCCGCAGCCGCGCGCGGCACGTTCCTGTTCCTGCATGGCGGGTACTGGCGCGCACTCGACAAGAGCGACTTCTCGTTTGTCGCGACGCCCTTTGTCGAAGCGGGCTACGCGGTTGCCGTCGCCAACTACGATCTATGTCCGGCGGTGTCAATCGCGACCATCGTCGAGCAATGCCGGCGTGCGGTCACCTGGATCGTCCGCGAAGGCGCGGCGCGCGGTGCGAACCCCGACCGCATCGTCGTCGGCGGACATTCGGCGGGCGGACATCTCGCCGCGATGTTGTTCACGACGGATTGGGCGACGTCCGGTCTTCCGCGCGATCCCGTTGCCGGCGGCGTGTCGTTGTCCGGTGTGCACGACCTCGCGCCGATGGTCCTGTTTTCGTACAACGCCGACTTGAAGCTGGACGCCGCCGAAGCGGCGCGCCAGTCCCCTGTCCTGTTGACGCCGCGAACGCGCGCGCCGCTCGTGCTTGCGGCGGGGGCCGACGAGACCCCGGAGTTCATCCGGCAGACGCAAATCCTGTGGGACGCATGGCCCGCCAATCGGCCGGCGGGGGCGCGCACGCCGATGCTGATCCCCGGCCGCAACCATTTCAGCGTAGTCGTCGACTACGCGGACCCGGCGAGCGAGTTGACGCTGGCTACGCTCGCGCTGTTCGAGGACGGCGCGCGGCGCCCGCCAAGGCCGGCGCCGCTGCCGTGAACGGAGACTGATCCGCGCTAGCCGCCCGGTCCGCGATACACGACGGATTTCTTCGATGCCGCATCGACGTCCTCGGGCGTCAGCAGCACGATGGTCTTCGTCGATGCCTTGCCGGATTGACCGACGGCGAGCGCCATGGCCGCGGCCGTCACGTTGTCGGGCAGGTCGGCGATCACGAAGGCGTCGGCGCCACCGAACGCGAAATAGAACACCTCGAGCCGGCCGCCGAGTCCCGAAACGGCCTTCTCGACGGCGGCGCGCCTCGCCGTGCCTCCGTCGTGGAGGATCCCCTTGGCCCCTTCGGCCGTGTATTTCGCCTCGAACAGATACTTGGGCATCGTCTGATCTCCTTGTGGGTTGCGCGCCGCCAAGCCTCCAGCCGGTCACGCGGCGCACCAAACGGGGCGCCCGGGCGCGTTGGCGGATTCTGCCGCAAATACCCGGCGAACGAAACCGATGTGGCCGGCTGCACCGAACCTGATCGTGCGACGTTGACCGTGATCGGGGCGGCCGATTGAGGTCTGTTCGCACTTCTAGACGTCGATTGAACGGAGGCCCTAGCCGCGCTCTTGCCGATGGACGGCCCGCGGCCGTATCGGCGGAGCGCCGTCGCGGGTAAAATGAGCGTCCCGCCGCGCCGACCACGTCTCCATGAGCCTCGCCCCGATCACCGACATCATCGCCGACATCAAGGCCGGGCGGATGGCCGTGCTCGTCGACGAGGAGGACCGTGAAAACGAGGGCGACCTGATCTTCGCCGCGGATTTCGTCACGCCGGAGAAGGTCAACTTCATGGCGCTGCACGGGCGCGGCCTCATCTGCATGCCGATCACCGCCGCGCATGCCGCGCGCCTGAACCTGGCGCCGATGGTCTCGCAGAATCGCTCGGTCCACGGCACCAACTTCACCAATTCGATCGAGGCCGCGCAAGGCGTCACCACCGGCATTTCCGCGGCCGATCGCGCGCATACGATTCGCGTCGCCGGCGCGCCCGACGCCAAGGCATCCGACATCGTGCAGCCGGGTCACGTGTTTCCGCTCATCGCCCAGGCCGGCGGCGTGCTGGCGCGCGCCGGGCACACCGAGGCCTGCTGCGATCTCGCGGCACTCGCCGGGCTCACGCCGACGGCCGTGCTGTGCGAGATCATGAATGCCGACGGCACGATGGCGCGGCTGCCGGATCTCGAGGCATTCGCCGCGACCCATGGTCTCAAGATCGGCGCGATCGCCGACCTCATCCATTATCGGAGCCGGACCGAGCGGCTCATCGAACGAATCGCCGAGCGGCCGATTGCGACGGTTCACGGAGCGTTCCGTCTGGTCGTCTACCGCGACAAGCTCTCCGACGCGACCCATCTCGCGCTCGTGCGAGGACCGGTCTCGCCCGACACCGAGACGCTGGTGCGCGTGCACGAGCCGCTGTCGGTGATGGACCTGCTCGATAGCGGCGGCACTTCGCATTCGTGGAGCATCGCGGCGGCGCTGGCGGCGATCGCCGAAGCCGGTCGCGGCGTCGTCGTGCTGTTGCATCGTGCCGAGAGCGCAGACGAACTGCGCCGCCGTGCGCTGGCGACCGAGCCGCCGGTTTCCGCCAAGGTCGATCTGCGCAACTACGGCATCGGCGCGCAGATCCTGCGCGACCTCAACGTCGGCAAGATGCGGCTGCTCGCGAGGCCGCGCAAGATGCCGAGCATGACCGGATTCGATCTCGAGGTGACGGGGTACATCGAGCAGCCTGCCGCGCGCAAGGCGTCGTAGCGCCGTCGCAAAGGCCCCAAACCGCGTTCCCATCGCTGCAACCCGAACCCATGCCCATTCGCCGCATTCCCAACAGCACGAACGGCGCCGACCGACACGTCGGCATCGTGCTTTCACGGTTCAATCCCGGTATCGGCGACTTGATGCTCGCGGGCGCGCTGCGCGCCATCAGCGAAGCGGGCGTAGCCGAGCGCGACGTCACGGTCGCCACGGTTCCCGGGGCGCTCGAGACGCCGCTCGCATTGCAGCGGCTGGCGCAATCGGGCGACTTCGACGCGCTGGTCGCGCTGGGCGCCGTGATCCGCGGCGACACCTACCATTTCGAGATCGTCGCCAACGAATCGGCGCGGGGTGTCGCCGAGGTGCAGCTCGAGTTCGGCATCCCCATCGGCAACGGCATCCTGACGACCGACACCGACGAGCAGGCCCGGTCGCGCGCGGACACGAAGGGATACGAGGCGGCGCAGGCGGCGCTCGAGCTCGTCAATCTGCTGGAAGCCATCGATGGCCCCTAGCCCGCGGCGACGGGCGCGCGAGTTCGTGCTGCAGGGGCTCTACGAGCGCCAGATGTCGGGCAACGGGTCCGAGGCGATCCGGGCGAGTTTGGGGGATGCCGCGGGTTTTCCGAAGGCCGACGATGCCTATTTCGATGCGCTGTGGACGGGCGTCACCGGCGAGTACGACGCGCTGGTCGAACTCGTCGCTCCCAGCCTCGACCGGCGCGCCGCCCAGCTATCGCCGATCGAGCGCGCGATTCTCGTGATCGGCGCCTGGGAGCTCAAGCACCGGCTCGAGATCCCGTACCGCGTCACGATCAACGAGGCGATCGAGCTCGCGAAAGTCTACGGCGGCACCGACGGGCACAAGTTCGTGAACGGCGTTCTGGACAAGCTCGCCCTGACGCTGCGCCCGGCCGAAATCGACGCCCTCCGTCGCGGGACGACCGCGGCCTGAACACGATGTCGACTGCCGCGCGCAAGATGGCCTGCGCCGCGGCGGCGGCAACGGCGTTCGCCGTGTTTCCGGTCGCCGCGGCCCCGCTGTCGGTTTACTGCACGCACGACCCCGATGCCTGCGAGCTTGCGGCGCAAACGTTTACGCGCGACACGGGGATCGCGGTCGCGATGGTGCGCAAGCCGACCGGCGAAGTGTTCGCGCAGCTCCGCGCCGAACGCGAGAATCCGAAATCCGATCTCTGGTATGGCGGGACCTTCGATTCGTTTCTGCAGGGCACCGCCGAGGGTCTCTTCGCACCGTACCGGTCGCCGCGAACGGCCGAGCTCCATCCGTGGGCACAGCGGCAGGCGAGCGCGACGGGCGATCGGGCCATCGCGATCTACCGGATCATCCTGGGCTTCGGCACGAATTCGGCGATCATGTCGAAGAAGCGGCTGCCCGTTCCGCGCTGCTGGTCCGACCTCACGAAACCGGAATACCGCGGCGAGATCGAGCTTTCGAATCCGGTGACGAGCGGCACCGGCTATACGATTCTCGCCACCCTCGTCGCGCTCTACGGCGAGGATCGCGCGTTCGAATACCTGAAGCGGCTCCACCCGAACGTCGTTCGCTATACGCAGTCGGGGACCGCGCAGGGGCCGTCGGTGGCGCGCGGCGAAGTGGGCATCGGCGTCAGCTTCGTGCACGAGTTCATCACGCAGCAGCTTGGGGGATTCCCCGTCGACGTCACCATCCCGTGCGAGGGCACGGGGGACGCGCTCGGTGGCATGGCCATCATCGCGAACGGCCCCAATCCGGCGGAAGCCCGCGCGTTCTACGATTGGGCCCTGACGAAGGGCGCGCAGGAACTCGCGAATCGCACGCGCAACCTGATCCTGCCCGCCAACAAGGCGGCGGAGATCCGGCCCGAGGCGGCACGGTACGCCGAAGCGCCGACCATCGACCTCGATACCGCGAAATCGAGTTCGCCCGCCGAGAAGAGAAGGCTGCTCGCGCGCTGGCAACGCGAGATCGGCGATGCGCTGAAGTAGCCGGGGTCCCGCGCGGCGGCGGCGCGGCCATCGCCTATAATCCGGGCGTGAATGAGTTCGAACTGATCGCGCGGTTCTTCTCCCGGCCGCCGCGCGCTGCGTCGGTGCACCTGTCGGTCGGCGACGATGCCGCGCTGCTAATCCCGTCGCCTGGCTGCGAGCTCGCGGTTTCCGTCGACATGCTGGTCAGCGGTCGGCATTTCCTTGCCGACGCCGACCCGGAAAAGCTCGGCCACAAGACACTCGCGGTGAACCTGTCCGACATGGCGGCGATGGGCGCGACGCCGCGTTGGGCGCTCCTCGCCGGCGCGCTGCCCGACGTCGATCCCGCATGGCTCGAGGCCTTCGCGCGAGGTCTCTATGCGCTGGCCGACGCACACGGCGTCGAGCTCGTCGGCGGCGACACGACGCGCGGCCCGCTCAACCTCTGCGTGACGATCCTGGGCGAGGTCCCGGCCGGCGAGGCGCTGACGCG
>JANMBN010000224.1:0-11163 GCA_031360485.1 Betaproteobacteria bacterium | reverse complement strand
CGGTGGTCGCGGTCGCCCCGCGCGCGCTGGGGGCGATCGCCGCCGACGATCTGGTCCCGTTCGGCACGCTGGTGAAATGCGGGCTCGAGTCGATCATGCCCGCGCACGTGATCTACCCGGCCGTCGACTCGGAGCCCGCGGGCTATTCGCGCATCTGGCTCCAGGAGATCCTGCGCGACCGGCTCGCCTTCGACGGTCTCATCTTCTCGGACGACCTCGGAATGGCCGGCGCGTTCGGTGCGGGCGACCTCATCGCGCGCGCGACACTCTCGCTGGCGGCGGGCTGTGACATGGTGCTCGCCTGCAACGATTTCGCCGGCGCCGATGAACTTCTCGCGAACCTGAAGGCGGCGCCGAACAGGGACCTGGCGCGCCGCACGGCGAACATGGAAGGCAGGACCGCGAGACCCCTGGCGTGACCGTACGTCGATCGCGCGCCTGCGGCCAGGCTCAATGCGGATGCGGCCATCGGCCGCCGAGCTTCTCCGTCAGCTCCTCGGCGGTATGCGCGACGATGGGACCGAGCTGGCGGATCCGCTCGTCGGGCAACCGCGACGACGGGCCGGCGAGCGAAATTGCGCCGAGCGGCTCCGCGTGCTCGTCGTAGATCGTCGCCGCGACGCAGCGCGTGCCCGGCGCGTGCTCCTCGTCGTCGAACGAGTACCCGCGCTGACGGATCACCTTGAGCGCCGCCCACATCGTCTCCGGCGCGACGATCGTGTGCGGCGTGATGCGCGGCAGCCCCTTCACCTTGAGGATGGCGTCGATCTGTTCGTCCGGGAGCGCCGCGAAGATCGCCTTGCCAACGCCCGACGCATGCAGCGGCACGCGGCTGCCCAGCTTCACCAGGATGCGCATCATCTCGCGACACTGGACTTGGGCGATGAAGACCGCTTCGGTGCCGTCGAGAATCGCGAGGTTGGCGGTCTCGCCGGACTGCTCCATCAAATGCCGCATGTACGTGTGGCTTTGGGCGACGAAATCGCGATTGGCGAGGAAGCCCGCGCCGACGGTGAAGGCCTGCAGGCCGACGTACCAATGGCCAAGGGCGCCGGCCTGGTAGACGTAGCCCAGCTTTTCCAGCGTGGAGAGCAGCCGGTGCGTCGTCGATGGAGGCAGGTCCACGCGATGCGCGATGTCGGTCAGCGAGATGCCGGCCTCCGCCCTGGCGAGCGCTTCGAGAATGTTGAGACCGCGGGTGAGGCTCTGGACCTGGCCCGTGATGGCGCCGGGCTTCGATGGCGTGCGCCCGCGGCGGGGTGGCGTCGTGAAGCGATGCGGCATCGCAGGTGAATTCGGCAAGCGCAACTCCGGCAGGTTGGCTTGTCACGCTAACACAAAACCGCGCCGGCTGCGGCACGCCGTCGCGCGCGATGACGTGTATCGACGGCGAGCCCCGGGTTACGCGAGTCGCAAATGCGGCGTCACCGCGAACAGTTCGCCAGCGATATCGATCTGGTAACTCGCGCCGAGCACGATTTCGTCCGTCAGGGTGATTTCGGCTCGCGCGTAGCCCATGGCGACGGCGCGCCCGTGCCGGCGGCTGTAGCCGGTCGATGTCAGCTCGCCGACGTTTGTCCCGTTCATCAATATCGGTTCGCCGCCCCACGGGAAGGCGGCGGGATCGTCGAACGTGAACATGACCAGGCGTTTCCGCACGCCGTTTGCCTGCTGCCGCGCGAGCGCGTCGCGGCCGAGAAAGTCCGCGGGCTTGTCCATCTTCACGGCGTAGCCGAGACCGGCTTCCCACGGCGTCTCGTCCGGCGACAACTCCGCACCCCAGGCGCGGCGGCCCGCTTCGATGCGCAGCGCGTCGATCGTGTAGTAGCCCGCGTCCTTCAGGCCGAACTCCGCGCCGACGCTCCACAGCGATTCGTAGAGCGTGACGCACTGGTCGGTCGAAACGTAGAGCTCGTAGCCCGGTCCGCCGACGTAGCTCATCCGTGCCGCGCGGACGCGCGCGTACCCGACGTCGATCATCCGCGTCGCCGAGAAAGGCATGCCGGCCTTGGTGAGATCGTCGGGCGAGATCCGTCCGAGCAGCGCTTGGGCTTTCGGGCCCATCACCGAGATCACCGAGTACGCGTTGGTGACGTCGACCAGCGCCGCGTGCTCGTCCGCCCCGATCGCGCGCTCGATCCAGGCGAAGTCGCGCGTGGTCTGCGCCGATCCGGTGATGATGAAGAATTCCGCGGCGCCCTGCCGCACGATCGTGAGGTCGCTCTCGAACCCCCCGCGTGCGTTGAGCATCGCGGTGTAGACCATCCTTCCGACCGGCACGTCGACCTCGTTCGCGCACAGGCGCTGCAGGACCGCCAGCGCGTCGCGGCCCTTCAGCACGAACTTGGAAAACGACGTCTGATCGAACACCACGACGTCGTCGCGGCACGCCCGCTGTTCCTCCAGCACGTGCGGCAGCCACTGCGCCGTCCCGAGCGTGTACGACGGCCTCGGCGCGCCGGCGGGCAGGAAGTAGTTCGCGCGCTCCCAGTTCATCTTGCTGCCGAACACGGCGCCCTTCGCGGCCAGCCGGTCGTAGAGCGGCGAGCGGCGGAGCGGCCGGACGGTCTCGAGTTCCTCGCGCGGCCAGCGCATCGCGTAATGCAGGCCCAGCGTCTCGACAGTGCGGTCGGCTAGATGCTTGCGGTTCGCGTGGAAGGGGGCGAAGCGGCGGATGTCGACGTCCCAGAGGTCGAGCGGCGCGTCGCCCTGAACGATCCATTCCGCGACCAGCTTTCCCGCGCCGCCGGCGTTGGCGATGCCGGCCGAATTGAAGCCGGCGCAAACGAAGAATCCGGCGAGCTCGGGCGCTTCGCCGAGAATGAAATTCCCGTCGAGCGTGAAGCTTTCCGGCCCGTTCAACAGCAGCTTCACCTCCGCGGTTTCGAGGCACGGCGTGCGGTGGATCGCATGGGTCATCAGGATCTCGAAATGATCCCAATCCTCGGCCAGCAGCTGGAATTCGAAGCCGTCGGGTATCGGATCGACGTTCCACGGCTTCGCCTTGGGCTCGAATCCGCCCATCACCAATCCGCCGACCTCCTCCTTGTAATAGAGGTAGCCGTCCGGGTCGCGGATCACCGGCATGTCCGGCGTGACGCCGGGGATTGTCTTGGTGACAAGGTAGAAGTGCTCGGCAGCGTAGAGCGGCACCGCAACGCCGGCGAGGCGCCCGAACGCACGCGCCCACTGGCCCGCGCAATTGACGATCGTCTCGCAGACGATGGTTCCGTCACCCTCTGCCGATTTCCAGTTGACGCCGGTGACGCGGCCAGCCGCCGTCGTCACGCCGGTCACCTTGACGCCCTCGACGATCGTCGCGCCCTGCATCCGCGCGCCCTTCGCCAGCGACTGGGTCAGATCGGTCGGGTTGGCCTTGCCGTCGCCGGGGATCCACACGGCCCCCGCGAGATCGTCGGTGCGCAGGATGGGGACTCTCTTTCCCGCCTCGGCGGGAGAGACGAATTCGAATTCGATGCCGAAACTCTTCGCGCGCGCCATCTGCCGCCTGACGAGGGTCAACCGCTCCGGCGTCTTGGCGATGTTGAGGCTGCCGCACTGTTTCCAACCGGTGGCAAGCCCGGTTTCCTTTTCCAGCAACGAGTAGAGATCGATGCCGTACCGGCTCATCCGCGTCGCGTTGCGGGTCGCGCGGGTCTGACCCACGAGTCCTGCGGCGTGCCAGGTCGTGCCGCAGGTGAGCTTGCCTTGCTCGAGCAGCACGACATCCTTCACGCCGAGCTTGGCGAGATGATAGGCCGTGGAGACGCCGGCGATGCCGCCGCCGACGACGACGACACGGGTATGCGTCGGAAGCGTGCTCATGGCGGACAGGTCCTGTTCCGGTTGATCGCAGGCAAGCGCGCGTTGGGTGTCGAGCGGTACGGTCTCGCGCGGAACGGTACCGTCCGTGAATCAGAGCTTCAGCGCAGCGACGCCAGCGACCACGCTCGCGGCGCCGGCAATCCGCGGCAGTCCGAAGCCTTCCTTCAGCCAGAGTGCGCCAATGAGTGCCGCGAATACCACCGAAGTCTCGCGCAGCGCCGCCACCGCGGCAACGGGCGCGCGCGTCATTGCCCAGAGGACGATGGCGTAGGCGCCAAGGCTCGCGGCGCCCCCGATGAGGCCTCGGCGCCATCCGCGCGCGACGTACGCGACGGCGTCGCGTCCTCGCCGCGCGCGAATCCAGAAGAGGAACGGGATCGCTTCCAGAAACGTGAGCCACGCCGCATAGCTCGCCGCATTGCCGGAAGCTCGCGCCCCGGCGCCGTCGATCAGCGTGTACACCGCGATGATCGCGGCGTTGGCGAATGCGAAGAGGGCCGCGGCGCGCGGATGGGGATTGCGCCCCACGAAGGCGATGCCGACGATGCCGGCGCAGATGAGAAGGATGCCGAGCGTAACCTGCGGCGTCGGCCATTCGCGCAGGAATACGACGCCGAGCAGCGTGGCGAGGAGCGGCGCCGTGCCGCGCATCAGCGGGTACGCGAACGAAAGATCGCCGGTGCGGTACGCCTGGGCGAGCGTCACGTAGTACGCCCAGTGAATGAACACGGACGCGACCATGTACTTCCAGGCCATGGCGTCGGGCGCACCGACGAAGGGGAGCACCAGGAGTCCCCACGCGCCGGAGCCGGCGACAACGGTCGCGGTGTCGAGCAGGGGATCACCGCCGGGGGCCGATTTCAGCAGCGCGTTCCAGCTCGCATGCAGCAGGCCCGCGGCGAGCACCGCAAGCGTGACGGCGAGCGTGAGTTCCGTCGCGGGCATCGGCGTCGCGTCAGGCGGCGCGCACGGGCACGGGATCCGGATCCTTGAGGCGCGTCTTCGCCAGCACGCCGGCTTGCTCGAGGATCGGGTAGGCGATGGAGGAAATGTGCGAGTTGATCCGCTTCATGTCGGAGATGAGGTCGAGATGCAGCGACGACGTCTCGATGCTCTCGAGCGTCTGGCCGGCGAGCCGCTCGAGATGCGTGTTGGCGTAGGCGCGCTCGAGGTCCCGGAACAGAACCTTCTGGGCCAGCAGCTCCTGCGCGCTCTTGAGGTCGCCCGTGAGGAACACCGACAGTCCCAGCCGCAGGTTGGCGATGAGCCGGCCATGGAGGTCGCAGATCTCGGCCATCCCGGCCTCCGAGAAGTTGCGTCCCTTGTCGATCTTCTTGTCCTCGAGCTCGATGATGATGCGCTCGATGATGTCGCCGACCTGCTCCATGTTGATCGTGAACGACACGATGTCCGTCCAGCGCCGGCCTTCCGCCTCCTCGAGCGCCTCGCGCGAAATCTGCGTCAGGTAAAGCTTGACCGCCGTGTACAGGTCGTCGACGACGTCGTCCATCTTGCGCAGCCGCTCGGCGAGCACGCGGTCGTTCGATTTCAGGACGGTCAGCAGCCCGTTCAGCATCTGCTCGATGACATCGCCGATTCGCAGCGCCTCGCGCGCCGCGCACGAAATGGCAAGCGTGGGCGTCGTCAGGGCGGAAGGATCGAGGTGCCGGGGCTTTCCCGGGTCGTCGCTGGCGGGTTTGGCGGGCAGCATGCGCTCGGCAACGCGCGCGATCGGTGCGGTAAAGAAGATGAATACAACGGCCAGCACGCCATTGAAGGCCAGGTGGAACAGCACGACTTCCTGGGCCGCCCCGACGCCCAGCGCGTCCACCAGTTTCTCGACGTGCACCAGGAGCGGCAGCAGGAAGGTGCAGCCGATGAGCTTGAACAGGAAATTGCCGAGCGTGACACGGCGTGCTTCGGGCGGTGAATTGAGCGTCGACAGCATGCCGAGAATGCCGCTGCCGAGATTCGCGCCAAGCACGAGCCCCAGCGCGACGGGCAGTCCGATCATGTGCAGCGATGCGAGCGTCGCGACCAGCAGCACGACGGCAAGACTCGAGTAGCAAAGGATCGTCAGCAGCGCCGCGACCAGCATGTCGAGCAGCACATCGCCGGTGAGCGACGCGAAGATCACCTGGACGCCGGCAGCCTGGACCACCGGTTTCGCCGCGACCGCGATCCACTGCAGCGCGAAGATGATGAGACCGAGCCCGATCAGCACGCGCCCGAAGCGGCCGATCGAATCCTCCTGCCGTGCGAGGAAGAGCACGACGCCGACGAAGATCAGCAACGGCGAAATCCAGGACAGGTCGAACGACAGGACGACCGTGACGAGCGACGTGCCGACGTCCGCGCCGAGCATCACCGCCAGTGCCTGCCCCGTGCCGATCAGTCCCTGGCCGGCGAACGAAGCGACGATCAATGCGGTCGCCGTGCTGCTCTGAATCAGCGCGGTGATTCCCACGCCGGCAAAAAACGCATTCAGCGGCTTGGCCACGCTGACGCGCAGGAAGCGGCGCAGACTGCTGCCGAAAAGACGCAGGATTCCCGTCCGCACGATGTGCGTGCCCCAGACGAGCAGCGAAACGCCGGCGAGGAGATTGAGGAGCGTCTGCACGGCGTGCCTAGGCGGAACCGGCCTCGACCGCGGACAGCGCCGTGTCGAGGATCGCGAAGGCGTTGTCGAGCTCGCCGGCGGTGATGACGAGCGGCGGAGAAAGCGTCAACACGTTGCCTTGCCCGATCTTGAACGACAGGCCGTTGGCGAGGCAGCGGTACATCACCTGCTCGGCTTCGCGGCACGCGGGGGCGCCATCCCGCCGAAGCTCGATCCCGAGCAGGAGGCCGATGCCGCGGACGTCGGCGACGAGGGCGTGTCGACGCTCGAGGTCGCGCATGCGTTCGAGCGCCTGCGCGCCGAGCGTTCGCGACCGCAGGAGCAGCTGCTCGTTGTCGATCACCTCGAGGGTCGCCAGTGCCGCGGCACAGCCGACCGAGCTTTTCTCGTGCGTGTAGTGCCCCAGCGCGCGGTCGGCGGCGACGTCGAGCCCGCGGCGCGCGATCAGCGCCGCCATCGGAAACACGGCGCCGCCGAGCCCCTTGCCGAGCACGACCATGTCCGGAACGATTCCATAATGCTCGAACGCGAACATCCGTCCGGTGCGCCCCAGACAGATCGGCACTTCGTCCAGGATCAGCAGCGTGCCGTGGCGGTCGCAGGCGTCGCGAACGACACGGTAGTACTCGGGTGGCGGAATCTGGACGTCGGTGCAGCGCACGGTCTCGATGATGACGGCGCCGATGTCCTCTTCCTTGCCGAGCACGTAATCGAGGTACTCGGCGCATTTCGCCGTGCACGTGCCGCCGCAGCCGAAGCGGCAGGCCGAAGGTTCGCACGGCGGCGCGTGCTCGGTGCCGGGCATGAGCGGGCCCATGTTCTTGCGGAACACGGCCTCGCCGCCGATGGAGATGGCGTCGAGCGATGCGCCGTGAAAGCTGTCCCAGAGCGACAACGTCTTGTGCCGGCCGGTCGCCAGCCGCGCGAGCTTCAGCGCCATCCCGATCGCGAGCGTGCCGCCCGGCGCGAACAGCACCTTGCCGAGCGGATCGGGCGCAAGCGCGGCGAGCTTCGCGGCCAGGTCGACGGCCGCCGCGTTGGTGAACCGGCGCGGCGAGAACGGCAGCGTGTCGAGCTGCCGCTTGACCGCCGCCATCACGTGCGGGTGGCGATAACCGACCTGGTGTACGTTGTTGCCGTGGAAGTCCATCACGCGGCGGCCTTCGACGTCGGTGAGCCAGATGCCGTCGCAGGAAGCGAGCGCGTTGAAGCACGGCGTGGACAGCGACTGGTGCAGGAAAACGTCGGCGTCGGCATCGAGCATCGCGCGCGTCTTCGCGTGCACGTGCGCCGCCTCGAATACCCGGCGCAGCGGCGACGTGTTGACGTCGCCCTCGGCGGACAGGTCAGCGAGCGGCAGCGGCTCAATCACGGCGATCGTGGGCAAGGCTTCAGCCTTGCGCGGCGGAGCGGTCCGGCTGAAGCCGGACCCATTGGGTGTCCCATCACCATGGCAACGAGTAAGTCTTGGTATGGGTGAAACTCTTCATCGCTTCCTGGACGCCTTCCTTGTAGCCCAGGCCCGAATCCTTGATGCCTCCGAACGGCGTGAGCTCCAGCCGGTACCCCGGGACTTCGCGGACATTCACCGAGCCGACGTGGAGCTCCGATACGAGCCGCGTAATGTAGTCGAGTCGATTGGTGCAGACGGCGGAGGAGAGTCCGAAATCGGTCGAGTTCGAGATCCGGATGGCGTCGTCGATGTTCCTGAAGCGGATCACCGGCGAAACGGGTCCGAATGTCTCGTACTTGACGAGCGGCATCTCCGGCAGGACGTGGTCGACGAGCGTGGGCGAGTACAGCGCCCCGCGGCGGACGTTGCCGTGGAGCAGCCTGGCCCCAAGCGCCACGGCTTCGTTCACCTTCGTCTCGAACGATATCGCCGCCGCCTCGTCGATGACGGTGCCCATGTCCAGCGTAGCGTCCATCGGATCGCCATAGGTCCAGGCCCTCGTCCTGGCGAGCAGGAGTTCGACAAAGCGATCGGCCACGTCCTCGTGGACGAGCATCCGCTTGACCGCGGTGCAGCGCTGGCCCGAGTTCTTGTACGATCCGGCGGCGGCGAGCGCTGCGGCCTCCTCCAGGTCCGCATCCTCCATCACGATGATCGGGTCGTTGCCGCCCAGCTCGAGCACCTGCCGCTTGTAGACGGCCTTCGCGGCGATGTATTTGCCCACGGCCACGCCGCCCGTGAACGTGACGAGGTCCATGTCCCGGTTGGTGAGCATCTCGTCGGCGATCTCGCGCGGGTCGCCGGTGACAACCGAGAACATCTCGGGGGGCAGGCCCGCGTCGTAGAGGATGTCGGCGAGCAGCAGCGCGGTCAGCGGCGTCTTTTCGGTCGGCTTCAGCACCATCCGGTTGTTGGTCGCGATCGACGGCGCGACCTTGTGCGCGACCTGGTTCAGCGGATGATTGAAAGGCGTGATCGCGGAGATCGCCCCCAGCAGCGGCTCGCGCAGCGTATAGACCTTGCGTTTCCTGCCGTGCGGCGTCAGGTCGCAGGAAAAGATCTGCCCGTCGTCGGCGAGCGCGGCGTTGCCGGCGAAGATGAACACGTCGCAGGCACGGCCGACTTCGTAGAGCGAATCCTTCTTGCAGAGCCCGCACTCGGCGGTGATGAGGTCGGAGATCTCGTCGGTGCGGCCACGGATGATCTCGGCCGCCCGGTACAGGATGCGATAGCGGTCGTGCCGGGTCAGCGTCGGCTTGTACCCCTTGGCGATGGCGAAGGCGCGCCGGATTTCCTCGACCGTCGCCTTGGGCACGGTGCCGACGACGTTGCCGGTATACGGATTGCGGACGTCGAGGGTCCTGTCCCCGCCGACGAGTTCGCCGGCGATGCGCATTTTGGCGCGCAAGACGCCGCCGTGCCGGAGGTCCTTCAATTCGGTCATCATGTTCATGCCGTCGCTCGCGTCACTGCAGGTAATTGAGCGCGAGATCGAACGCGTCGAAATTGCGCCACCGGCGCTCGGACGGCAACGCTTCGGCCCGCCGGTTCGCGATCAGCGGCACTTGCTGCTCGGAAATTCCGCCATGCGAGCGCAGCGGCGCGTCGAGGCCCGAGAGGTCGTGCCGGTGTCGGCTCGTGCCGATCACGGTGAGCCGCTCCGACACGACGACGAGGTCGCCGACGCGATCCTCCGGAAGCTCGAAGCGGGCGCAGGCATCAATGCGCGTCAGGACGACGTCGATGCCCGGCAACTCCGCGATCCGCGCCGCGGCGTCGCCGGCGGTGGCCGGAGGCGAAAGATAGACCGTGGCGAAGGAGCCGAGCGCACCGTGGTGGAGGACGTACGGATCGGTGATCGGCAGGATCACGCGCGTCGTGCCCGCGGCGTAGACGCGATCGAGGACGTCCTGCAGGAAAACGATGTTTGGTCGGCCGAACGCGTCCGTCTTGGCGTTCATGCCGTGGTCGGCGGTCACGACGACCGTTGCGCCCATCGCGTCGAGTTGTCCCAGGTAGCGGTCCATCATCGCGTAGAAATCGTTGGCGACACCGACGCCGGGGGCGACCTTGTGCTGGATGTAATCGGTCGTCGACAGGTACGTGACGTCGGGGCGCGTGCGTTCCATGAGCTTGACGCCCGCGGCGAACACGAACTCGGACAGCTCGGCGCTGTACACGGGGGGAACGGGCATGCCGACCATCGCCGGAACGCCGCCGATCCCGTTGACGGCTACGGTCGCCTCGGCGGCCTTTTCGGACGAAAAGCAGATGCCGGTCATCTTGTGGCCCAGCAGCGTGCGCAGCTTGTCCTTGGCGGTGACGACGGCGACCTTGGCGCCGGCGTCGGCAAACGCCGCGAGGATCGTGCCTGCGCGCAGGTACTTCGGATCGTTCATCATCACTTCGGCGCCGGCATCCCGGTCCCAGAAGTAATTGCCGCAGATGCCGTGCACCGCGGGCGGCGCGCCGGTGACGATCGAGAGGTTGTTGGGATTCGTGAACGACGGCACCACGCAGTCGGCGGTCAGGCACGTGCCGGCCTCGCGCAGCGCGGCCAGGAAGGGCACGCGGCCCGTGGCGATCGCCTGATTGATGTATTCGGGCTCGCAGCCGTCGACACAGACGACGACGAGCGGCCGCTGCGGCCAGCGATACGAGCGGCGATTGACGGTGAGGGAAGGGGGGCTCAACGGGGTTTCCTCGAAGAGGGGCGCGAGGGCGCGGCCGCGGCCGGCGGCATTTTGGCCCGATGCATCCGTTCGCGGCTGGCGATCACGTGGTCATACAGCGCGCGGCCGGCTGCGACGGGCTGTCTGGCCGCGATCTTGTCGATGATGGCGCGATGCTCCCGCGTGGAGACGGGCAGCGCGCCGCCCTGCGCGAGCGTCGCGCGGCGAAAGAGGTGAAGCTCGTTGACCAGGCGGCGGTACGTCACGAGCAGTTTGGCGTTGCCGGCGAGCTCGACCAACCGGTCGTGGAAGTCGACGTTGGTGGCGAGATAGGCGTCGACGTCGCCCTTGGCGGCAGCCCTTTCCATCCGGTCGACGCGCGCGCGCAGTTCGCGCACCTGTTCGGAGGTCACCGACTGCGCCAGCCGCCGGCCGACGAACTCGTCCAGCACCGCGCGCAGCTCGTAGATCTCGTCGGCTTCCTCGATCGGAATCTGGCGCACGAATACGCCGCGATTCTTTTCGAGCCGGACCAGGCCGGATTCCTCGAGTGCGCGGAACGCTTCGCGCACGGGGCCGCGCGACACGCCCAG
>JANMBN010000163.1:0-2596 GCA_031360485.1 Betaproteobacteria bacterium | reverse complement strand
CACGAATTGCAGGCCGCCGCCGCCGTGGGCCAGATGGGACTCGTGCAGGCGTACGAGTCCGCATTCGCCAAGTTCGGACTGCATACGGCGCAGATCCTCCTTACCCACGACGATCTCGCCGACCGTCGCCGCTACCTGAATGCGCGCTCGACGCTCGTCACGCTGCTCGGCCTCGACGTGATCCCGATCATCAACGAGAACGACACGGTCACCACCGACGAGATCCGCTTTGGCGACAACGACACGCTGGGCGCGCTGGTGACGAACCTGATCGAGGCCGACGCGCTGGTATTGCTCACCGACCAGCACGGGCTCTACTCGGCCGACCCGCGGCGCGATCCGGCCGCGACCCTCGTGCAAACGGCGCGCGCGGGCGACCCGCAACTCGAGGCCATGGCGGGAGGCGCCGGAAGCGCGCTTGGCCGCGGCGGAATGCTATCCAAGGTGCTGGCGGCCAAACGCGCCGCGCGCTCGGGCGCATCGACCGTCATCGCCAACGGACGCGAGGCAAATGTGCTGACGCGGCTCGCGGACGGCGAGGCCATCGGCACTTCGCTCATCGCGCCGGACGTCTCGCTCGGCGCCCGCAAGCAGTGGCTCGCCGACCACGTGCAGCTCGCCGGCCGGCTGACGCTCGACGCCGGTGCCGTGCGTGCGCTGGCGCGCGAGGGCAAGAGCCTGCTGCCGATCGGCGTGACCCGCGTCGACGGCAATTTCGAGCGTGGCGAGATCGTCGGCTGCTTCGATCCCGACGGGCACGAGATCGCGCGCGGCCTCGTCAACTACGGCGCGCAGGAGGCGGCGCGCATCCTCCGCAAGCCGTCGTCGGAGATCGAGGCGATCCTCGGGTACATCGACGAACCCGAACTCATCCACCGCGACAATATGGTTCTTCTCGGCTGAGGGCCGGATCGGATCGGATTGGGGCGGGGACAACTCGTGGCGGGAACAACGCGCAGCGGACGGAGCCTCGCGAGGTCACGTCCAGCCCGAAGCGGGAGGGGCCGGCGCCTCGGGCCCGCGGCGTTTAAGATCCGCCCTGCGTGACGGGATCGGGCTCGGCGTAAGACGGGGGCATGACCGGGTGCGGGAAACCGTACAGGCGCTCCCGCCGGGTCTGCGGCCGCGCGTCGATGAATCGCTCGAGCTCGACGAGCGCGCGCCGATAGGACTCGCGCTTGAACTCGATCACCGTGTCGAGCGGCACCCAGTAGTCGTGCCAGCGCCACGCGTCGAACTCGGGACGCTCGCTCGCCCGCAGCGAAACGTCGGTATCGCGGCCGACGAGGCGGAGCAGATACCAGATCTGCTTCTGCCCGCGGTAGCTACCCCGCCACTCGCGCTTCACCCAGTGCTGCGGCACCTCGTAACGCAGCCAGTCGCGCGTGCGCCCCAGGATCCTGATGTGCTTCGGCTTGAGCCCGACTTCCTCGTGCAGCTCCCGGTACATCGCCGTCTCGGGCGTTTCACCGGGATTGATGCCGCCTTGCGGAAATTGCCACGAATGTTCTCGGACCCTTTTGCCCCAAAAGACCTGGTTTTTCGCGTTGACGATGACGATGGCGACGTTCGGGCGATAACCGTCGCGGTCCAGCATCGCGGTCACCCCGAAATTTAGTTGGACCTATTCTTCCACAGAACCGCCAGCTTGGCTAGCGCAGGATCGCGTTCGCGCGCCCGTATCGTCGACGGCCGTCCCCGCGGCGGACCCACGGCGAGTCGTCATCGATCGTTGTTCACCACACGGACCAGGTTGGCCAGAATCTCGTACGTCGCGTAGTAGCTTCCAAGGAGACCCGAAATGCTTGGCAGGTAGTCGAGCACGTTGTCGTGGGTCCCCGACCGCTTGCCCGTCGGCGCCGCGATGGTTGCGATCCCCGCGCCGGCGAATTCGGCGGTCGCGCGCCGCATGTCGAAGCCATGCGCGACGAGGACGACCTCGTGCACGCCGGCCTTGCGCAGGATCCGGGCGGAGAAGACCGCGTTCTCGTGCGTCGTACTGGACCGCGCTTCGACCCAACGGACCGGCACATTGAATTCGTCTTCCAATGACGCCTTCATGAGCACAGCCTCCGGCGCGCTTTCGTATCTCGAGCCGCCCGAAACGAGAACCGGGAGGCCGGTGAGGCGCGCGACGCGGGCGCCGTAGCGCACGCGCTCGAGCGTGAGCACCGCGAGAGTGTCACCGCCGTATTCGGCAGCATTGCGCCGGACGCCGCCGCCGAGAATCACCACGGCCTGGGCGTCCCGCGCCTTCGCGAGCTCGAGTGGAGCCGTCGTGTCGACGAACTCATTCAGGTAATCCGCGACGACCGGCACCGAGAGGACGAGGAGAGCGAGTACCCCGGTTGCGGCGAGCGAACGCCCGACCCGAGGGGCCCGCGTCCACACCGCAAGGCCGACCGCCGAAATCAGCAGCAGGCCGGTCGGCGGCAGCACCAGCACTTTGATCAGTGCCTTGAGCCAAAGTGGATCGATCATCGGCGGTCCCGGGCGGCGCATGGCCGGGAGCAAGGCGGGCGTGTTCGCAGAAGTGTCCCCGCAGCCATTTCCCGGGTCACCGCATTGGTTCGTTGGAGCGACACACCCACGCGGT
>JANMBN010000137.1:0-6005 GCA_031360485.1 Betaproteobacteria bacterium | reverse complement strand
CGAGCATCTGTTCGAGGTCCCGGTGCACGCCGTTCGCGCGGTGGTCGGTCCGCCGGAGCAGCGCTGCTGGGTCGAGCGCCAGCAGGTCGTCGAGCCCCCGCAGCCGGTGCCTAACGTGCCCGGCGCGATCGTCGGCGCGATCATCGGTGGTGTGCTCGGACACCAGGTCGGCGGCGGTCGTGGACAGGACGTCGCGACGGCGGGCGGCGCCGTGGCGGGAGCCGCGATCGGCGCCAACGTCGGAAGGAGCCCGGGCGGGGTGTACGGCCAGGACGTCCAGCGTTGTGCCGTGGTCCCCGGTTCGGCGCGTCCGGACTACTGGGATGTAATGTATTACTTCGACGGCCTCGAACACCGCATGCAGTTGAGCGCGCCGCCACCGCCGACGATCTGGGTCAATGGAAATGGGGAACCGCGGATGTAAGGTCGTCCGGCACCGAAACGGCGAAGCGGCCCCGCGGAGCCGTTTCGCAATTCGGATATGCAGGCGGTTAAGATGGCGGCATGAAATCCGCGCTGCTTAGTGCCGGATAGTCCACCCTTCGCAAGGACGCTGGAGGCCTCATAGCGCATGCAACGCCGCTCTGGAAAACCCGCGACTTCATGCTGCTATGGAGCGGACAGGTCATTTCGACCCTCGGTTCAACGGCAACATCGATAGTCTTTCCGCTGCTGATACTGGCGTTGACGAATTCACCGGCGGCCGCGGGCGTCGCCGCGGCGCTGCGCGCTGCCCCGTATCTGATTTTCTCCTTGCCAGTGGGGGCGCTGATAGATCGTTGGGACCGCAAACGCGTGATGATCAACTGCGACATCGGGCGCGCGATTGCGGTCTTCAGCGTGCCGGTCGCCGTGTGGTTGGACGCCCTGACGATCTGGCAAATCTACCTGGTGGCTTTCGTCGAAGGAAGCCTGTTCGTCTTCTTCAATATCGCCGAGGTCGCCGCTTTGCCGCGCGTCGTCCCCGTCGCGCAGCTACCACAAGCCGCGGCACAGAACGAGGCTGCGTTCGGCGCCGTGCACATTGTCGGTCCATCGATCGGCACGTTCCTGTATCAAACGCTTGGAAAGAGTGCGCCCTTCATCGCCGATGCGATCTCCTACGTGATGTCGGTCATCTCACTGCTGCTCATCAAGACGGAATTCCGATTGGCCAAAGCCGCTCCCCGGGCCCCCTTGCGGGCCGAAATTGTCGAGGGCTTGCGCTGGATGTGGCACAAGCCGCTCATTCGGTACATGGCATTTCTGACAGGCGGCTTGAATCTGGTGAATGCGGCGGTCCCGCTAATCGTGATCGTCCTCGCGAAGGAGATGGGCGCACGCGATGTCGATATCGGGCTGATCTTCAGCATCGGCGGCATTGGCGGCATCGTCGGCTCGTTGATTGGCGGACAAATCCAGAAGAGGTTCGCCTTCGGCCAAGTCATCATCGCCGTGATCTGGCTGGCGGCCGTGCTTTTTCCGCTCTACGCCGTGGTTCCGCACTTCTATTTGCTCGGGGCGATCTACGCATTGATCTACACATTGTCCCCGATCTATAACGTCGTTCAGTTCAGCTATCGACTTTCGCTCATTCCAGATGCCCTGCAAGGCCGTGTCAACAGTACGTTCAGGCTAGTGGCGTTTGGCTTCATGCCTTTGGGCGCGGCGGTTTCCGGCTTCTTGCTCGAATGGATCGGCGCGGTGCCGACCATCCTCGCCTTCACGCTCTGGTACCTCGCGTTAGCCGTTCTGACGACCCTCAATCGCCAGGTGCGGAATGCGCGACCGCTTGCGCATGTGACCGGCGATTGAGGGACGAGAAGATCTGCAATCCGGCAAATCGAGCTGGCGGACCGCCGGGCAGTTCACGGCCAGGAGTGCGCGCCCTACATGCCTTGCAACGGATTGATCTCCATGACTTCTATGGAGGACTTGGGGATCTGCAAATGCGGGTGGCGTTCGAATGTCCTCGCCGCCGCATCGTGTGATTCTGCCTCTACGACTGCATACAGCATGATGTCGTTTCGCGTGTCGGCCGTGCCTTGTCCGGTGACACGCTTGGTCTTGCCGACGCCGGCGCCGGTGTCAGCGAACATCTTGATGTGATCGCTCATCCATTTTTTCCATTCGGCCTGCATCTTCTGTTCGGCCTGTCTCCGCTTCTCGGGCTCGGATTTCTTCCATTCGTCGATTACCGAGGCGGGCGCAAGATACGTAACGAGAAATTTCTTCATGGTTCGGGGTCCTTGGAAGTGGTCGCCCAATGGCGACATCATCCTTCGGGCTCGCAGGATGACTTGTCGCGGGCCTGTTCTGCGTCCTTGCCGCCAGACGATGATAGTCGTTCCTGGTTAAACGGTCTGTCAGCGATCCGTCATTGCCGATGTAGGAGAGATCCTACAGTGACTGGTCGCAATCGCGACGCGCCGGTGCAAACCGTGACACGCCGCGCTTCGAGGCGTTGGATTTACGATTTCTAATCCCTATACTGCCTTCTTCGACGGCCGTATTCCGGCGGCTTTCGGATGTTCCTGTATGTAGGCTTTGCCCGGTATGATTCACAGTGGCCTCGCCAGCCTCGGTTGCCTTGCAGTCCCGTGGAGATTCGCCGTAATCGCACGTTCCAATCCGTGCCATCAAGGAGAAGAAACCATGCGCGAAACGATGGAGCCCGTCCAACTTGCAGGGTCGGTCCTCGACCGCTCTTGCCATGTCTGCGCCTTCTTCCACTCCAAGGAAGAGGAATATCAGGTACTGATGCCGTTCATCAAGGAAGGCTTCGAGAAAGGCGACCGGGCCTTTCACGTGGTCGACCCGAAGCACCGCCAAAATCATCTGCGGAGACTGGAGCTCGAAGGCATCGATGTGGCCGACGCCGAAGCCACGGGACAGCTGGAAGTCCGTCGCTGGCAGGACGCCTATATCAAGGACGACCACTTCGATCAGTACCGAATGATCGAAACGATCAAGCAAGCCTTGGATCCGGCCAAGAAACAGCCTGGCAGGCTCACCCGGCTGGTCGCGAACATGGAGTGGGCGCTGGAGGATTTGCCCGGCGTGCACGACATCGTCGAGTACGAAACGCGGCTGAACCATGTCCTGCCGGAGTACCACGATCCTGTCGTCTGTACCTACGACCTTTCCCGATTCGATGCCGGCGTGGTGATCGACATCATGCGCACCCACCCGATGGTCCTGATCGGCGGGATCGTCCAGGAAAATCCGTTCTACGTCCCGCCGGACGAGATGCTGAAGGAGCTCAGAGAGCGGGCAACGTAGAAAGCCGCTCCGCGAGCCGAGCGCAGCACGACAGACTCGCGACCCATCGCCACATGGATCAACCTGTGAACGCGTTGGAGGAGAACCGCCGCATTCGGCGCACGATGCGGGATCTGGTCGCTCTTTCCACGTTGCCGGCAGTCTGGATCAGACTCGGCGGGGACGGAATCGCCCGCAGCCTGGCTGACGTTCTGCTCGACACCTTGTCGCTCGATCTGATCTACATCCGGCTGCCGAGGCAGGCGGCAAAGGACCCCGTCGAGGTCGTTCGAAGCAGGCAACGCCGCGACGCCGCCGGCCACGATGCGGTGATGGCGTCGCTCGCGCCCCTGCTGACAAGCACGCGAAGTGAGCCGCCTTACGCCATCCCGGACCCGTTCGGCAGCGGAATGCTGCGGGTCGCAATCACCCGTTTCGGCGTCGGCGACGACCATGGCATTGTCGTCGCCTGCTCGCGGAAGGCCGATTTTCCGACGGAGCAGGATCGGCTGCTGCTCGGCGTCGGCGCCAACCAGACGGCAGTCGTGGTCCAGCGGCGGCAGGCCGAGGAGCAGGTGCGTGAACAGCGCGAATGGCTGCAGGTAGCGCTCGCCAGCATAGGCGACGCGGTCATCACGACCGATATCGATGGCGGCGTGACCTACATGAATTCCGTGGCGGAAGGCTTGACGGGCTGGAGGTCAGCCGAGGCCGCCGGCCGGCCGCTCGAGTCGGTATTCGCCGTTATCGACGAAGTGACTCGAGAGCCGGTCGAGAACCCGGTGGAGAAGGTGCTGCGGCAGGGCAGCACCGTCGGCCTTCCCAATCGCACACTGCTGGTCGCCAGGGATGGTACCGAGCGGCCCGTCGACGACTCAGCCGCGCGCATTCGGAATTCGGCCGACGTCACGATCGGCGTGGTGATGGTCTTTCGCGACGTGACCGAGCAGCGCAAGACAGAACAGCATCGCAATGTCCGGCTGGCCGTCGTGCAGGTTCTCAACGACGCGCCGAACGTGCAGGACATGACGAAAGGCGTCCTGCACGCCGTCGGCGAGGGGCTCGGATGGGATCTCGGCCTTTTCTGGACGATCGACGATGCGGGCGGCGACTTGGTATGCCGGGCGAGTTGGCACCGGCTGAACTCACCGGTCGCGCAATTGGAAACCGATAGCCGGAGCCGCACCTTCAAGCGCGGAGAAGGGCTTCCCGGCCGTGTATGGGCCAGCGGCGAACCCGCGTGGATAGCCGACGTATCGAAAGATACGAATTTTCCGCGCCTTTCCGTCGCCATCGCGAACGGTTTGCGCACTGCCTTCGCCTGCCCCATCGTAGTCGGCAATCGACCGCGCGGCGTGATGGAATTCTTCACCCGGCGCATCAGGGAGCCGGACTCGGATCTCATGGAAACGATGGCGACGGTCGCTGGCAACGTAGGGCAGTACATCGAACGCAGGGCCGCCGAAGACGAGCTCCGCCGGAGCGAGGAGGAGCTTGCCGAATTCTTCGAGAACGCCACGGTGGGCCTGCATTGGGTCGGACCCGACGGCAGCATCCTGCGGGCCAATCGAGCCGAGCTCGAATTGCTGGGCTACAGCGCGGAGGAATACGTCGGTCACGCCATCTCCGAGTTCCACGCCGACGAGAACGTGATCTGCGACATCCTCGACAAGCTGAGGGCCGGAGAAAAATTGGTCGAGTACCCGGCGCGGCTGCGCTGCAAGAGCGGGTCGATCAAGGATGTTCTGATCGACTCCAGCGTGATGTGGAAAGACGGGGAATTCGTCCACACGCGATGCTTCACGCGCGACGTCACCGAGAGGAAGCGCGCCGAGATGGCGTTGGCCGACGCCCGGGCGCAGCTGGACGCCGCGCTCGAAGCCGGCGCGATTGCGACGTGGACCTGGGACATCCCGAACAACCGCATGTTCGCAGGCGGCCATCTTGCGCGCCTGTTCAACCTGCCCGCCGCCGACGCCGATGGCGGCGCGCTCGACAAGTACACCCGGTCGATCCACTCCGACGACTTGCCGATGGTGACGAAAGCCCTCGACGGCGCACTTGAAAGCGGCGCCGATTACGAGGCCGACTATCGGATCGTGCAGGCGGATGGATCGTTGCGCTGGGTCACGGCCCGCGGCCGCGCGGAGCGGGACGCCATGGGAAGGCCCGTGCGCATGCCGGGGGTGCTGGTCGACATCACCGAACGCAAGCGGCTTGAGGAAGACCTGCGGATCCGGCTGGAGGAACTCGCCGCGGCGGGCCGGCGCAAGGAAGAGTTGCTGTCCTCGCTGCGCGAGAGCGAAGAGAAGCTGCGGTTGCTGGCCGACACCATTCCGCAACTGGCCTGGACGGCCCGTCCGGATGGCTTCATCTTTTGGTACAACCGGCGCTGGTACGAGTACACGGGAACCACGCCAGATCAAATGGAGGGCTGGGGGTGGCAGTCGGTACACGACCCGGCCGTGTTGCCCGATGTGCTGGTGCGATGGCGGCGCTCCATCGCCAGCGGCGAGCCGTTCGAAATGGTTTTCCCCCTCCAGGGAGCCGACGGGCAGTTCCGGCCCTTTCTCACCCGGGTCAATCCGCTCCGCGAGGCCGACGGTCGCATCCTTTATTGGTTCGGGACCAACACCGACATCAGCGAGATCAAGCGCATGGAGGAAGCCCTGCGCGATGCCGATCGGCGCAAAGACGAATTCCTGGCAACTCTGTCGCACGAACTTCGCAATCCCCTCGCTCCCATTCGGAACTCGCTGCAAATC
>JANMBN010000077.1:0-5024 GCA_031360485.1 Betaproteobacteria bacterium | reverse complement strand
GATTGGTGCCGGTGTCGGGCTCGTCCCCATCGTAGATCGCGACGTAGTCCATCCCCATCGGGTCCTTCTTCGGCACCGGCGAGGTGTCGGGCAGTCCCATCGGGTTACGGTAGTACAGGATCTTCCGTTCGGCCCTGGCGCTCATCGTGGTGGGGCTCGCCGCGTCCGGGGCCACCTGAGCCAATCCCGCGGGTTGGGTGCGCGCGCCCCACCAATACCCCGCGCCGATACCCAGTGCCACGGCAGCGGCCGCCGCCAGCATTCCCGCTCCCCGGCTCATAGGTCCTCTCCCAGCAGTCGTTCGATCGCCGCGAGACGTGCCTGGGCGTCCGCTTGGGCCTTCAGCCGATCTTGCTTGGACTTGCGAATTTGCCGCTGCGCGTCGAGCAGCGTGGCGAAATCGACCTTTCCGGTCTCGTAACCCGCCAGCGCGGCCTGCAGCGTGGCTTCCGATTGTGGCAGGAGGCTTGTCGTGGTCAATAGCTCGATTCTTTGTGCAGCCTTCAGCGCGGCGACGTTTTCGAACAGCTCACCGGTCAGTCGATTGGCCGACGATTCCTTTCGCGAGCGCGCCGCCGAAAGCATGGATTCCGCCTCCGATTCCTGCCGGCGGCGGGATTCCTGTTGCAAGGGAATGCTGACTTCGAGCATCAGTTCCCACTCGCCGATACGCGAGCCTGTCTGGATGGGAGAAACGCCGACGGCAAAGTCCGGGTACCGGTTCTTGTAGGTGAGCTCGCGACTCTTCTCCGCCGCGCGGACGCGCGCGTCGTCGGCGAAGAGTTGCGGATTGCGGCTGCGCAAGCGATCTGCAAGCACATCCGGTTCAAGCTTCACTGGGGGCGGAACCGGACGCAGTCGCTCGGGTGCGGCGAATGGCGCCGAAGGCTTTCGTGCGAGCAGGCCGTTCAACGCGGCTTTCACTCCCTCACGCTCGCTCTCCAGCATCAGCAGCTCCCCGCGCATCGTCGTCAGCTCGACCTGCGCACGAATCACGTCCTGTTGCGGCACCAGCCCGCTCTCGTAGCGCCCCAGCGCGATCCTCTCGAGCCGGCCCAGAAGGTCCAGGATCTCACGGGTGAGTTGCTCGTTGCGTACAACCAGGTAATAGCGCGCATAGCCGGTCTTGACGCTCGCTGCGAGTTCCGACCAGGTCATCGCCGCGCGCCCCTGCGCCTGCGCGGCATCGGCCTCGGCGACTTCGCGCTTCAGGTCCCGTTTGCCCCAGAACGGGATCGGCTGCACCAGCGTGTACTTCGTGCTGCCCACCTTGTTCGGCAGCAGGCTTGGCCGCGCGTCGGAACCCGCGTTGGTGATGTTCTGCAACTCGGTGCGGAACAGTGGATCGGGGAAGGCGCCCGCGGGATACACTCGTTCCGCGGCAGCTTCTGCTTCATGGCGCATCGCCGCGTATTCGGGGCTCCCGCGGGCATATTCGAGAAGGCCTTCGACATTGGCCCCAAGGGACATTTCGTCCGCGCTTGCGAGAACCGGTAGAGCCAGTCCCGCGAGGCACAGCATCAGGTTTCGCAAGAGGTTCTTCAGTTTCATTCCATTTCTCCCGCCGGCGGGGCGCGGACCGCGTCCACGAGATCCGCATCCGGACTGCCCTGCCACCCCGGGGCGAGGGGCAGGGCTGCCGAATTCGTGCCGAGTTATTTCGCCGCCTGCAGGGCAACCACGGTCAGCTCGCCTTTTACGTTTTCCGCGACAAACCGGATCCTGCTGCCTTCCTTGATGCCCTCTACCAACGCAGGGGTCTTCAAGCGGAACGTCATGGTCATCTTACCCATGCCGAGATTGACGAGCGGCTCGTGCGAGATGGTTATTTGGCCGGCCTCCTTCTGGATCGTCCTGACGACGCCTTCGGTCCAGGCGGCATTTGGCGCCGATGCCTTTGCTTGACCAGGGGCTACAGGGCTGCCTTGCGCCAGCGCGGCAAGCGGCATGGATACGAGAATCGATACGAGTAGACCGTGCATGAGCATGATGAGCTCCGTTTTGATGTGAAAGGAGTGGAACAGGCTTGAATGGCCGGGGCTGATGTTACTTGCGCCGGAGCGGTTTGCGTTGATCCATCGCAAATTCGAGGAATGGGCTGCCTTCTGCCCGGCGTGGTTGCTGGAGGGTGTCGGCCAAGGGAACGGTGAGGGGAGACGGACGCTCGTCGGGGTGGCTGCAATGCCGCAATTCTGCTGTCGGCGCCCCGACACCAACCTGACAGTACAATTACAAATCGGTAAGGAAGACCGCGCGCTCCGCGTCTCGATGCACAATCGCTGCACGTAAAAACCGACGTGAGGAACGACGTTGAAGATCCTGGTCGTCGAAGACGAACCAAAGACCGGTAGTTATCTGAAGCAGGGCCTGACCGAGGCCGGGTTCGTCGTCGACCTGCTGCGCGACGGCAACGATGGTCTTCACGCGGCCGTCACGGAGAATTACGACCTGCTGGTGCTGGACATCATGCTTCCCGGGCGCGACGGCTGGTCGGTACTGCGAGCGATCCGCGAGGCCGGAAACACGATGCCGGTTCTCTTCCTGACGGCTCGCGATCAGGTCGACGACCGGGTCAAGGGGCTGGAGCTGGGGGCCGACGATTACCTTGTGAAACCGTTCGCATTTTCGGAACTGCTCGCCCGCGTGCGCTCGCTTCTGCGCCGGGGACAAGTGAAAGAGCCGGACGTGCTGCGTGTTGCCGACATGGAACTCGACCTGTTCCGCCGGCGCGTCACGCGCGCCGGCAAGCGCATTGGTCTCACCGCCAAGGAGTTTGCGCTGCTCGAGCTCTTGCTGCGCCGCCACGACGAGGTGCTTCCACGGTCGCTGATTGCGTCGCAGGTCTGGGACATGAACTTCGACAGCGATACGAATGTCATCGAGGTCGCGGTTCGTCGACTGCGCGCAAAGATCGACGATGGCTTCGAACCCAAGCTCATCCAGACCGTCAGGGGCATGGGCTACGTTCTCGAGACGCCGGAATCCGCCTGATGTGGCGCAAGTCGATTACCTATCGGCTCGCACTCTATTTTGGTGGCGCCTCGACAGCCGTGCTGCTCGCCATCGGATACGTGGTTGGCGTATTCGTGGAGAGACACTTTCTCGAGCTCGATCACACCGAGCTCCATGGAAAGATGGAACTTGTCAGGCATTTCCTGGCGAAGGTGCATTCGCCGCCCGATGTCGAAGCGCTGCCTGAGCGGATGGGTGACGCCCTCACAGGCCACGATAGCCTATCCGTCAGCATCACCAGACCCGGCGGAAAGACGCTGTTCGCTACCGCCGGCGCCGCATTCCCGGAACAGCTCATCAAAGGCGCGCCCGACGTGGAGCTGTCGGGAAAGCTCGAGCTGGTGTCGTGGGAACATGCCGGACAGGCTTACCACGGCTTCGCGAGCAGGGTTCCAACCGATGCTCCGGACCTTCCCCGCGCGATCGTCGCCGTAGCGCTCAATTTCGCCCCGCACCACGCGTTCATGGCCGCTTTTTACGAGGTTCTTTGGTTCGCGATCGCCGCCGGGATTCTTTCCACGGGGTTGCTCGGCTGGATCGCCGCAAGACGAGGCTTGGCGCCGATCCGCGAGATGACCCGCATTGCGCAGAGCATCACGGCCAGCCGGCTTCACGACCGCTTGCCGATGGCTGCCTTGCCGATGGAGCTCGTCGATCTGGCAGCGGCGTTCAACGGCATGCTGTCCCGCCTGGAGGACTCATTTCGCCGCCTGTCCGAATTTTCGTCGGATCTGGCACATGAGTTGCGCACGCCCATCGGCAGCCTGATGACGCAAACACATGTGGCGCTCTCGCGGACGAGGTCCGCCGAGGAATACCGCGAAGTGCTGTATTCGAATTCGGAGGAGTATGAGCGCCTCGCTCGGATGATCGGAGACATGCTCTTCCTGGCCAAATCCGACAACGGCCTGATCGTGCCGCGAAGCGAATCAGTCGATCTGGCGATCGAGGTGCGGGAGCTGTTCGAGTTCTACGATGCGCTGGCGGAGGACCAGGGGGTCAGCCTGGCACTTACGGGAAATGGTACCGTCGAAGGAGAAAGATTGATGATCCGTCGCGCCATCAGCAACCTGTTATCGAATGCCATCAACCACACGCCGCGCGGCGGGTGCGTCGACGTCCGCATCGGGCACGATGAGAACGGGGGCGTCCGGCTTGCCGTGGAAAATCCAGGCGATGGCATCGCCGCCGAGCATCTGCCACGGATTTTCGACCGGTTTTATCGGGTCGATCCATCGCGACAGCGGTCAACTGATGGCGCCGGTCTGGGCTTAGCGATTACCAAGTCGATCATCGCTGCGCACAAAGGAACCGTGCAAGCCTTCTCCGAAGGTGGTGTGACGCGATTCGAGATTGTGTTTCCAGTTCCGGCGTCGGTTTGAGTTTCCGGATGTGATGTTTGCGATATACTCCGCCGCCGTGAAACGATTTGTACTGTTGCTTCTGTTGACCGTGCTGCCCCTCCAGATTTCGTGGGCGGCGGGGGTCGCCCATTGTCCGCACGAGGGCGATGCCGGCGTCCATGCCTCCGCGGCCGGAGACGCGGCGCACGCGCATGTGCACGACACCGACGATGGTGAAGAGGGACATGCAACCGGAGCGGGAATCGACTGCAGCGCATTTCACCTCGTCGCGCTCGAACCTCCGGCAGCCCCGGCGCAATCATTGTCACGCGCCGGCGGGACCGTCCCTGATGTCGGGTACTCGGGCTACAAGTCGCCAATTCTGGGCGGACTCGATCGGCCCAAATGGCGTTTCGCCGCTTGAATCGGCGAGACGTTCCTTCTCTTCAGCAGTCCGCGCGCGCAGCGAAACGCTAGAGCCGTCTCGTCGAGTTTGTCTCGTTTTAGTTCCGGCATAACGCGCTTCGCGCGTTAGCCTGCACTAACACTTCGTTTCAACGGAGACCTCGATGCAACGATGGCTATTGCTGTCCGGGCTGGCGGCGGCGGTTCTCACCAGCGGTTCAGCCTTCTCGCAATCCCTGCGCGACGCCCTCGAGGGCGCCTGGA
>JANMBN010000066.1:0-1863 GCA_031360485.1 Betaproteobacteria bacterium | reverse complement strand
CGTCAAGACCGGGGTGATCTTCGAGGGCGCGAAAAACAAGAAGCGGGCGAAGGAATTCCTGACCTTCTTCCTCCAGGATGAGAATCTTCAGCCCTACGTGGAAGGCTCGCTCGGCCGCTGGTTCCCGGTGACGAAATCGGGCACGCAGAGCGCGTTCTGGCAGGCCGATCCGCACCGCAAGGCCGTGTTCAACCAGTTCGGCGCCGGCACGGTGACCTTCGAGTTCACGAAGAACTACAAGTTCACGGTCCTCAACAACGAGAACGTCTGGGCGAAGGCGATGAGCCGCGTCGTCAACGACAACATCTCGGTCGAAAAGGCGACCGACGAGATGATCGCCCGCATCAAGCAGGTCGCGGGCTGACAAGGAGCACGGCGTCCCGCCGGAGCCGCCAGGCCCAACCGAGGCGGCGCCGGCGAGGGCCGGATACGCGACACGATGGCCACGCTCGCACTCCCCGACGAGCGGCCGGTCGGCCCGACCGGCCCGGCGAGGAAGGGCATGTCCCCGTGGCAGCGATGGGGGTTCATTCTCCTTGCGCCCTACGCGCTCGTCTTCGTGGTCTTCGTGCTGTATCCCGTCGGATACGGGCTCTGGCTCGCGCGGCATCCGGCGAGCTACGCGAAGCTCTTCGACGATCCGGTCTTTCTGCGCTCCGCGTACAACACGCTGGCGTACCTGATCATCGGCATCAACGTCAAGATGATCGTCGCGCTGGTCCTGTCGGGCTTCTTCGTCGAGACGCGCACGTGGATCAAGTGGCTGTCGCTGCTGTTCATCCTGCCGTGGGCCGTCCCGTCCATACCGACGATCCTGTCGATCCGGTTCATGCTGAATCCCGAGTGGGGGCTCATCAATTCGCTGATCTTCCGTTTCACCGGCGCGGACGGACCGAACTGGCTCAACGATCCGACGCTCGCGCTGGCCATCGCGATGCTCGTCCACATCTGGAAATCGCTGCCGTTCTGGACGCTGATCCTGATCGCCGGCCGGCTGGCGATTCCCGCCGAACACTACGAGGCCGCATCGGTCGACGGCGCCACCGGCTGGCAGAAATTCCGGTACATCACCTGGCCGTCGATGCGCACGCTGTACCTCACGTGCACGATCCTGTCGATGATCTTCACGATGGGGGATTTCAACAGCGTTTACCTGCTGACGGGGGGCGGCCCCGCCGATCTCACGCACGTGCTGGCGACGCTCGGCATCCGCTACCTGCGCCTCGATGAGGTCGACATGTCGATGGCGGCGATCGTCATCGCGCTGCCGGCCGTGCTGCCGCTCGTGTACTTCATGATGAAACGGTTGTCGAAATGAGCCCCCGTCGCCCGCTTTGCGCGGCTTCGCCGCATCCCGCTTCGCGGGACCGGCCTGCGGCTGTCCTGCGGCCTTCGGCCTGGTGTTCGCGTCGGGGGCCCTTGTGAAGCTTCGCCACGTCGCCACCGAGGCGAAACTCCTGCTGATCGGCATCCCGGTGCTGATCTGGACCATGCTGCCGATCTACCACCTCTTCCTGTTCGCGATCTCGCCGAAGGAGCAGGCGATGGGCGGCCTGCTCTGGCCCGATCACCCGACGCTGCACAATTTCGAGGTCGTGTTCAAACAGCAGCATCACTACCTGAACTTCTTCTGGCTGCAGATGTGGAACTCGCTGATCATCGCGGTCGCTGCCGGGTTGATCACGCTTTTCGTCGCGACGGGCGCCGCGTTCGCGATCAGCCGGCTGAAGGTCAGGGGCGGGCGCATGGTGATGAACCTCGCCCTGTTCACCTACTTCATTCCGGCCGCGTTCCTCGCGGTGCCGATGTACAAGACGATGGGCGTGTACGGCCTACTGAACAACCAGTGGGCGCTGATCCTCG
>JANMBN010000063.1:0-2427 GCA_031360485.1 Betaproteobacteria bacterium | reverse complement strand
AACGAGATCGCGCAGACCGAGGCGCGCGTGGGAACGCGGCTCGCCAACTTCTGGCTGCACGGCTATTTCCTGCTGTCGAACGACGCGAAGATGGCGAAGTCGGCGGGAGAATTCCTGCGCATCCAGTTCCTCGCCGATCGCGGCTACGATCCGCTCGCGTACCGTTATCTTTGCCTGACCGCGCACTACCGCGGCCAGCTCAACTTCACGTGGGATGCGCTCGATTCCGCGGCGATCGCGCTCGACAGGATGCGCAACGGCGTCTACGCGCTGCGCGATGCGGGCGCTGCGCCGCCGGATCCGGCACTCGTCGAGCGGTTCGGGAACGACGTGAATGACGATCTCAACGTGCCGCGCGCACTCGCGGTCGCCTGGGAGGCGCTGCGCTCCGATCTGCCGCCCGCGGTCAAGCGCGCGACGCTGCTGAAATTCGATGCCGTCTTCGGGCTGGGGCTTGCCGCGTGGGAGCCGAAGCACGAGACCGTTCCGGATGACGTCCGGGCGCTCGCCGAGGCGCGCCTCGCCGCGCGGCGCGCGAAAATCTGGGGCGAGGCGGACCGGCTGCGCGCCCTGCTGCGTGAGGCCGGCTGGGAAATGGAAGACCGCGCCGACGGTTATGCGCTGAAGAAAAGGTAATTCGTCGCTGGTCCAGTCGCAGTTCGAGAGGCCCACCGGGAGCCGATGCTTGGGTGCCCGGCAGTCCAAGGCATAGCCGATCGTCCCGAGGTCGTCCTTACCTTGGTAAACGACGCCGTAATTCCCGGTGAGTCGCGCTTGCCGCATCGTGACGGGTGGTGTGCGTTGGGCCGCCGCAGGCACGGCCGGTTTCATCATGCGTCGGCGCCTCAGTTGACGGCACCGGGCCATTTGCTACATTGGCAGGGTGAAGGTCACTGCCTACTTCGCTGCTGTGCGTGCGCGGCCTGATCGCGCGATAATACGCGACGAGTGGATTTGGCGAGCGATTGATTCGCCTGTACGGGAACAGATCCAGGCAGATGGGCGCTTCCGCCGCTGGACGCAGGTACCGGAACTGGGCAACCGATTCTTGCGGGTCGTCCTGCTCGCCGATGGCGAGACAGTCCACAATGCCTTCTTTGACCGAGGGTTTGAGCAATGAGAATTCGCTACTTTGCGAACACCGATACCTTGTTCATAGAGTTCCGCGACGCGCCCGTGGCCGAGACACGCGATCTCGACGAGAACACGTTGCTTGATGTGGATGCCAAGGGCAACATTTGCGCCATCACCGTCGAGCACGCCTCCGAACGGGCGGACATTCCCAAGTTCTCGTACGAACAAGTCGCGGCTTGACGCGGCGCTAGAACGGAAGCGCCGGCAAACTCCTTCTACTCGAGCTAGTCGGCGCCCGGCGCCGGGCAGCTTGTGTCACACAAGCGAATTGATGGCCGATTCTGGCCGAGAAACGCCCGCATGAAATTTGCGACGCTGAAGAATGGCACGCGGGACGGAGAGCTCGTCCTCGTCTCCCGCGATCTCGCACGCTGCGTGGCGGTTCCGGAGATTGCGCGCACGCTGCAGGGGGCCCTCGACGACTGGGACCGCGTCGCGCCGGCGCTGGAAGCGATCGCCACCGAACTGAGCGCGGGCCGCATGTCGGATGCCGCGCCGTTCGATCCGAAGGCCGCGATGGCGCCGCTGCCGCGCGCCTACCAGTGGGCCGACGGATCGGCGTACGTCAACCACGTCGAGCTCGTCCGCAAGGCGCGCGGCGCGACGATGCCGGCCGAATTCTGGACCGATCCGCTGATGTACCAGGGCGCCTCCGACAACATGCTCGGCGCCTGCGACGACATCGTGCTCGTGGACGAAGCGTGGGGCATCGACTTCGAAGCCGAAGTCGCGGTCATCACCGGCGATGTCCCGATGGGAACGAGCGCGGCCGACGCCGGCCGCTACATCCGGCTGTTCATGCTGGCCAACGACGTCAGCCTTCGCCATCTCATCCCGGCCGAGCTTGGGAAGGGATTCGGCTTCCTCCAGTCGAAGCCGGCGAGCGCATTCTCGCCGGTGGCGGCCACGCCGGACGAACTCGACGACGCGTGGCACGACGGCAAACTGCACCTGCCGCTCGTGTCGCATCTCAACGGCGAGCTGTTCGGCCATCCGAACGCCGGCGTCGACATGACCTTCGACTTTGCGACGCTGATCGCGCACGTCGCGAAGACCCGCGAGCTCGAGGCCGGCAGCATCGTCGGCTCGGGCACCGTGTCCAACAAGGAAGACGGCGGCCCTGGCCGTCCGGCCGCCGCCGGGGGTGTCGGCTATTCGTGCATCGCCGAGCAGCGCACGGTCGAAACGATCCTCACGGGCAAGGCCGCGACGCCGTTCATGCGCTTCGGCGACCGGATCCGGATCGAAATGACGGATTCGATCGGCCGCTCGGTGTTCGGCGCCATCGATCAG
>JANMBN010000053.1:0-3753 GCA_031360485.1 Betaproteobacteria bacterium | reverse complement strand
CTCGATCCCGCTTCGCCGTTCGCACGTCTGCTCCGGCTGCACCTGCGCAGCCGTCGCTATCCTTTCCAAGCCTTCAAGCATCTGGACGATCGCTACGAGACAACGGAAGGAACGTCGTCCGGGGCCTACCTCGCAGCCCGGCCAAGCGCAATCAGAGCGCTGGTTCGCGAAAGAGTCCGCCCGTTTTTCGACAACGGCCGTGCGCGCTTCCGCTCGGTCAGCGACGCGAGCGAGCTCGACGCCGCCATCGAGGCTTACACCGCCGTGCTCGAAATGAACATGGCGGACGCAGAGATGGAACCGGAGGGGTACGGCCGCAACGTCATGCGCGTCGCCGCCGACGCCGGCGCCTTGCGCCTGGGGTTGATCGATTTCGACGGCCAGCCCGCGGCAGTCCAGCTCTGGATCGTGTCGGCCGGCATTGCCCGGTGCATCCGCATCTGGAGCGACCCCGGACACGCGGCTCTGCCGCTGGACGACATGCTGGTCGAATGCATGATCCCGCAGTTGCTCGACGTCGACTGCGTGCGGGAACTCGATTTTGGCCCGATCGAAGCCGAATTCGCGCAGAATTGGGCACCGCGGACGCGTGAGCGAATCGGTATCATCGCCTTCAATCCGCGCACATGGCGCGGCGCCAGGGGCGCGCTGCGCCACATCGTGCTGCCGAAACTCCTTTCGATTCCGCGACGCCTTCGGCGAAAGATTCGCGCGCGATTCGCCTAGGTTCTACCGTCGGAAATTGGCGCGCAGCGATGCGAGCGACGGCATGCGTCGCAACGCCTCGCGGAACCCGTTCGGCGCGAGCATCACGACCAGCATGATGATCGCCCCCAGGGCGCCCAGGTGCCAGTTCAGAAGCTTGCTCCACGTGTACGTGGCGAGAAGCTCGACGAAGAATGCGCCGGCAACCGGCCCGAGGACCGTGGCGGCTCCGCCCAGGAGAAAGATCACGAACGATTTCACGGAGATCGCCATGTCGAAAACGGACGGCGGGTCTATGTAGGTCATCCGGTAGGCGTTGATGCTGCCGACCAGCCCCGTCATCGTCGCGCTGATCATCCATGCGGTCGTCTTGTAGCGGGTGGTGTGCAACCCCACGGCCTGCGCCTTTTCCTCGTTGTCCCGTATGGCGCCGCACGCGATGCCGAGCCGCCGCCGGCCGAATTCCCAGGTCACCCACGTGCCGACGACCATGGCGCCGAGAAAGAGGTAGTAGAACACCGCGCCGTTCACCTCGGGCTCCCACGGCGGCAACGGCAGCGAGAGGCCCATGCCGCCACCGGTCAGCCCGGACGTGTTGCTGACGACCTCCCGAACCGCCTCGTTCAAGCCAAGCGTCGCGATGGCGAAGTAATGACCTTTCAGGCGCAACAGGGGCGGCCCGATCGCCAGCACCAGCAAGGGACACAGCACGACGCTGGCCAACAGGCCGAGCGCAAAAGGCGCACCGAGCTTGACCATCAGGATCCCGGTGACGTAGCCGCCGAGTCCGAAGAACACGACGTTGCCGAAGGCAGGGTAGCCCGTGTAGCCCGCCATGAGGTTGATCCCCTGCGCGAGCACCGCGTACATGTAAACGTTCGAGAGGACGCGCAGCCAGTACTGGTTCAGAATCGCGGGGCCGGCCGCAAGAACGAGCACGCCGACGACGAGCAGCAAGGTCACGAGTGCGCCGCCGGCCTGCGCGCGGGGCTCCGTCACCCTGCAGCGGTCACCTCCGCCGCTGCCGCCGTCAGATCTTGGCGTCGGCAAGGTAACGGCTTCCGAAAAATCCGCGGGGCCGGACGATCAGGATGAGTAGCAGCAGGAAGAAGCTGACGGCGTCGCGGTAACCGGGCGCAATGTGGCCCGACACGATGTTCTCCGCGACGCCCAATACGATGCCGGCGACGATCGCCCCGTGCATGCTGCCGAGGCCGCCCAGAACGACAATGACGAACGCTTTGAGCGTCAGGCTGTCACCGGTGACCGGCGTGAACGAGTAGACCATAGCGATCAGCGAGCCCGCCGCCCCGGCCATCGCGGCCCCGAGGCCGAACGTGATCGCGTAGACGCGCCCGGTGTCGATTCCGAGCACGCGGGCGGCGCGCACGTTCTGCGCCGTGGCCCGTATGCTTTGGCCGGTGCGCGTGTGATTCATGAAAATATGCAGCAGCAGGGTGAGAAACAGCGCCACGCCGAACACGGCGATCCGGATGTACGGAAGGCGGATGTCGCCCAGCTCGAGCACCCGGTCGGCGTACGGGACGGTGATCGCGCGCACGTTCGCGCTGAACAACTCGAGGTTGATGTTGACCAGCACTCGGTCGAGTCCAAACGTCAGGATCAGCGTCATGAAGAGCGATTTCACCGCCACGCGGTGGAGGAGCACGCGGTAGAGCGCGTAGCCGAAGACGAACAGCGCCGCACCGGCGACGGGGACGAGCAGGAACGGATCGATCCCGAATCTCTCCCACAGCATCCACGTGACGTACGCCCCGATGATGATCATCGAGCCATGCGCGAGGTTGATGAGGTTCGTCACGCCCCAGATGATCGAGAAGCCGATCGCCATGCAGGCGTACAGCCCGCCCAGCAGGATGCCCGACAGGATGACCTGCAGCGTCAGCACGGAAGCGTTGCGCCTCGATCGCGCGATCGGTCGGCGTCGGAGCGCCGCTGGATTGCGTCGGGCCGGGCAGCCGCCAAGCCGCCCGGCAGATGATCCCTCAACGCAGCGGGATCGGGTAGATGAACTTCGCTTGCGAGCCGTCCACCGGATAGACGACCACCGGCTTGCCGTTCTGGACCTGCACCACCGACATGCCCTTCGCGATGTTCTGTCCCTTCTCGTTGAAGCGGATCGGGCCGTACATCGTCATGATGTTGGTCTGGGCGACCGCGTCGCGTACCTTCTTCGGGTCGAGCGTGCCGGCCTTTTCGAGCGCGCGTTGATAGACCTGCAGCGCGGCCACCGACTGCGGCGGATGGTAGTCAGGCACGTGCCCGACTTCCTTGGCGAAGAGCTCGGCGAACTGCGGAGCGGTCCACCCGAAGATCTCGTCCTTCCATGGCATGTTCGGATACCATTGAATCGGCTCGAGGATGCTTTCGGCCTTCGGGCCCAGCGCCTCGATGAAGCCCGGCAGCGTGGGTCCGAGCAAGACGCCGAACATCTTGAGGTTCACGCCCACTTCGGCGATCTGCCGCGCGATCACCGTCGCGTCGCCCGTGTATCCCGCGAAAAGCAGGAGATCCGGGTTCTTGCTTTTCAGCGCGGCCAGCATCGCGGAAAAATCCTTGGTGCCGGTCGGATAGATCTCGTTGTACACCACCTCGAGGCCCGCCGCCTTGGCCTGCTGCGCGGCGCCTTCGCCAAAGGACTTGGGGGCGAGCGCGTTCTCGCTGATCAGCGCGACGCGCTGGGCCCGTGGACTCGCCGCAGCCGCCATCTTGACGGTGTTGCCGGTGTACTGCGCGAGCGGCGTCAGCGTCGCGAAGATGTACTTGAAGCCGCGATCGAAGACCGCCGGCGACGCGGCATGCGCGGCGATCATCGGCACCTGGTACTTCTCGGCAACTGCGGCGGCGGCGAAGGTGATGCCGCTCGAATAGGGCCCGAGCAGCAGCTTGATGCCATCCTCGTTGATCAGCTTCTCGTAGAGCTGAACCGACGTCGCGGCCGTGCTCGCGTCGTCGTAGTACTTGATCGCGACCTTGTACGTCTTGTCGCCGACCTTGATGCCGCCCTTCTCGTTGATGTGCTTGACG
>JANMBN010000035.1:0-4119 GCA_031360485.1 Betaproteobacteria bacterium | reverse complement strand
TGCGGCGCTCTCGGCCGCCAAGCGGCTGGGCGCGAGCTTCGTGCTGCGCGGACTGATCTCGTCCCAGGCCGCGATGAATCCGCTCGTACGGGTCAACCAGATATCCGTGAACATGGGGTTCACGCTGTCGGGCGCCAATGGGCGGATAATCTCGGAAGCGCAGGCGAACTCGAGTTCCTATTCGGGTGCCGACGTTTCGCGCATGGCGCTGACGCTCGTGAACGAGCAGGCGGAGGAAGTCGTGGCACGGCTCTACGCGGACTATTGCAGGAACGCCGGACTGAACGCGGGCAGCAAGCCGGCGCCGAAGTGACGGTGCTCGTTTCGCAACCGAACGGGATCTGACGGGAGAAATCGCAATGACCCATCGAAGCCGCTTCTGTTTCATCAGCCTTTCGCTCGGTGCGGCCCTGCTGGCGGGCGCTTCGCTGTCTATGGCCCAGCCGACGTTCGGCAACCCGTCGCCGACGGCGGGCAGCTCGACCTCGCAGAAGGCGAATGCCTCGGCCGACCAGGCCCTCTACAAGCCGGTCGAGTACACCAACGCCAACAAGAAGGGCCCGGCGCTGATCGTTCTTCCCGGCGAGATCAAGAGCACCAACGCGACGTTCCTGCAGAGGTTCACGGCGAACAACATCGCGGATTTCGGCGAGGTCGAACTTTCCAGCGCCAATTTTCAGGTGCTGGAGCGCACCAATCTCGGTCCGCTCCTGAACGAGTTCACGCTTGCCTACAACCTCGGCGACCCGGACGCCGCGCGCAAGTTTCTGCGCATGGGCAAGCTGAAATCGACAAAGTACGTCGTGAAGTTCGACATCCTGAAGACCGAGCAGGTCGCCGCCGCCCAATCGGGATTCGACGGGCGTGCACTCGGGCAGGTGGCGGGACTCCTCGGCGGGTGGGGATCGCGCGGCGGCGCGGCGGCCACCGTCGGCGTCGGCTCGGTGCAGACGAGCGAGTCGAGCGGCGTCTGGATCATCGGCATGCGCTACAAGATCATCAACGCCGAGACCACCGAGCAGCTCGCAAACGGCTACACGGAGGAAAAGATGGAGGTCGGCGCGACTTCGACATCGGTGATGGGCGTATCCCAGTCGCAGCAGGGCGGCGTGTCGCTCGACACGATGGTCCAGCGCCTGGTCCAGAAAGCGGTGTGGGAAATCGACAACAAGTACAAATGATGCGCTGACTGCGAGAGTTCCCGGCGCCGGCCCCACTGCCGGCGTCGCCGTTTTCGGCGCGTGAGCTCCGGGCCCGCGCGCCTCACCCCGGGAGCAACCCATGGCAGAGATGACGAGCCTCGGCAAGTACGAGATACGGCGCGAGCTGGGGCGCGGAGCCATGGGGATCGTCTACGAAGGCTACGATACGCTGATCAAGCGCGTCGTCGCGTTGAAGACCATCCGCGCGGACCAGCTCGCGGGCGAGAATGCCGAGACCGTGATCGCGCGGTTCCGCCGCGAAGCGCAGGCGGCCGGACGGCTCAACCATCCCAACATCGTCTCCATCTACGATTTCGGCGAGGACGAGGGCGTCTGGTTCATCGCCATGGAGTTCGTCCACGGCCGCGAGCTCAAGGACTTTTTCCAGGCGAACGAGCGGTTCGCGATGGCCGACATCGTGCGGATCATGGCGCAGATCCTGGCCGCGCTCGGATATTCGCATCGCCTCGGCGTCATTCACCGCGACATCAAGCCGGCGAATATCATTCTGCTGGGTGACGGCGCGGTCAAGGTCGCCGATTTCGGGATCGCCCACATCGAATCGTCGAACATGACGCAAGTGGGCACCGTGCTCGGCACGCCGAGCTACATGTCGCCGGAACAGATCATGGGACTGCCCATCGACGGCCGGTCGGACCTGTTCTCCGCCGGCGTCATCCTGTACCAGTTCCTGACGGGAGAACGGCCCTTCAGCGGTTCGGCCACGACGACCATGCACAAGGTGCTGGAGGAGGACCCGCTGCCGCCGTCGCGGTTCAACGTCCAGGTGCCCGGGGCGATGGACGCGGTGATGCGCAAAGCCCTTGCCAAGCGCCCCGACGAGCGATTCCAGACGGCCGACGAATTCGCCGCCGCGATCAACGCCGCCGCGCAAAACGAATCCGCTTCGGCAGCCGAACCGACGCTGATGGCTCCTCCCGACCCTGCGCGGGTTCGAGCGCCCGCTGCCCCGGGGAAAGCCGACGAGTCCGCTGCGGCGCGCGCGAAGGATGGCGCGACCGACGCGCCCGGCCGCGCGAACACCGGTGCGCCCGCGCCGGCAAGAAAATCGCAGTCGGCCGCCATTGCGATCGTCGTCGGCATAGCGATCGTCGCCGTCGGCGCCGGCCTGTGGACCGCGTTCCATCGCCCCGCGGACGACGGACCGAAGGTCGCGGTCGCGCCGGCTAAGCCCCCGACCACGCAAGGTCCTGCATCGGCCGCCACCGCCGGTCCCGTGGCATCGCCGCCCGCCCCTGCGTCCACCACCATGCAGCCCGACGCCGGGACGATGGTGATTTCCGCAGCCGGACTCGTCGATCCGAACGACCCTCGCTACGCCTCCGACAAATCGCTGCTGCAAACCGACCTGCGCGCGGATTCCAAGAGTCAGCTCGTCGAGAAGGCGCTCGGATTGATGCTCGACTCCGGCTCGCTGGCCCGGAATTACGATGTCCTCAGAGACAGGCTGCTGTCGAAGAGCGGAACCTACATCACGACCGTCGTCGAGGAAACCGCGCCGCGCCTCGGCCAGGATGGCCTCATGTCGATGACGACCCGGGCCGTGGTCGACGTCAGGGCGCTCCAGAAGTCGCTCAACCAGATGTCGCGCGACGAGCGCATCGAGCTCATCCGCGCGAACGGCGATCCGAGGATATCCGTGCGCATCGCGGTGCGCGACGCCGATCAGCCCGATGCCCCGGCGCAACCGTCGCCGCTCGCCGAGAATCTGCTGAAGGAGCGGATTAAGTCCTTCGGCTTCCGCACCTGGTCGGAGGATGGCGCCCGCGGCGACGACACGCTGAAGAATCCGGATTTCCTCGTGCAAGGGGAAGCGCAGATCAGGAAGCTGTCGACTCGCCTCGCCGCCTCCGGCCTCGTCATCACCAAGTACACGCTGGCGTCGTGGACGGTGAAGTGCATCGACCGCGCGACCGGCGAGGAGATCTACTACAACACGACGTTGCCGAGGGACGTCGGCAGCTGGGCGAGCGAAGGGGAGGCGCTGAAGGCGATCGGCGCGAGGATCGCGGACGAGTTCTCGCGCGGATTCTTCCTGCAGCACGTTCCCGCGACGGGCCGGAAAGTCACGCTCCGCGTCGAGGGAATGCCGGCAGCGCCGGCGGACGACGCGCTCGGGCGCGAACTCATCGGCCTCCCGGCGGTTATCACCTCGATGCCGCGCCCGCCGTCCGGCGCGCGCGTCTACGACCTGCTGCTCGCGGGAAGCGGCACGGGCGGCGATCTCGTTGCGAGCGGCGTGCTGAAGCCGCTGAACGCCAAGCTCGGCCAGGCGTGCTTCAGCCTTGGCCGAATTGCGGGGGACGAGGTCGCCGTCGCCTTCGACCGGAATTGCGGCGACGCGGCGGTGCTGTCGCGGCTCGAAACGAATCCGCCGGCCGGGCTGTACGGCGCGCCCCCGGGCCGTCAGAAAGCGGTGATCAGGGACCCCGAGACGCTGCGGAGGCTGGCGATCTGATTGTCGCCGGCATGCGATGCGCGAGCGGGCCCGGCCGGACTCACGCGGTCGGCGCTCGCGCGACCTCGACCCACGCTCCCCGGCGTTGCGACGCCACGCAGGCCTCGATGAACGCCATCGTGTGCGCGCCCTCCTCTATCCGCGGATAAGGGAGGTCGGGCACCGGCGCTTCGAGTGCCCGCGCGATCCGCTCCTGCGCGACTTCCGCGTAGATGTTGGCGAAGGCCTCGCGCAATCCCTCGGGATGGCCACGCGGCGTCCGCCCCGTGCCGACGATCTCGGGCGGCAGGAATGCGTCGCCACGCCCGATGATTCGCACCGGATCGCCCTGGAGCGCAAATTTGAGATAGCTCTGCTCGCGATGCGACCAGTCGAGCATGCCTTTTTCGCCGTAGACACGCAGGCGGATATCGTTCTCGCCGCCTGCGGCCGCCTGGG
>JANMBN010000016.1:0-1778 GCA_031360485.1 Betaproteobacteria bacterium | reverse complement strand
CGGAGCCGATGCGGACGGTCGCCGATCCATCCAGGACATGACGCGCCCACCGACCATGCGCGAACTGATGAGCCATACGGCAGGATTCGGCTACGGCCTCTTCGACCAACATCCAGTCGACAAGCTCTATCGCGAAAAGGGCGTGCTCGCCGCCAACGGGCTGGCGGACATGATCAAGCGGACCGCCGAGATTCCCCTGATGTTCCAGCCGGGAACGCGGTGGTCATATTCCTCCGCCGTCGACATCCAGGGCTTCATCGTCGAGAAGCTGTCGGGCCAGAAGTTCGGCGACTTCCTGCAGCAGCGGATCTTCAAGCCGCTGAAGATGACCGACACCGCGTTCTACGTGCCGGCCGACAAGGCGAGCCGGCTCGCCGCGGTCTACGCCGGCAACCCGAAGACCGGGAAGATCGACGAAGTGAAGGAATTGTTCGGCGGCGCGATGCCGACCTATCTCGAGGCGCCGGCGATGGAGTCCGGCGGCGGCGGCCTGGTCGGAACGATCGGCGACTACGCGCGGTTCGCGCAGATGATCGCGAACAAGGGCGAACTGGATGGCGCGCGCCTGCTCTCGCCGGCCTCGGTGGAGTTGATGGGCACCAACATGATCCCGAAGAACGTGCTGGTCGGGTCCAACGGCATCGGCGCGACCCGGTTCAACGAGGCGGTCGGTTTCGGGCTCGACTTCATGGTGGTGATGGAGCCGCGCGCGGCCGGAACGCTCGAAGGCAAAGGCTCGATGAGCTGGGGCGGCGCGGCCGGCACCTGGTTCTGGGTCGACCCGACGGAGGATCTGATCTTCGTCGGCATGATTCAGCGCCTCGGCGACACGGGCGGCGATTCGCTCGGCGCGATGGCGCGCACGCTGACCTACCAGGCGTTGACGCACCCGGAGCGCTGAGGCGACGTTAGCGCGGGACCGTGAGGCCGGCTGGGATCGGTACCACGCGAAACGGGCGCTCGCGGCGGCTGGCTGGCGCCGCGAGCACCTTTCTCGTTTTAATGATCGAGCGTCACTTCACCGAGTACTTGGTGAAGGCGCCGCCGGCCTGGGCCAGCGAGTTCGGGCCTTCCGCGGCGTAGACGTTGCCGTCGGCGTCAACGGCGACGCCTTCGCCGGCGGTGCCCTGATACACCCGGTCGTCGCGCTCGAACGGCGGGATGAACGCCGTGACGCGATCCTGATCGAGCGGACCGATGCGCACGCCGTCGCGCCAGTTCGGGTGATTCAACGGCCCCGACTCCGAGTCGATCGCGTAGAGCAGGTTGCCCTTGATGAAGAACCCGCTGATGCGTCCGAACATGTAGCGCGACTCGAGGTACTTGCCGTCCTGATCGAAGATTTCGAGCCGGTGGTTGCCGCGATCCGCGACCCAGAGCCGGCCCCTCGCGTCGAACAGCAGCGCGTGCGGCGTGCGGAACTCGCCGTGCTTGACGCCGATCGTTCCCCACGACTTGACGAACTTGCCGTCCCTGGTGAACTTGCTGATGCGCGACGTCGCGCCACGCTTCAATCCCTCGGCGATCGCCTGAGTGGTCGTCATGCCTTGCGCGTCATGACCGTCGGACACGTAGATGCTGCCATCGGGCCCGACGACGACGTCGTTGGGCTGGTTGAACTGACCGTCGGCGCTCCCCGCCTTGCCGGCGACGCCGAGGCTCAAGAGCACCTGTCCCGTCGGGCTGAACTTGTGAACCTGGTGGCCCTTGGTGCCTTCTTTGTTCGCGGCGAAATCGGCGATCCAGACGTTGCCGTCTCGATCAACGTGAATGCCGTG
>JANMBN010000476.1:0-4400 GCA_031360485.1 Betaproteobacteria bacterium | reverse complement strand
CGTACTGGTGGTGGCTGCTGCAGCGGCATGACGCCGAGGCGGCATCGTGCTATCGATCGATCGGGCACACGGAGAGCGCACCCATGCCGCCGCTCGTTTGCGCCGCGGGTTTTTCCGAAGCACGAGCGACGCGCCTCGTCGAGGCGCTCGCCGCGCTGTCCGGCGACGCCGGCGCGCGGACGCATCTCGAGGCACTCGGCGTCCGCCGGTTCGCGGCGGTCACGCGGACCGATTACGCTCCGCTCGGAGCGATCGATCGCGAGGCGCTGGCGGCAGGCTATCCGCTGCCCGCATAGCCGCAGGCCTCCTGTCCGGCCCTGATCGGAGTGTCTCGTCGACGCCCGCGAGAGGCCGCCGCGAAACGCTAGACGAACATCACGCGGCCATGGCCCGATGGATGTCGGGCAGCATCGTTTCCACCGCTTCACGGCCTTCCGCGATGGCCAACGCGGCGCGGTGATACTCGAACGCGCCTAACTGTCCGAGGCGCGGCGTAATCAGCACATCGGGCGCCTCGCCCACCAGCCGCGCCTGCGCGATGCGCTGCTGCATGATGTCGATCGCGCCCAGCAAGGTGTCCACGATGGACGGCGGCGGCGGGATGGCCGGGCGCGCGGAAGGGCCGAGAATGTTGAAGAGCCGGCGCCGTTGCGATTCCGCTTTCGATGCCTCCGCGGCGTCGAGCGGGAAGCGTCGACCCATGTGCGAGCCGAGGTCGACGGCGATCACGACGTCCGCGCCCATCGCCCGACAGAGCGAAACCGGTATGGGGTTCACGACGCTGCCATCGACGAGGAAGCGACCCTCGCGCAGCACGGGCCTGAACAAGCCCGGCACCGTGCAGGATGCGCGAACGGCGTCCGAAACCTGGCCCTCGCGCAGCCAGACCTCCTGCCCGGTCGCAAGGTCGGTGGCCACCGCGCCAAAAGGCAGCGGCAGCTCGGAAAACTGGCATTAGACGAAATGTCCCTGAAACATGTTGAGCAGGCGGTCGCCTTTGATCAGGCCGCCTCGCAAGCCGACGTCGAGAAGCCCGACGACGCCTTTCCAGTCGAGGGAGCGCGCCCAGGTATCGAGGGGGTCGATGCGCCCGGCCGCGAACGCGGCGCCCACCATTGCGCCCATCGAGCAGCCGGCGACGAGATCGGGCGCAATGCCCCGTTCGACGAGCGCCTTCAGCACCCCGATGTGGGCCCAGCCTCGCGCCGAGCCGCTGCCGAGCGCGATGCCGAGTTTGGGTCGATGAATCATCCTTACGCTGAGCTTACGCTCTTTCGATGCGCGGGCATTCGTGGAACCGGCGATACCCGATTCGGCCGACCTGGTCGTCGGCAAGCAAAGCATTCGCGTCGCGTGTCGAGTAAAATGCACGAGGATTCGCGCCGAACGTAGGCCCGCGCCCACCGCGGGCGCGCAAAGCAGGCACGACAGGAGGAGCGTTTGGAAACGGGCCCGACCCCAGGTGTCACCGCCGCCGCCGCCCCGCCCGTGGCGGACGCCACGCTGGCGATCGTCGACGCGCACCAGCACTTCTGGGATCCCGAACGGCACTACTACCCGTGGCTTTGCGACGAACCGCCGATCGCGTTCCGCTACGGCGACTACCGGCCGATCCGCCGCCGGTACCTGCCGCCGGACTACCGCGCCGATGCCGCCCCGTTCCATGTCGAGAAGACCGTCTACGTCGAGGCCGAATGGGATCCGGCCGATCCCGTCGGCGAAATGCGCTACGTCGGTACGTTGCGCGACGAGTACGCGTTGCCGACGGTCGCGGTCGCGCAGGCGTGGCTCGACGCCGACGATGCGGCCGACGTGCTGGAACAGCAGGCGACGTTTTCGTTCGTGCGCAGCGTGCGGCACAAGCCGCGCGCCAACCGCTCGGCGAACGATGGCGCGCCCGGAGGCATGACCGACGCCCGATGGCGCGCCGGTTATGCGCAGCTCGCCCGCAATGGCCTCTCCTTCGATCTGCAGACGCCCTGGTGGCACCTGCATGAGGCCGCGCGGCTCGCCGCGGATTTTCCCCATACGCCGATCATCCTCAACCATACCGGCCTGCCGGCCGATCGCAGCCCGGAGGGGATCGCCGGCTGGAAGAGCGCGATGACCCGCTTTGCCGCGTGTCCCAACGTCGCCGTGAAGATCTCCGGCCTCGGCGAGGCGGGGCGACCCTGGACGCTCGCCGCCAATCGCGACATCGTGCGTACGGTGATCGACCTCTTCGGTGCCGCGCGTTGCATGTTCGCGAGCAACTTCCCCGTCGACAGCCTATGCGCGAGCTTCGCCACGATCTTCGAGGGCTTCCGCGAGATCGTGCGCGATCTATCGGCCGCGGAGCGGCGTGCGCTGTTCCGCGACAATGCCATCCGCATCTACGCCATGGCGTGAGCCCGTGACACGTCCCCGCATCGGTTATGTCGGCGTCGGCCTGATGGGCCTGCCGATGGTCAAACGGCTCGTCACCCTCGGCTACGCGGTGACCGCCTACGACATCCGGCCCGGGCAAAACGAGGCGGCGCGCGCCGCGGGCGCGCAGGTCGCAGGCTCGTCCGGCGACGCCGCGCGCGGCGCCGATCTCGTGCTGCTCAACCTGCCGACCACCGAAGCCGTCGAGGCCGCGGTGTTCGGCGGAGGTGGCGTCTCGGGCGCGCTGCAGCCGCCGCAGCTCGTCATCGACTTCTCGACCGTGAAGGTGGACAAGGGCAAGGCATTCGCGGCCCGGCTGCGCGAGACCACGGGTTGCGGTTGGGTCGACGCGCCGGTCTCGGGCGGCCCGCCGGCGTCGGGCAGCGGCACGCTGACGGTGATGGCGGGCGGCGAGGCCGCGGACATCGCCCGCGCGGCGCCGCTGATGACCGACATCGCCGCGCGCTGCACGCACATGGGTCCGTCCGGCAGCGGACTCGTCGCCAAGATGATCAACCAGCTCATCGTCGGTTGCGGTCACGCGGTCATGGCGGAAGCGCTGGTGCTGGCCGAGGCTGCGGGCATCGACGCCGCGCGCATCCCGGAATGCCTGGCCGGCGGCCACGCCGACGGCACCTTGCTGCAGAAGCTCTACCCGCGGATGGTCGTGCGCGATTTCGCGCCGCAGGGCTACGCGCGCCAGCTGCTGAAGGATCTCGAGATGGTCAACGAGTTCGCCGGCGGCATGAAAGCGCCCGTGCCGATGACCGGCGAGGCGCTGTCGCTCTACCGGATGCTGATCCATCTCGGCCATTCCGAACTCGATACCGCGGCGGTGTTCAAGCTCTACGAACGCGACGCGCCTGGATGAGCGCCACCGCACCACTCATCATGCAACGGGCTCCGGCCCATCACCCGAAGGAGGAAACGCGATGAAATTCTCGATTGGCACCATCCTGCCGGCGACGGCAGTCGTCGTCGCCGCGGCGCTGCTGGCATCCCCGGCCGCGCAGGCGCAGGTCAAGCTGCGATACGCTCATGTCGGCGTCGCCAACGCGCCGCAGACGCTCTACGCCGACGAAGTCGCCAAGCTGGTGAAGGAGCGGACGAACGGCCGGATCGAGATCACCGTCTTCCCGAATTCTCAGCTGGGCGGCGTCGGCGAGCTGGTCGATGGCGTCAAGTCCGGCGCCATCTCGATGGGTCATCACGACTTCGCGTCGCTCGGCAAGATCCTGTCATCGACCGCGGTGTTCAACACGCCCTTCGTCTATCGCGACGCCGAGCACAGCCTGCGCGCGACCGACGCGCGCACGTCGCCGGCCTTGCGCGAGATCAATCAGCAGCTGGTCGAGAAGGGCAACGTGCGCATCGTCGGCAGCTTCTTCCAGGGCACGCGCGAGCTGACGTCGAAGGAAAAGGTGCTGTCGGTCAAGGACATGCAGGGCAAGAAGTACCGCGGCGTGCCGATCAAGCTGTGGTCGTCGATGCTGACCGGCATGGGAGCCGTCGCCACCCCGGTGGAGGTGTCGGAGCTCGCCACGGCGCTCGCCACCGGGCTCGTCGTCGGACAGGAAAATCCCCTGCCCAATATCTACAACCTCAAGCTGTACGAAGTGCAGAAGTACGTGATGATGACCAACCACATGCAGTCGGTGCTCGCGGTTTTCGTCAACGAGAAGGCTTGGCAGGCCATCCCGGCCGCCGACCGCAAGATTCTCGAGGATACGATGGCCGAGGTCGGCAGGAAGACGCTGGACTGGGACCGCGACACCGCCGCCAAGTACCGCAAGGATCTCGAAGCGAAGGGGATGGTCTTCGTCGAGGAGAAGGACGGTCTCGACGTCGAAGGCTTCCGCAAGGCGGTGCTGACGCAGGTCAACAAGGACTTCCCGGAGTGGACGGGCTACATCGAGCAGATCCGCGCGGTGCAATGACCGCGCTCCTCGCCGGAGTGCGCGCGGCGGTGCGCTGGATCAGCTTCGTGCTGCTGG
>JANMBN010000409.1:0-2857 GCA_031360485.1 Betaproteobacteria bacterium | reverse complement strand
GTGATCTGGACCCCGATGCGCCCGCGCGTCACCTTACCCTTGTCCTTCAACTGCGCGACCGTATTCATCGCCAGATCGATCGGAATCGCAAAGGACAGCCCCATGTAGCCACCGGTGCGCGAGAAGATCAGCGAATTGATGCCGACGACCTCGCCCTTCAGATTGAACAGCGGGCCTCCGGAGTTTCCCGGATTGACGGCCGCGTCGGTCTGGATGAACGGCACCAGATTTTCCTGCGGAAGATCGCGTCCCTTGGCGCTGACGATGCCGGCCGTCATCGTGTTCTCGAGTCCGAACGGCTTGCCGATGGCGACCACCCACTCGCCCACCTTGAGCTTCTCGGGATCGCCGATCGTGACCTTGGGCAGGTCCTTCGCCTCGATCTTCAGCAGCGCAACGTCTGTGCGCTTGTCGGCGCCGATGACCTTGGCCTTGAACTCGCGCCTGTCGGTCAGCTTGACGCTGACCTCGTCGGCACCGTCGACGACGTGCGCGTTGGTGATGACGTACCCGTCGCTCGAGATGATGAAACCGGAACCGACCGATTGCTGCTCGAACTCGCGCTCGGGCGCGCCGCGCGGGCGCGGAATCTGGCCGAATCGCCGGAAGAATTCGTAGAACGGATCGTCCTCGGACAACTCGAGTCCGCGCGACCTTTTCGCCTTCTGCGTGACGTCGATGCTGACGACCGCCGGACCCTGCTTGTCGTAGAGCTCGGTGAAGTCCGGGAGCCCACCGGTCCGGCCCTGCGCCACGGCGGGCGTGGCGACCGCGGCGAGCGTCGCGACCAGCAGCGCGACAGCGGTGGCGATGAAGAAGGAATGGTGATATCGACGCATCATGGTGTGTCTGCCTCTTTGCGAAAAAACAGGAAATGAATGGAAAAGACGTGCGCTCAGCGGCGCGCGACGGAATTGGCAATCTGCCGGACCGTGACGGCGGGTGCTTCACCCAGCACCGTCACCAGATTTTCATCCACGTTCCGGATGAAGACGTTGATCCCGCCCTGGGTCGAGAGCCCGGCCGGACGCCGGGCTCCGCCGACGGGCTCGACGAACACCGAGACGGCAACGAGACCGTCCGAATAGACGAGGTGCGCGACGCGGCGCTCGCCCTTCAGGCGCCGAAAGCCCTCGACGATCTTGATGAAGCCAGGCGGGACCCGGGTCACGGTCCAGCCGGTGTCCTTTATGTCGACTTCGCCCGGGCCCGTTTGACGCACCTGCCAGTCGGCCGGCGCCGCGGGCCACGTCGGCTTGACCATCTCGCGGTCGATCTTCGCACCGATCGTTATCTCGGTGAACGCGAACTGTTCGATGACGCCATTCCGGTCGTCGAAGATGCGCGCCTTGACGAGCAGCCCGGTGCCGGCGTCCACCCAGAACTTGTGGCCGTAACGCAAGCCGTCCTTCGGTTCGAAAGTCCACGCCTGCGCCTCGATGCCGGCCACGCGCCCGCTTTCCGCCTTCTTGAAATCGTAGTACTCGGCGAGCGCCTTCTGCTGCGGCGGCGAAAGCGACGGAAACGCGTTGCGAAACGTTCGCGGCTCGATGCGGACGACCTTGACGTCGGGGTAATAGCAGCGGACTTCGCCGTGGCTTCGGATGACTTCGCGCGCCGGCCCCTCGAGATTGACGAGCTTCTCGAATTCCTCGCCGAGATCGTTGAGGTGAACGAGCCGCGACGTTTCGATGTAGCCGCCGTGCTGGTATACGACCGTGCCGACATAGTTGAGCTGGCGTGCGGCCGCCGCGGTGCCCGCGAGCCACGCCACCGCATCTTCGGCGAACGCCATCGGCATGGCGGCGAGCGTCGCCAATCCGAACAACGCCGCACGCACCAGCCGCAGCCGGGTGCCGACAGGGCCCGACCGTCGGATCATCCCATCACCCGCTTGCGACCGATCGCGTCACGGCCGTCCATCCGCCCCTCCGGCCGCCACGGAACGAAGGTACGGCCCGACGCCCTGGATCTGCGTCGCGGGAGAGTATTCCTGGTGCGCTAGCAGGTAGTCCGGCGACACCGGCTGCGCCTTGGCCTGGGCACCGCGCACGGTCGCCGCCTCGCGCGCGTTCGCCATCGCGGTGGGCTGCGGGTCGAGCGTGCTGACCGCGACCCAGCCGACCACCATCACGGCGGCCGCGGTGGCGGCGACGGCCCACACAAACGGCAGCCGGTGGGTCTGCCGCGCATGCGGCGCAATCACCGTAGGCTCGGCACCGAGCCGCGCGGCGAAGCGCTCCGAAAATCCCGGCATCGAGCCGCCGGTCCGACGCAGCGCGTCGCCGACGACGTGGTAGCAGACCCACGTTTCGACCCCGTCCGGCTGCTTCAGCTCGCGGTACGCGGCCTCGGCCTCGGCGCCCTCGAGCTCGCCGTCCATCAGGCGCGAAATTCGTTCGTTCATCACCATCTCCGATCCTTGTCCGTCCCCAGCAGCGGCCGCAACTCCGCCGCAATCGCGTCGCGCGCCCGGAAGATCCGCGAGCGCACCGTGCCAACGGGACAGTTCATCACGTTGGCGATCTCTTCGTAGCTCAGCCCTTCGATCTCGCGCAGAGTGATCGCGGTGCGGAGATCCTTCGGCAGCGCATCCATCGCGCGGTTCACCGTCGCGGCAATCTCCTTGCCCTCGAGCTCGCTTTCCGGCGTGCTCGAATCCCGCAATTGGTCAGCGTCCTCGAAGCCTTCCGCCTCCTCGTTGTCGAATCCCGTCGACGTGGGCGCCCGCCGACCGAGAGCGACGAGATAGTTCTTCGCCGTGTTGATCCCGATCCGGTACAGCCACGTATAAAACGCGCTGTCCCCGCGAAAGCCAGGGAGCGCGCGGTAGGCCTTGATGAAGGCTTCCTGCGTC
>JANMBN010000359.1:0-2430 GCA_031360485.1 Betaproteobacteria bacterium | reverse complement strand
CGTCACCGTCTTCGGTCTCGAGCTCGGCTCGACGCTCGCGTTCGCCGTGGTGACCGAGACGATCTTTTCCTGGCCCGGGCTCGGCAAGCTGATCATCGATTCGATCGCGAGCCTCGATCGTCCGGTGATGGTCGCCTATCTCGTGCTCGTGGCCTTCGTGTTCATCATGATCAACTTCGCGACGGACCTCATCTATGTCGGCCTCGATCCCCGGCTGCGTAAGGCACGGTCGTGAAGGACCGCGCCACGCCGTTCGCCCTCTTCGCCCGCGAATTCGGCGAGAACCGGATCGCGGTCGCCGCGCTCGCCGTCGTCGCGATCGTCATCGTGTTGGCGGCAATTGCGCCGCTCGTCGCGCCGCAGAATCCCTACGATCTCGCCACGCTGACGCTGCGCGATGCGCGCAAGGCACCCGGCTTCGTCGGCGCCGCCGGCTACGTTCATTGGCTGGGTACGGATGCGCAGGGACGCGACATGCTTTCCGCCATCCTTTTCGGGCTCAGGATTTCGCTGCAGATCAGCGTCACTGCCGGGCTGATCGCGCTGGCCGTGGGCGCTACGCTCGGCGCCGCCGCGGCGTTTCTGGGGGGGCGCACCGAGGCGGTGATCATGCGGATCATCGACCTGCAGCTCTCGTTCCCCGCGATCCTGCTGGCACTCGTGCTGGCCGCCAGCCTCGGCCAGGGCAAGGCCCAGCTGACGATTGCGCTCATCACCGCTCAGTACGCCTACTTCGCGCGCACGGCGCACGGGGCCGCGGTCACCGAGCGCAGCAAGGAGTACATCGAAGCCGCGCTGTCCGTTCCCCTTCCGGCGCGCACCGTCATCTTTCGCCACATCCTGCCGAACTGCCTGCCGCCGTTGATCGTCGTGGCCACCGTCCAGATCGCCAATGCGATTGCGCTCGAGGCGACGCTGTCGTTTCTCGGCCTTGGATTGCCGCCCACCGAACCCTCGCTCGGCCTGCTGATCGCGAACGGGTTCCAGTACATGCTGTCCGGCCGCTACTGGATCTCGATCTACCCGGGGATCGCGCTCGTCGCGCTGATCGTTGCCGTCAACCTGGTCGGCGATCAGATCCGCGATCAATTCAATCCAAGGCTGAAGCGATGATGGGGGCTCTGCTCGAGGTCCGTGACCTCGCGACGCATTTCTTCACCCGCGCCGGCGTCGTAAAGGCGGTCGATGGCGTGTCCTTCGCGTTGGGCGCGGGCGAGGTCCTGGGCCTCGTCGGCGAAAGCGGGTCGGGCAAGACCGTCACCGGCTTCTCGTTGCTGGGCCTCGTCGATCCGCCCGGCCGCATCGTTCGCGGCTCGATCCGGTTCGAAGGTCGCGAGCTGGTCGGGATGGCTCCCCGCGAACTGCGCCGGATGCGCGGCCGGCGGCTCGCGATGGTATTCCAGGACCCGACGACGACGTTGAATCCTGTCCTGACCGTCGCCGAGCAAATGGGGCTGGCCATGAAGGCGCACGAGCGTCTTTCCGCCCCCGCGATGCGCGCGCGCTGCATCGAGGTGCTGACCATCGTCGGCATGCCCGATGCCGGGAGGCGCCTCGATGCCTATCCGCACCAGTTCTCGGGCGGCATGCGGCAGCGCGTGGCGATCGCGATCGCGCTCCTGCATCGGCCGCCGCTGATTGTTGCCGACGAGCCGACGACGGCGCTCGACGTGTCCATCCAGGCGCAGATTCTGACCGAGATGAAGAGCCTCGTGCGCGAGATCGGCACCTCGCTCATCTGGATCAGTCACGATCTCGCGACCGTATCGTCGCTCGCCGACCGGATCGCGGTCATGTATGCGGGCCGGATCGTCGAGGACGGGCCGACGGTCGCGGTCCTGCGCCACCCCCGTCATCCGTATACGCGAGGCTTGCTCAATTCGTTGCCGGCGCACACCCTGCCCGGTCGCGAGCTGGCGCAGATCAGGGGAACGACGCCGTCGCTGCTGAATCTGCCGGCCGGGTGCCCTTTCGCTCCGCGATGCGACCACGCCGACGCAGCCTGCGCCCGGGAGCCCGACATCGTGCACGGCGCAGGTCGTTCGATTCGCTGCCACCATCCGCTCGAGGTCGTCAGCGCATGAGCCCCCTCGTGGGTCCGGCTTCAGCTGGACGGTGCGTGCCGCCTGAAGGCGGCGCCACGAAGCACGCGCGCCCCCTCGTGGGTCCGGCTTCAGCCGGACGGTGCGTGCCGCCTGAAGGCGGCGCCACGCCGCGCGTGAGCCGCCACGTGGGTCCGGCTACAGCCGGACGGTGCGTGCCGCCCGAAGGCGGCGCCACGCCGCGCATGAGCCGCCGCGTGGGTCCGGCTTCAGCCGGACGGTGCGTGCCGCCCGAAGGCGGCGCCGCGACTGCGCGCAGACAAGCCTTGCGCGGCGCCAAGGCGTCCACATGACTGCTCCGCTGGTGCAAGCCGACGCCGTATCGAAG
>JANMBN010000220.1:0-2061 GCA_031360485.1 Betaproteobacteria bacterium | reverse complement strand
GCGCCTCCTCGAAAACGACCCACGATCGAGACGGAAGCAACGGGGGAAAGCTTGGGATATTGCAAGAACGTCCCGATTTACCAGTGCGGCGATCCCCGCTGCCGCTATTGAAGTAATCGGCAGCGAGCGTCGCTTTTATATTCCCCTTACTTGCGCTTAATGGAAATCGCCAGCGGCCGAATCGGTGACGCGGTCCCGCCCCGGAACTTCAGAGGGGAGGCGATGAACAGGAACTCGTACACTTGATCCTTCGACAGGTCTTCCAGCCACATGGCTTCCATGATCGAGACGCCGCGCTCGACGAGCAGATAGCTGTGCACCGGAACGAAGTTGTCCGGGTTCGTAGAGGGTAGGCTTTCGACCCCGAGGTTGTCTCCGCCCAGCAGCATTGTTTTCTGGCCTTCGACCAGCCATTGGGCCGCCTCGAGGCTGAGGCCGGGCTCATCGAGAAGACGGTACTTGGTTTGATCCGGCCAAAGTGTCATGAGCCCGGTCCGTATCAGGACGACGTCACCCGACCGCAGTGTCGTCCCCTGTTTCTTCAAGGCGTCCTTGAGGTCTGCCACCGTGATGGCATAAGACGGGGGCAGGTGAACCATGTTCTTCGACTTCGCCACGTCGATGAGAACGCCCCGCGCGACGATCGGCGGATATTTGTCCACACCCGATTTGGTCCATCCTCGCACGCCCAGGTCGTCGCTGGCGGCGACCTCGTTCCAGATCTTGCCGTGCAGCCCGAAGTGATTGAGCGCATCTATATGGGTGCCGCTGTGGGTATACATGGTGACGCCGTCGCCGGAGTAGGACAGCAGCTCCTTGGCGGGATCGCCGCGCGAAGGCGCATGCGTCAGGAATATCTGGAAGGTCGGATCGCCAAAGATGGCGCAACAGATGGGCATCCCCACGAAGAGGTCCACGCCCAGGTCGTAAACTTTGCCGCCGGCAATCTGCTTGAGGACGTCGAATCTGGAGTCATCGGTCATCATGTTGAGTGTGCCGATCTCGTCGGTTGGTCCCCACGGACTCTTGGCTGCCACATTCTTGGCGATCTGCGCCGCCGCCTCTTGTGGCGCAACCGCGAGCCCCACCGAGACAATGAGTACTATTGCGGCAACGAAGGATGTTATTGCGCGAACGTTTGTTGTAGCCATGATCTCTCCTTTGGGTAAGACTTGACGCCCCGAACCGGGCGAGTTTGGAGCGTGATCCCGCCTTATGCGCGTGTCAAGAAAGCAGGAAAACGAAAGTGATGCGCGAGATCAGGCAAGCGCAGTTGAAATGCGCACTACGACGCACAGCTCATTTGGGACAGCCTCGCCACGCCGTCGTCGAGTAACGGGATCACCACGGACTTCCCGGCACAGGTGGCCTCCCCTGGGAGGAACGTCAGCCGCAGCGGCGCGCCAGAAACGCGGCCAGCATTTCCGCGCAAGCGCGGCCGTGAGACAGCGGCAGTCCGTGTTTGGAATGGGCAAAGACCTGCAACTCGGCACCGGGAATTGCCGAGTGCATTGCTGCCATCACTTCCAGCGGGATAAAGGGGCTCGATTGCGGACTGAGCAAAAGGGTCGGTACGGTAATTTCGCCCAATCGTGGCGTCAGGTCAGCCCCGAGCAGCAGATCCGCGAGGCCGAGTATTGCGTCCATCGAACAAGTCTCGTGCACGCGCAGATACCAGGCGTGCAACTCGGGGGCGAGCGCGCCGGGATGAAAACGCGCTTCCATCAGTTGCCTCGCCCAGCCTCGTTGGCCTTCCTGTGCGAGAACGTCGCGCCAGCCTGTGACGTTGGCGACCAGCCCGCCGCGCGCAGCGGCGTTGGAAAGCGTGAGGCTCAGCAGTCGACGCGGCGCAGCGAGCGCGCAGGCGAGCGCCACGGTACCGCCGATCGACTCGCCCACCAGATGGAAACGCTCGCTACCCGCTACCGGCTGTTGCGCTTCGACATGCGCGGATTCGGCAAATCGGCGCAGCCACTACGCGACTATCGCTGGTCCTTCGACGGGCTGGTTGATGACCTGCTGAAAGTGGCCGATGCGGCAGGCGCGGAGCGTTTCCATCTG
>JANMBN010000341.1:0-2527 GCA_031360485.1 Betaproteobacteria bacterium | reverse complement strand
GATTTTGCTGTGAATCCTGTCGGACGCTATTGATGTGAGGTCGCAAATTCAGGATGAAGTTGCCAGCAGCCATTGCCTGGGTCGGTTACCTCCGTGGTCGTCGGGTTTAATAGAGCGTCACCTGCTCGCCGCGCAACCTACGTTGCCGGAGACCGGCCGTCCGCATTCTACAAAGCGACCCAATAGCGTCCGACAGGATTCACAGCAAAATCAGTTGGTTGGGGTTGGCGGATAATTTTTCCATCGGCGCCATGTCGGTAAGCAACTGAAACAGCGGCACTTTCTCGAACGGTGTGACGCTCAGGATCTGTAGCATCGAATGCAGAGAGAATTCCAAATCGAGGCGTTTGCGAATGATGGCTACGAGCACGTAGACCGCCACGGCGATCCACACTTGCGACTTGACCGCATTCTCCGAGGTGCCGAAGAAACGCTTGATGCGCAGGTGCTGCTTGATCCAGCGAAAGAACAGCTCCACTTGCCAACGGCTTTTGTAGAGGGCGCCGATGGTGAGCGCCGGCAAGGTGAAGTTGTTGGTGAGGAAGACCAGCGTCTTGGCGGTTTCGGGATCCTTGAAGCGAATGCGTCGCAGCCGCTCGGGGTAGCCTTGATGCGAGTAGAACACCGTCAACTCCACCGACTGATCGCAGATCAACCCGGTGCTGCGATCCACGGGCCGCGAGACCAGGCGTCTGAACTTGGAATTGGACTTCGCCCGCGTGACGAAGAAGCTGCCGGCCTGATGCAAGGTGAAGAGCCGCTCGAAGTCCAGGTACCCGCGATCCATCACGTAGAAGGCCCCCGACTCGGCCACCAACAGATCGAGGACGTTGACATCGTGGAGCTTGCCATCGCTGATATGGATGAACGTAGGAATCGCTCCGCGCAGATCGAGCAGCGTGTGCAGTTTCACCGCCGCCTTGGCCTGGCGAAACGGGGCCCAAGGAAACAGCGACAGACAAAGGTCGATGATGGTCGAGTCCAGTGCATAGACCGTCTCGCTCAGTTCGACGCCAAGCGGCTCCTTGGCATACAGGCGCCGGGCAATCCGAATCAATGCTTGGGCGAAATCGAAGTAGATACGCCAGTCGCGTCCTTCGTTGGCATCGGCAAGCGCACTGCGACTGACATTGCCACGAATACCCAGGTGATAGAGCTTGGCTGGCTGCGCGCCCAGGCAGGCTTCGATGTCGCGCAAGCTCTCCCGGTAGGTAAGCTGGGCGAAAGCCATGCACAGGAACTGATCGAGACAGCTGAAACTGCGGACGTTGAAATCGCCTTGATACTTCGTGACCAATCGGCGAAAGGTGTGCCACGGTGCGTACTCCATGACCTGCGCGAACACGAGCTTACCAGCGTACATCGCTACCTCCCCGAAGAATCCGGGAAGGCTGCCCAGAACCGCGCACCAAATTCAAGTCGTTAACACTTCAATAAGCCGGGAAACCCGCGCCAGTGCTAGCTTTCAAGCCGATACCCATCGAATCTGTCGGACACTATTGCATCGCAATGATGAATCAGATGATGCAGGGCGAAGGAATGATGGACGGCATGATGGGCCGGAAGGGAACCTCGCCGACCCGAATGCGCAAAGGCGGATGGTGCAGAAACGCAGGGATATGATGCAGATGATGATGGACCAGCAGGGCACGACGGGCAGCCCTTGCGGGCCCGATACCGCGCCGAAGAAATGGCGCCCGCGCGCGCCGCCGGGGCCGGATGTCTCGTCCGTACCAGCAGCGCTGGTGCTCGTTATCAACTTGTAATGGCAAGGTCAGCGTCCTGTTAGCGCCCGGGTCGTAGAGTGGGAGCAGTGCGACGCAAGAGTTCGCACGGTCGCGACGACGCGAGTCTCACCAGTGGCAAAGGGCGTTTCTACACATGGACGATCACCGCGATATCCGCTTCCTCGAGCCAGCGCGCGGCGACCTTCCCTGCACCAAGAGCCGAGGCAACTGGCGGCTGCTTGTGGATGACTTGTGCGTATGTCAAGCCTGCGACGAGCCGGCGACCACTTGCTCCGACAAGCTCGGTGCCTACGGCAAGCTGCCACCGTTCTATGCGCGCGCTCTCGTAGCTAACGATATATCGTACCTTCCGGCATATCCAGCGGTGGTTCTCATTCCCGCGCCAGCCGAGTACGTGAATCGGGTTTTCGGTCGCGCGTCGATACCGTGAAAAGGACTGATGATGAAGATTCGAAAAATGAGTCCCGATAACTATGTCGCGGCGTCTTTCACCAAATACACAACGCCCGCCACGTTCGCAATCAGGGCGCAGGTCGGTATCTCGGGGGTGGGCGAGGAAACGGTAAAGGAGTAACGAATATGGATTGGTTGACACAGTATGGGATTTGGATCCTCGTCATCGTAGCGGCCGTGGTTCTGTTCCGACGATTAGGTCATCGCGGCTTCGTCGGGTATCACGCATTCGGCACGCACTGCGATTCCGCCGAAACCGGTGAGGCTCGCCCGCACGACAATGCCGCGCCACTCGGCGTGCCGCCGGCGGCCGTCGATCCTGTCAG
>JANMBN010000276.1:0-5471 GCA_031360485.1 Betaproteobacteria bacterium | reverse complement strand
GCTCGGTCTTCCGTACATCCGCACCTCGGTCGACCACGGCACGGCGCTCGACCTCGCCGCCGATCCCGGCAAGGCGCGCGGCGCCGATCCGGGCAGCCTATTCGCCGCGGTGGACCTCGCGATCGAGCTGGCCGGACGTTCGGCCGGGACCGCAGCCGCCGCCGCCGCGCGACCGCGGTGAGGCGCCCCCGCGCGCGCGGGCTCGACGCAGGACACATGCACGAGCACCAGGCCCGCAAACGCTATGGCCAGCATTTCCATGCCGATCCGCACTACGTCGCGCGGATCGTCCACGCCATCGCCCCCCTGCCCGGCGACAATCTGGTCGAGATCGGGCCGGGCCTGGCCGCGCTGACGCGGCCGCTGATCGAGCGCGCCGGCCATCTCGCCGCGATCGAGATCGACCGCGACCTCGCGGCGCGGCTCGCCACGGAATTTCCGCCGGAGCGCCTCACCCTGCATGTCGTCGACGCGCTCGGGTTCGATTTCCGTGCGCTGGGTCCCGCGCTGCGCGTCGTCGGCAACCTCCCCTACAACATCAGTTCGCCGATGCTCTTCCATCTCGCGCAGTTCGAGTCGCAGATCGCCGACATCCACGTGATGCTGCAAAGGGAAGTCGTCGCGCGGATGACCGCGCGGCCCGCGACGGCGGATTACGGACGGCTCACCGTGATGCTGCAGTCGACATTCCGGGTGACCCGGCTGTTCACGGTGCCCCCGGGCGCGTTCCGGCCGGCACCCAAGGTCGATTCGGCGGTCGCACGACTCGTCCCGCTCGGCGCAGCGAAGCCGCGGATCGAGGACGCCGCGCTGTTCGGTCGGGTCGTCGCCGCGGCATTCGGCCAGCGGCGCAAGACGCTGCGCAACGCGCTGTCGGCCTTCTGCGATGCGTCGGCCCTGGAGTCCGCCGGCATCGATCCCGGCGCACGCGGCGAGACGCTCGCCGTCAGCGATTTCGTGCGGCTCGCCAACCGGCTCAGCCCCAATCGAGATCCGGGCGCTGCGCCGGCCGGGTAACCTTCACGGTCTTCTGGCGCGAGGCCTCGCCGCGCACCAGCGTCACGGCGCGCAGCGCCACCGCGAACGCGGCAGCGAGAAAACGAACCAGTTCCGCATTGGCCTTGCCGTCGACGGGCGGCGCCGCCAGCCGGACCTTCAATCGCGCCTCCGCGCCTTCGCCATGAATGCCGGCGACTTCGGTCCGCTTGGCCCCGGGCTGCACGTGCAGCATCAGCAGAACGCCGTCGCCATCCTCCCGGCGCCACGCGGGGTCAGCCACGATTTGCCCGGTGCGACATCGATCGGTGAAGCCGCGCCCGGAAGTCGAGCCCGATGGTCGTTTGCCGGATCACCGAAAGAGCGTGAGCACGGCGCCTTCGAGCCAGCGCACCGGAAGCATCAGCGCGAGCTGGGCGATGACGATCACGAAGAGCGGCGAGAGATCGAGCGTGCCGCCAAGCGGAGGGATCCTGCGCCGGATCGGCGCGAGGAACGGGAACGTCAAGGCGTTGAGCACGCCGGCGAACGGGCCGTCGGGGGCCGTCCACGACAGGATCGCCTGCGCGAAGACGACGATGATCAGAAGCCAAAGCGCGGACTTGACGAGCTCGACGCCGGCGAGGAGCACGAGCGTCACCCAGGTGGCGCCGGCGAACGCGGCGAGCCCGCTCAAGAGATGAAGCGCGGCGAGCCACGCGAACTGGGCGAGCCATGCGAGGAACAGCGTGGACCCGTCGAGCCCCTTGAAGCCCGGGACGATCCGGCGCGCCGGATTCACTGCCCAATCCGTGAGCGCGACGACCGCCTGCCCCAGCGGGTTGCGGAACGGCGCGCGCAGCCACTGCATCGTGAAGCGCAGCAGGAACGCGTACGTGACGAGCCCGAACGCCGTGTCGAGCAGGAATTTGAGCGCTTGATCGAACATGACCTACGCGTCTTTGCCGTAGGCGTCGCCGAGCTCGGCGGCGCGCAGCGTGGCCGCTTTCACCGCGGCGACAATCTTCGCCTTCACGCCTCCCGCTTCCATCGCCGCGAGCGCGCGCTCGGTCGTGCCGCCCTTCGACGTCACTTGCGCGCGCAGGACGGCCGGCTCCTCGGGACTTGCGTGGGCGAGCGCCACCGCCCCGGCAAAGGTGGCGTAGGCGAGCCGGCGGGCGTCCGCGGGCGCGAAGCCGAGATCGCGCGCGGCCTCTTCCAGCGCTTCGAGGAAATAGAACACGTAGGCGGGCCCGCTGCCGGAGACGCCGGTGATGGCGTCGAGCATCGGCTCGTCGTCGACCCAGACCTGCTCGCCCGCCGCGTCGAAGACCTTCGCCGCGAGCGCGCGGCCAGCCGCATCGACGTCAGGCGCGGCGAACACCCCCGAGATGCCCTTGCCCACGAGCGCCGGCGTGTTCGGCATTGCGCGGACCAGCCGTCCGCCCCCGCCCAGCCAGCGCGCGAGATCGGGCAAGCGGATGCCGGCGGCTATCGAAACCACGACGGGCGCCGGCACGCCCGCAAGATGCGGCGCGAGCGCGAGCGCCGCCTCGCGCATCTTCTGCGGCTTCACCGCCAGCACGACGAGATCCGCCCCCGCCACCGCATCGCGCGTGCATTCGGCATACAACGCGATTCCGGGATGGCGCGCGGCGATCCTTGCCCGCGCCTCGGCCATCGGCTCGACCACGCGAAAATCGGCAGGCGCCGCGCCGCGCGCGCGCATTCCGCCGATGAGCGCGGTTGCCATGTTGCCGCCGCCGATGAAGGTTGTCGCCAAGGGGGGAGAGGCCTACCCGTTCGTTCGATCGCGCGGGCCGAAGATCGCGGTCCCGACGCGCACCAGCGTCGCGCCTTCGAGAATCGCGTCCTCGAGATCCGCGGACATCCCCATCGACAGCGTGTCGACCGGCAGTCCGGCGGTCCTCAATGCGTCGAGGCACGTCCGCAGCACGCGGAACTGCGCGCGCCGGCGCACCGCGTTGTCGGTCGGCTCGGGAATGCCCATGATCCCGCGCAGGCGCAGGTGCGGCAGCGCAGCGACAGCCTGCGCCAACGCGACCGCCGCGGCCGGTTCGACGCCGCTTTTCGACGCCTCGCCGCTCGCGTTGACCTGCACGCAGACATCGAGCGGCGGCACTTCCGCCGGTCGCGCCGCCGAGAGCCGTTCGGCGATCTTCATCCGGTCGACCGTTTGCACCCAATCGAAGCGCCGGGCGACCGGCCCCGCCTTGTTGCTCTGCAGGGGCCCGATCATGTGCCATTCGATGTCCGGCAGGTCGGCGAGCGCATCCATCTTCGAGTCGCCCTCCTGCGCGTAGTTTTCGCCGAATTCCCGCTGGCCCAGCGCATGGACCGCACGGACCGCCGCGGGCGGGAAAGTCTTGCTGACGGCCACCAGCCGGACGTCTTCCGGATCGCGGCCGGCCGCCCGCGCCGCACGTGCGATCCGCGCCATCACTTCTTGCCACGCCTTCTCGTAGTGGAACATAATCGGCCGGCACCGGCGCGCCGGCGCGTCATTGGCACGCAGTTTGCATGCCGGTTCGCAGTGGGTTTCGGGCCAGAGCCCCGGATCGTGGACAGCACCAGGGATTATAGATGGACATCACCGAACTTCTGGCATTTGCCGTCAAGAACAAGGCATCCGACCTCCATCTGTCGGCTGGCCTGCCGCCGATGATCCGCGTCCACGGCGACGTCCGTCGGATCAACCTGCCGCCCATGGAACACGAGGACGTCCACGCCATGGTGTACGACATCATGAGCGATGCGCAGCGGAAGACCTACGAGGAGACGCTCGAGTGCGACTTCAGCTTCGCCGTGCCGAACCTCGCCCGCTTCCGGGTCAACGCGTTCGTGCAGTCCCGCGGCGCATCGGCGGCGCTCCGGACGATTCCGTCGAAGGTGCTCTCGCTCGAGGAGCTCAATACCCCGAAGGTCTTTGCCGACATGGTGAACCGGCCGCGCGGGCTGATCCTGGTCACCGGCCCGACGGGTTCGGGAAAATCGACGACGCTGGCGGCGATGGTCGACCACGTCAACGCGAGCATGTACGGGCACATCCTGACGATCGAGGATCCGATCGAGTTCATGCACGAATCGAAGAAGTGCCTCATCAACCAGCGTGAACTCGGGCCGCACACGCTGTCGTTCCCCAACGCGCTGCGCAGCGCGCTGCGCGAGGACCCCGACTACATTCTGGTCGGCGAGATGCGCGACCTCGAGACGATCCGCCTCGCGCTGACCGCCGCCGAGACCGGCCACCTCGTGTTCGCGACGCTGCACACGAGTTCGGCGGCGAAGACGATCGACCGGATCATCGACGTGTTCCCCGCCGCCGAGAAGGAAATGGTCCGCGCGATGCTGTCGGAGTCGCTCGTCTCCGTGATTTCGCAGACGCTGCTCAAGACCAAGGACGGCCAGGGCCGGGTCGCGGCGCACGAGATCATGATCGGCACCTCGGCGATCCGCAATCTCATCCGCGAAGGCAAGGTCGCACAGATGTACTCGGCGATCCAGACGGGCCAGAATATCGGGATGCAGACGCTCGACCAGTGCCTTACGGAGATGGTCCGCCGCAACATGGTCAACGTCGCCGAAGCGCGCAACCGCGCCGTGAACAAGGACCTGTTCATGGCGTAAGCCAGGAACATGCCGCGCCGCCGATGGCGGTCCGGCGGAGACAGGAGGCACCAGGATGGAACGCGAACGCGCCACAGGGTTCATTCACGAATTGCTCGAGCTCCTGGTCAAGCAGAAGGGGTCGGACCTCTTCATCACGGCCGACTTTCCGCCCGCGGTGAAGGTCGACGGCCGGATCCAGCCCGTTTCGAAGTCCGTGCTGACGGCGCAGCACACGATGGAGCTCGTGCGCAGCGTCATGAACGACAAGCAGGCGGCCGAGTTCGAATCGACGAAGGAATGCAACTTCGCCATCGCTCCGCCGGGGATCGGCCGCTTCCGGGTCAACGCCTTTGTCCAGCAGAGCCGGATCGGCATGGTGCTGCGAAGCATCACCACCGATATCCCGAAATTCGAGGCCCTCGGGCTGCCGCCGGTGCTGAAGGACGTCATCATGTCGAAGCGCGGCATCATGATGTTCGTCGGCGCCACCGGTTGCGGCAAGTCGACGTCGATGGCCTCGCTGCTCGGCTTCCGCAACGAGAACAGCTTCGGCCATATCATCACGATCGAAGACCCGATCGAGTTCGTCCACGACCACAAGAACTGCATCGTCACGCAGCGGGAAGTCGGCGTCGACACCGACGACTGGCAGGTCGCGCTGAAGAATTCGCTGCGGCAGGCGCCGGATGTCATCCTGATCGGCGAAGTGCGCGAGCGCGAGACGATGGACTACGCGATCTCGTTCGCGGAGACCGGCCACCTGTGCCTCGCCACGCTGCACGCGAACAGCACCAACCAGGCACTCGACCGGATCATCAACTTCTTCCCCGAGGAACGCCGCACCCAGTTGCTGATGGACCTGTCGC
>JANMBN010000265.1:0-32643 GCA_031360485.1 Betaproteobacteria bacterium | reverse complement strand
AAGCGGGTCGTGGCGATGCACGTGTACGACCCGCGACTGCGCTGGTCGGTTCCCGCCTTCCTTCCCGCGCGGATCGCCGGGCGCACGATCGACGCCCTCGAGCGGCGCAGCAAGTATCTGCTTTTCCGGCTTGGCGACGACACCCTGCTCATGCACTTCGGCATGACCGGCAGCCTGCGGGCGTTCACCGAGGCGCCGCCGCGTCGCGTGCACGACCACGTCGACATCGTGCTCGATTCCGGCGTGACGCTGCGCTATCACGACCCGCGCCGTTTTGGTGCGATGCTCTGGCTGCCCCCGCCGGCGGACGCCCACCCGCTGCTCGCGAAATTGGGGCTGGAGCCCTTCGACCCGGCATGTGACGCGGTCTACCTCTGGCGCCAGACGAGGAACCGCGCTGCGGCGGTCAAGCTTGTGTTGATGGACAATCATCTTGTCGTAGGCGTAGGCAATATCTACGCCAGCGAAGCGCTGTTTCGCGCCCGGATCCGGCCGACGACTGCGGCGAAGCGGCTTTCGAAGCCGCGGCTCGCGCGGCTCGTCGGCGAGGTGCGCGCGACCCTAGCCGATGCGATCGCCAAGGGCGGTTCGACGCTGCGCGATTACGTCGACAGCCGCGGAGAGCCCGGCTATTTCCAGCTCGACTACTTCGTCTATGGCCGCAACGGCCTGCCGTGCAGGGTATGCGGTGCCGCGATCCGGCAGATCCGGCAGGGCGGACGGGCGACGTACTACTGCCCCGCGTGCCAAAAGTGAATCGGTGACGCGCGCCGGGGCGAGGCCGGGCGGCTGTGTTAGATTCGGCGGCGGACATCGCCTTTCCGGGCGCGACAGGAAGGACGGCAGGAACCGACATGGTCCCCTCGCGCGAGCTCGCAGCGCGCTTCGATGCCTTTGGCGACTGGCGCAAGCGGCTGGCGTCGGGCGTCTCCGCCTTGCACGAGTGGCTCAAGCGGCAGGATCTGGCGGACGCCCGCACCGAACTCAAGATCGAGCAGTTGCTGACGCGGCTGCACGAGGACAAGCTCATCGTCGCCTTCGTCGCCGAGTTTTCGCGCGGCAAGTCCGAGCTCATCAACGCGATCTTCTTCGCCGACTTCGGCCAGCGGCTGCTCCCGACGACGGCCGGGCGCACGACCATGTGCCCAACGGAGCTCCTGTACGACCGGACCCGGCCGCCGTCGATCCGGCTGCTGCCGATCGAGACCCGGCTCAAGGACGCGACGCTCCTCGAATTCCGGAACTACGCGGACGAGTGGATCACGTTCCCCCTCGACCTGTCGGCCGCTGACAAGTTGACCGAGACTCTCGCCAAGGTCTCGGAGGTTAAACGCGTGCCCGCCGTGCTCGCCCGGGCGCTCGGCCTGCACGAAGAGGCGGCGTCCGTCGGTTCGCGTCGTCCCGGCGGCCAGGACGACGTGGACGTGCCTTGCTGGCGCCACGCGATCATCAATTTTCCCCACCCGCTCCTCCGGCAGGGGCTCGTCATCCTCGACACCCCGGGGCTCAATGCGATCGGAACCGAGCCCGAACTCACGCTGAACCTGCTGCCCAGCGCGCACGCCGTGCTGTTCGTCCTTGCCGCCGACACCGGGGTCACGACGACCGACCTCGACGTGTGGAACCACCACCTGGGAGGCGAGCCCGGCGCGCAGAAGGACGGCCGCCTCGTGATCCTGAACAAGATCGACAGCCTGTGGGACGAGCTCAAACCCGAGGCCGCCATCGACGCCGAGATCGATCGCCAGATCGCCACGACCGCGTCGCTTCTCGGCCTCGCGACGTCGCAGGTCTTCGCAGTGTCGGCGCAGAAAGGGCTGCTCGCCAAGGTGAACGGCGACGACGCGCTTCTGGGCAAGAGCCGGCTCCCCGCGCTGGAAGAGGCTCTTTCGCGCAAGCTCATCCCCGCCAAGCACAACATCGTCGGCGCGGCCACGCAGGCCCAGATCCGCGCGCTTGTCGCCGAAGTCGGTTCCCTTCTCGATGCGCGCCGGGCGAGCGTCGCCGAGCAGCTCGCCGAGCTCCGCGCGCTCCGCGGCAAGAACCAGGATGTCGTCATCCACATGATGGACCGCGTTGGCGAGGAAAAGGAGCGCTTCGAGCACGGATTGCAGCGGTTTACGGCGCTCCGCACGGTGTTCACCCAGCAGACCAACGCACTATTCGACGTGATCGGCCTCGAGGCGCTGCGCACGAACGCCGGGCGCACGCGCCGGAGCATCGAGCGCAGCCCGTTCACGAAAGGAGTCCGTGGCGCGATGAACGAGTTCTTCGCCGCCATCCGCCGCGATTTCGACGATGCCGGGCGCCGGGCCTCGGAGATCCACGAAATGATGCAGGCGATGTACACGCGATTCGCGGAAGAACAGGGGTCCGAGCACTTCGCGCCGCCGCCGTTCTCGATGCACCGGTACGAGAAGGAGATCGACCGGCTCGAGCGCGCCTACAACCAGCACTTCAATACGCTGTGGAACATGCTGAGCAAGGCAAAGTTCTCGCTGACCCAGCGGTTCTTCGAGACGATCGCCTCGCGCGTCAAGCACGTCTACGACATCGCGAACCGGGACGTCGAAAGCTGGCTGCGCAATATGATGTCGCCGCTGGAAACGCACGTGCGCGAGCATCACCTTCAGCTCCGGCGCCGGCTCGAAAGCGTCAGGCGGATCCACAGCGCGAGCGGCGCGCTCGAGGAGCGCATCGTCGAGCTCGAGCAGCAGGACGAGGCGCTCGCGGCGCAGGTCGCGGCGCTCCTGCGCGCGGCGGAGGTTATCGACCGGATCGTCGAGCAACCCGATGCGATGCCCGCCGCGGCGAACGCGTGACTAACCGGCGCCGGCCGCGGTAGCGATCGCCGCGATCAGCCCCTCGTACTTGCTCCGCAGCGCTTCGTGTGTTTCGACGAAATCGGGATTGACCGGAATGCAGTCGACCGGACAGACCTCGACGCACTGCGGCAGGTCGAAATGCCCGACGCACTCGGTGCATTTCTTCGGATCGATGACGTAGATCTCCGGTCCCTGCGAGATCGCCCCGTTCGGGCATTCCGGCTCGCAGACGTCGCAGTTGATGCACTCGTCGGTAATCATCAGCGCCATCGCACAGCCCCTACTTGTTCATTTCCGCGATCTTGGCCTTGAGGCGCGCGAAGACCGCCGGGTGAACGTACGACGAAACGTCGCCGCCGAACTTCGCGATTTCGCGAACGATCGTCGCCGAGACGAACATGTATTGCTCCGACGGTGTCAGGAACAGCGTTTCGACCTCCGGAAACAGATTCCGGTTCATACCCGCCATCTGGAATTCGTACTCGAAATCGGACACGGCGCGAAGGCCGCGCAGAATGACCCGCGCCCCGCGGTCGTGGACGAAATCCATCAGCAATCCCGAGAACGCCATGACTTCGACATTGGCATAGGCCGCCAGCACGTCGCGCGCCATCTGCACGCGCTCGTCGGTCGTGAAGAACGGCTGCTTGGCGGCGCTGTCGGCCACGCCGACCACCACCTTTCCGAAGAGCCGCGCGGCCCGGCGCGCGAGGTCCTCGTGCCCGCGGGTAAACGGATCGAAAGTCCCTGGATAGACAACGGTGAGCATGAATCGCCCTGGCTCATTGGGGCGGAAGGGGGCGCTCACTCGGGCGCGGCTTCCGTTCGGGTGAAAAGATGATAATGCACCTGCCCCGCCCTGTCGCGGCGCCAAGCCGCGAATCCCGGGGGTGGCAGCAGCGCATGCGCCGCCTCGGCGTAGATGAATCCCCTCGCTGCAAGCCTTTCGGCGCAGGCCGGAAGCAGCCAGGTCCACGGATCTTCGCGAAAGGGCGGGTCGAGAAAGATCACGTCGAAGTCCCGTCGTTCGTTCGCGACGAACGCTTTGGCGTCGGCGACGCAGGTTTCCAGCGCGGCGGCACGGAGGTCGGTCCCCGTGGCGCGCAGCGCGTCGACCAACAGCCGATTCCGGTCGACGGCGACGGCCAGCACCGCGCCGCGCGACGCCGCCTCCAGCGTCAGCGCGCCCGACCCGGCGTAGAGGTCGAGGCAACGCTTTCCGGTGAGGTCCTGGCCGAGCCAGTTGAACAGCGTCTCGCGGACGCGATCCGGCGTGGGGTGCAGGCCCTCGGCAGGCGGAAACCGGATCAAGCGCCGGCGCCAGGCACCGCCGATGATGCGAACGCGATTCGCAAGGGATGCCGGCAAGGTGGGAATGAAGCGGGAACGTTGCGGAAGCGGCATTATGATCGGTTGCGCTCCGCGGGCGGGTAAAATTCCCCCGATGCCGTGCCCGCCGGGCGTTCCGCGCACCGCGGTCACGGCCATCGGCACCCCTCGCGGTCCCTCACCATGCTCGATCTCTTCAAGAAAAAATCCGCCGATGCGGCCAGGCAGCCATGGACCGCACGGCTGGCGGCGGGACTCTCGCGTTCGCGCGAGAAACTGACGGGCGCGCTGGGCGCCGCATTTACGCGCCGAAAGCTCGACGCCGAGACGCTCGATGAGCTCGAAAGCGCTCTCGTCACCGCGGATGTCGGCGTCCCGGCGGCCCGGCACTTGCTCGACGATCTCTCCGCGCGCTGGAAGCGTGCCGGCGCGGAGGCGGACCCGAAGACGCTGCTGAAGGCCGCCTTGCTCGACCTGATCGCCCCGCTGGAACGGCCGCTGGTCGTCAGCGACGCACGGCCGTTCGTCATCATGCTCGCCGGGGTCAATGGCGCGGGCAAGACGACGTCGATCGGCAAGCTGGCCCGGCACTTTCAGTCGCAGGGATTGTCGGTGCTGCTCGCCGCCGGCGACACGTTCCGCGCGGCGGCGCGCGAGCAGCTCACGGTGTGGGGTGAGCGCAACGGTGTCACTGTTATCTCGCAGGCGGGCGGGGACCCCGGCGCGGTGATGTTCGACGCGATCGCCGCCGCACGGGCGCGCCGCATCGACGTCGTCCTGGCCGACACCGCCGGTCGGTTACCCACGCAGCTGCAGTTGATGGAGGAGATTCGCAAAGTCCAGCGCGTGATCCGCAAGGCCGATCCCACCGCGCCGCATGAGACCCTGCTCGTGCTCGACGCGAACACCGGGCAGAACACGCTCGCGCAGGTGAGGGCGTTCGACGATGCGCTCGGCCTGACGGGCCTCGTCCTGACCAAGCTCGACGGCAGCGCCAAGGGCGGCGTCGTCGCGGCGATCGCCAAGGAGCGCCCGATTCCGCTCCGGTTCATCGGCATCGGCGAGGACGTCGACGATCTCAAGCCCTTCGTCGCCGCGGATTTCGTCGACGCGCTCGTCGGCTGAACCCTTGGCGCTGGCAGGAGGGACCGGCCCCGGACCGGCGGCTAGTTAGCGCCCACTGTCGGCGTATTCTACGCGCTGCGTGCTTGACTGTTCCCGTCGCCGCCATGATCCGAGGGGTGGATCGCATCGTTTCGGCGGATGCGTCCACCGGGGTTCGGGCCGGTATTCCCTTAACCCGACTAAACCAGTCGGGAACTTTCGGATCGTTTTGGCACTCCCAAGCCCCGAGTGCTAAAATTGCGGCAGACGGGCGGACCGTACGTCCGCGCCAAACGCCGCTCTACAGGAGACAGCAAGACATGACCGGTACCGCGTTGGCGTTCCCTACCCCGGCCTCGCTGGGGAGCCTCGATCACTACATCCAGGCGGTGAACCGCTTTCCGCTGCTTTCGCCCGAGCAGGAGATCGAGCTCGGCCGTCGTCTGGTCGGCAACAACGACATCGATGCGGCGCAGCAGCTCGTGTTGTCGCACCTGCGCCTCGTCGTCGCCGTGAGCCGCAAGTACCTGGGTTACGGGCTCCCGCAGGCGGACCTCATCCAGGAAGGCAACATCGGGCTCATGAAGGCCGTCCGCCGGTTCGACCCCGAGCGCGGCGTCCGCCTGGTCTCGTTCGCGCTGCATTGGATCCGGGCGGAAATCCATGAATACGTGCTCCGCAACTGGCGGCTCGTGAAGGTCGCGACCACCAAGGCGCAGCGCAAGCTCTTTTTCAATCTGCGCAGAATGAAAGTCCGCTCCGCGGCGCTCTCGACCAAGGAGGCGCACGCCATCGCGAAGGACCTGGGCGTCAAGCCCGAGGAGGTGTTCGAGATGGAAACGCGCCTCACGGGCCGGGACATCGCGCTCGATCCGCAGCCAGACGACGAAGGCGACGCGGTCACGCCGATCGCGTATCTCACCGATACCGAGAACGAGCCCGTGCAGATTCTCGAGCGCGAGCAAACGGCGGCGAACCGCACCGCCGGGTTGCAGCGCGCGCTCGCGAGACTCGACGATCGCAGCCGCCGGATCATCGAGGCACGCTGGCTCGCGGATGCCGATCCGGCGACGCTTCAGGAACTCGCCGACGAATACGGCGTTTCGGCGGAGCGAATCCGGCAGATCGAGGGCAAGGCGATCAAGTCGATGCGCGGGCAGATGTCCGCGCTCTGAAGCGGCGCCCCGCTCGCCCAGTGAAAACGCCGGCCCCGTGCCGGCGTTTCTTCATGCGGGGGTCGCCGCTACAGCTCCACCTGTGTTCCGAGTTCGACCACGCGGTTCGTCGGAATGTGGAAGAAATCCGTCGCCTTGACCGCCATCTTCGACATCGACACGAACAACCGCTCGCGCCAGAGCGCCATGCCGGGCGCGACGGAGGCGATCAGCGTCTCGCGCGAGACGAAGAACGACGTCTCCATCATTTCGCATTCGATTCCGTCCTTTCCGGCCTGCGCCAGCAGTTCGGGCACGTCGGGGTCTTCGGCGAAGCCGTAATACGCCTCCATCCGCCAGAACGCGCAGCCGAGATCGCTCAACCGCAGGCGCTCGGTCGCCGGCACCCGCGGAAAGTCCTGCGTGTGGATCGTGAGGAAAATGATCCGCTCGTGCAGCACCTTGTTGTGCTTCAGGTTGTGCAGGAGCGCGTGCGGAACGCGGTCGGCCGTCGACGTCAGGAAGACGGCCGTGCCCGGGACCCGCGCCGGCGGGCTTTCGGCGATGCTCTCGATGAAGATGTCGAGCGGCATCGAGTCCTCGGCGAGCCGCGACATCAGCAGCGAGCGGCCGCGTTTCCAGGTCGTCAGCAGCGTGAACACGAGGACGCCGATGAGCAGCGGGAACCAGCCGCCCTCCGGCACCTTGAGCGAGTTCGACGCCAGAAACAGGCAGTCGACGAGGAACAGCGGCAGCGCGATGGCGATGGCCGCGGGCCGGCCCCAGCCCCAGATCCGCCGCATCACGACAAAGATCAGCACCGAGTCGATCAGCATGGCGAGCGTCACCGCGATTCCGTAGGCACCCCCGAGGTTGTCGGCGCGCTTGAAGCCGAGCACCAGAAGCACGACGGCCACCAGCAGCATCCAATTGATGAACGGGATGTAGATCTGCCCGATCTGCCGGTCGGAGGTATGCAGGATCTTCAGTCGCGGGCAATAGCCCATCAGCACCGCCGCGCGCGTCAGCGAGAAGGCGCCCGAGATCACCGCCTGCGACGCGATCACCGCCGCGAAGGTCGCAAGCACCACCAGCGGGATCAGCGCCCATTGCGGGGCGAGGAGGTAGAACGGGTTCTTGATCGCCTGCGGATCGGCGAGCAGCAGCGCGCCCTGTCCGAAATAGTTGAGCACGAGTGCCGGCATCACGAACCAGAGCCACGCGCGGCGGATGGGCGCGGCGCCGAAGTGCCCCATGTCGGCATAGAGCGCCTCGGTGCCCGTCACGGCGAGCACGACGGCGCCAAGCGCCAGGAAGGCGAGCATCGGATTGGCGACGACGAAATCGACCGCATAGACCGGATTGACCGCGCCCAGCACGGACAGGTTGCCCGCGATCTGGTTGAGCCCGAGTCCGGCGAGCACGACGAACCACACGCACATCACGGGCCCGAACATCTGCCCGACGCTCGCCGTCCCGCGCTTCTGGATCGCGAAGAGGGCGACGACGATCATCACGGTCACCGGGACGACGAAAGGGTGCAGGTTGGGGGCGACGATCTCAAGGCCTTCGACCGCGCCGAGCACGGAAATCGCCGGCGTGATCATCCCGTCGCCGTAGAACATCGCGGCGCCGAAAATGCCGAAGCCCACGAGCCACCATCGCCGGCGCGCCTGGTTCCCCATTCCACGCGAGACCAGCGCCGTCAGCGCGAGGATGCCGCCCTCGCCGCGATTGTCGGCACGCATGATCAGGGCCACGTACTTCGCCGTGACGACGATCACCAGCGCCCAGAAGATGATCGACAGGATTCCCAGCACGTTCGCGGGAGTCAGCGCCACCGGATGCTCGCCGGCGAAGCACTGGCGAAGCGTGTAGAGCGGCGAGGTGCCGATGTCGCCGAAGACGACGCCGATCGCGCCGATCACGAGCGGCGACATGCGTTTCGACGAGGGAGCAGAGGCGCTCAAGTCCCGGACCGGGGAAGGGCGTTGCCGCGCCGACCGCCGGCGTCAGCCGACGCTGTTGGCATCGTCGCCGCGGCGGGCGAAGCGGATGGAAAGCTGTTTGAGCTTGCGGTACAGGTGCGTGCGCTCGAGTCCGGCCCGTTCGGCGACGCGGCTCATGTTGCTCTGCTCCCGGCCCAGCAGCTGCTCGAAATAGATGCGCTCGAAGGCCTCGCGCGCCTCGCGCAGCGGCAGTTCGAAGAAGCGGGCGGTGATCTCCGGCGCAACCGCCTGGTTCGCCGCCGCGGCCTCGCCCAGCAGCCGCTTGACGTGATCGGTCGTGATGTCGCCGGAGCCGGCGTAGAGCGCGAGATTGGCGACCACGCTCTGCAGATGATCGAGATTGCCTGGCCAGTACGCGCCGGTGAGCGAGCTCATCGCCGCGGGCTGCAGCGTCGCGATCGACCGTGCCGAGGTCTGCTGCGCGTTGCGCTCCTGCGCGGCGACTTCGTTCCAGAATCGATCGATCAACGCGGGAATGTCCTCGCGCCGCGAACGCAAGGGGGGAAGGAGCACTGCGCCCTCGGACAGCGCCGAAAGGAGCGCGGCGTCGAACTTGCCCTCGGCCGCGAGGTTCCCCAGCGGCTCCGCGCTGGTGCACACCAGCGTGACGTTTGCCTTGTCGAGCTTCGGCAGGAGAAACGCGAGGCCCTTCTGCTCGGCTTTCGCGTATTGGCCGATCTCCGCACAATACAGCATGCCGTCGCGCGATTCCTCGAGCACGGCGAGCGGGTTCGTCGCGAGGCGCGCGCCGCCGGGAAGCGCGACGCGAGGCGCGTCCGGGGTGTGCAGCGCGCGCCCGGCCGCGTCGTGCCCGGTGCCCGACTCGCCCAGAATCAGGATCGGCTTGCGGGCAGCGAGCAGATGCTCCAGCTGGCGCTCGATTTCGCGGACCGGCGCGCTCGTGCCGAGTGCGGCGAGGGACACGCGCCGCGGCTCCCGCGCCATCGCGGTCTTGAGCGCGCGCGAAACGGTCGCGAGTAGCTTCTGCAGCCCGACGGGCTTTTCGAGGAAATCGAAGGCGCCGATCTTCGTCGCCTCGACCGCGGTCTCGATCGTGCCGTGGCCGGACATCATGACGACCGGCATCGTGAGCTGCCCGGCGGCAGCCCACTCGCGCAGCAGCGTCACGCCGTCGGTGTCCGGCATCCAGATGTCGAGCAGCACGAGCGCCGGCTCGACTCTGGCCCGATAGGCGCGCGCTGCCGTCGCGTCTTCGGCGACGCTGACACGGTAGCCCTCGTCCTCGAGGATTTCGGAGAGCAGTTCGCGGATGCCGACTTCGTCGTCGACGATCAGAATTTCCTTGGCGGGCGTCATCAGCTGCGTATCCTACGCTGCCGCGGCGCCGCGCGGGAAAACCAGCGTCACCAGGGCTCCGCGCGGCGCGCGGTTGGCGAGCTCGACGCGGCCGCGGTGCTCGTCGATGATCTTCTTGACGATCGCGAGGCCCAGGCCGGTTCCTTTCGCCTTCGTCGTCACGTAGGGCTCGAACGCCCGGTGCAGAACGGCTTCGGGAAAGCCGGCGCCGGCATCGCCGAACGCGAGCGAGATTTCGTCGCCTTGCGCGTCGAGGACGATGTCGTAACGGGGCTCGGGCGTCTCGGTCTGCGCATCGATCGCGTTCTGCAGGAGGTTGTGAAGCACCTGGCGCAGGCGCGTGGGTTCGCCGAGGATGACGAGCGGTCCGTCCGGCAGGTTCAGCGTGATGCGCGGGCGAAGATTGTCATACAGCGCGAGGACGTCCTGCAAGAGGGCGCCGACGTCGACCGGCTGCATCTTCCCGGGCCGCGGTTGCCGTGCGTAGATCGCGAAGTCGTCGACCATGTGCTTCATCGCGGCGACCTGCGCAATGATCGTCTGGGTGCCGCGCGCCAGCGTCTCGCGGTCCGGCTCGTCGAGCTTTCCGGAAAGCTTGCGGTCGAGCCGCTCGGCCGAAAGCTGGATCGGCGTCAACGGATTCTTGATCTCGTGCGCGAGCCGGCGGGCGACCTCGCCCCACGCCGCGTCGCGCTGCGCCTGCGCGAGATCGGTCACGTCGTCGAAGACCACGACGTAGCCGGCGACCGGGGTGACGGGGAGCCGCGACCCGCGCATCAGCAGCGTTCGCATCAGGTTTGCCACCGAGAGCTCGGACTGCTTCTGCCACTGCGCGTCCCGGCCCGCACGAAACCCCTCGGCGACGAGTTCGGCGAACGGCGCCAGCGCCGGCAGCTTGCGGCCCCAGGAAGACAGCGGCGTTCCGGTCAATTCGGCGAGCGGCTGCTGCAGGATGACGGCGGCGCTCGCGTTGGCCGTGCGCAGGCGATACCGATCGTCGAACGCGAGCACGCCGGCCGACAGGTTGCCGAGGATGCTCTCGAGGTACGCGCGCGTCGTCTCCGTCGCGCGGCGCGACTCTTCCGTCTTCTGCTGCGCCTCGTCGAGCTGCATGGTCATCGTGTTGAACGATTCGGTCAGGACGCCGAGCTCGTCGCGCGAGGTCACCGGCTGCCGGCGCGTGAAATCGCCTTGCGCGACGGCGCGCGTGCCCTCCGCGAGCAGTCCCAGCGGCGCGGAGAACCGTTCCGAAAGCACGACCGCGAGACCGAGCGCGGACGTGAGCGCGAGGAGCAACGTCAAAGTCAGCGTGAGCGCGTAGAGGCGCTTCAGGCCCTGGCGCGATATCGAGATCTTCTGGTAGTCGCCCCATCCGGATCGAACCGTCTCGAAATCCTGCGCGAGGGCTTTGGGCACCGGCTCGACGACTTGCAGCACCTTGAGCGGTTCCAGCCGATCGTCGGTGTTGACGGGCACGACGACCCGCAGCTTGCTCAACACGCCGTCGGCGGCCTGCTCGGGGAGGGTCGAGGTCGTCTGCTGCAGGCGCGCCCGCCGGAGCGCGGCCGCCGTCGGCGGTTCCGGCGGGGCGGTCGAACCGCCGACGCCCGCGACCGCCAGCACGCCGCCGGTCGACGAAAACAGCGCGGCCTCGTAAACGCCCGCCTGCTCGGCCGCGCGGTTCAAGCGCGTCGAGACGCTGCCCGGCGCATCCTCGGCGAGGGTCAGCGCGATCTGCCTCGCCTTGTTGATCGTTTCCTGCGTCAGATAGTCGAGCGAATTGCGGCCGAGATTAAGCCCGCCCTCGAGCGCGCGGTCCACGCGGACGTCGAACCAGCTCTCGATGCTGCGGCCGATGAACAACACCGAGGCCGCGTACACGAGCGCGCCCGGAAGCACCGCGACCAGCGCGAAAAGCAGCACGAGCCGGACCGCCAGCCGCGAACCGAAGATGCCGGCCTTCCGTTTGCGCCTGAGCTGCCACAACTGTCCTCCGACGACCATCATCAACAGCCCGACGAGCACGCCGTTGACCACAAGGAGCGTGTCGTAGCTCTTCGCGAACAGCTCGGTGTTCGCCGACGCGGTCATCAGCAGGAACAGCGCGATGGCGGCGAGGCCCGCGAAGACCAGCAGCAGCCAGCGCATTCCCCGTGAAGGGATGAGCCCGCTCATGGAGTGAAGCTCCAGCGATACCACTCCGACTGCAGCGACCATTCGCGTGAGGCGAGCGCGTTGACCTGGAACGGCTTGGGCAGCTGGTTCACGTCGAAGCGCAGCCGCACCGCAGCCTCGTAGCGCATGCCGGCGACGAGCTGGTCGCGATTGCCGACGGGCCGCGACGTGACCCGCGACAGGAACCGCTCGACCTCGTCGAGCGCGTCGAACGTCTGTCCGAGCAGGCCGCTCGCGACGCGATATTGCCGGGTCAGGACGTTGTAGGAGACCCGGTACTGGGTCGAGAACCCCAGCGCCTTCTCGTCGAGCCAGTACCAGCGCGGGCGCAGGAGCTCGAACTCGAACACGAAATAGAGCGGGACGCCCTTCTGCAGCGCTTCCTCGAGCGTCGGATTGATCGCGAGGTCGAACTCGGCATTGAGCACATAGGTGTCCTCGTCGACGCGCAGCTCCGCGGACCTGACGGCGATCGTGTCGGCGTGGACGGCCGGGGCAAGCAGCACGAGCGCCGCGGCGAGCGCGATCGCGGCCCGGGCGGCCCACCGCGCAAGAGGCGCGGCAAAGTCGGGCAAGCGGGGATGGGATCGTATCGCGGGGAACATGCCGGCGGGCGGGGCGTCAAACGGCGGGGCCGAGGGACCGTCGGCGTCGGGGCGGGCGGAATCCGCGTGGACGCTACGCCCGTCAGGGCTTGCGAAGCAGCGCGTAGAAAAATCCGTCTTGATTGTGGCTCGTGCCGGGCAGCGAAGGCAAGAGTTGCGCGCCTCGGTGGGCTGCTTCGGGGGGCAAGGTGAGGGATTCGCGCAACGCGTCGGGCTGGCGCCCGACGAAGGCCGCGACCTGCGCCTCGTTTTCGTCGTCGAAGACCGAGCAAGTCGCATAGAGCAGGAGGCCGCCGCGCGCCAGGCAGGCCCAGAGCGCATCGAGCAGTCGCGCCTGCTGGCGCGCGAAGCTCGCGGCGTCGGTCTCGCGGCGCAGCCATTTGATATCCGGGTGGCGGCGGACGATGCCCGTCGCCGTGCACGGCACGTCGGCGAGGATGCGATCGAACGGCCGGCCGCTCCACCAGCCGCCCGGGACTGCGGCGTCGCCGGCGACCACCCGCACCTGCGGTCCCGCGAGGTGCAGGCGGTCGAGGTTTTCGCGAACGCGCAGGAGTCGCGCTTCGTCGCTATCGAGCGCGACGAGTTCGACGTCCGCGAGCTCGGCGATGTGCGTGGTCTTGCCGCCCGGGGCGGCACAAGCGTCGAGGACGCTTTGGCCGGCCTCGACCTGCAGCAGGGGCGCCGCAAGCTGCGCCCCCAGATCCTGCACGGAGAACGCCCCTTCGGCGTACCCCGGCAGTTCGCGGACCGCCTGCGGCGTCTCGACCAGTATCCCCGCGTCCCCGGCGGGCGCCGCGGAAATCCCGCCCGCACGGAACGTCGCCAACAGCGCTTCGCGCGTCGTCGCGCGGCGGTTGACGCGCAGCGCGAGCGGAGGACGCGTGTTGCCGGCAGCGAGGATCGTCTCCCAGTCGTTCGGATATTCACGCTGCAGGCGCTCGATCCACCATGCGGGATGGGACCAGCGCGCCACCGGCCCGGCCCTGACCAGTGCGTTCAGCGCGTCGCGCTCGCGCAGATAACGGCGCAGCAGGGCGTTGACGAGCGATTTTGCCGCGGGCCGCGCGATCGACGAGGCGGCGTTCACCGCATGATCGACCACGGCGAACGGCGGTGCGCGCGTATGCTCGAGCTGATAGATGGCAACGGCGACGAGGCAGCCCAGCACCGGATCGGAAAAGGGTTTCGCCGCGAGCTTTCGGACGAGCGCGTCGAGTGTGCCCCAATGTCGCAATGCGCCATAGGCGAGTTCCTGGACGAGCGCGCGGCGGCGGCCCGGCGCGGCGCGCTCCGGCGGCGCGATGGCGGCGAGCGCGACGGGCAGCGTCGAGCCGTCCAGCACCCGGCGCACGCAAAGCGCCGCTAGCCGCTGAGCTTCCTGCACTCGCGCTCGCCGCGGTGATCGCCGATGCGAATCGGCTGCGCCGTGCCGGGGAGGACGCCGCTGGGCATCGGCAATCCTACGCCGCGCCCGCGCCGAAACGCACGCCGGGCCCGAGCCGGCGCCCGGCCGCGAACGCCGCCGCGCTCATCCGCCGGCCTCCCGCGGGCTGAAGCTCCAGGATTCTCACCTTGCCTTCGCCGCAAGCGACCACGATGCCCTGCCCGTTCGCCTCGAGCACGGTCCCGGGGGGCGCCTCGCGAAGCATGATCGGCGCGGGTTCCGCGCGCCAGACCTTGACGGTCTCGCCGCGAAGCGAGGTGTGCGCGCCGGGTGCCGGATCGAACGCGCGCACCTGCCGGTCTATCACCGCAGCGCTCGCGCTCCAGTCGATCAGCGCTTCCGCCTTTTGAACTTTTGCGGCATACGTCGTGCCGGCGTTCGGTTGCGGCATGGCGTTAAGCGGTTCGCCTGCCTCAATTCTGCGCAGGACGGCAACGAGCGCTTGCGCGCCCGCGTCTCCCAGCTTGCGCTCGAGCGTAGCCGCGGTATCCCTCGGGCTGATCGAGACGCGGACTCCATCCACGATCGGGCCGGTGTCGAGTCCGGCGTCCATCCGCATGATCGTGGCGCCCGTTTCGGCATCCCCGGCAAGCAGCGCGCGCTGGATCGGCGCGGCGCCCCGCCAACGGGGCAGCAGCGACGCGTGCACATTGAGACAGCCCCAGCGCGGCCACGCAAGCACGGCGGGGGGCAAGATCAATCCATACGCCGCGACGGCGAGCACATCGATCGGGGCGCCGAGGAGCGGCGCGCGCGCGGCGTCGCTCGCAAGTGTCGCGGGCTGAAAGACGGCGAGTCCTCTTTCCGCGGCTAGCCGCTTGACCGGCGACGGTTCGAACTTCAGCCCGCGTCCTTTTGGCCGGTCCGGCTGCGTGAGGACGAGCGGAACGCGGAAGCCGGCGTCGAGCAGTGCGGCGAGCACCGCTGCCGCGAACGCCGGCGTGCCGGCAAAACCGACGTTCATCGCGGGTTGGCCGGTCGTTCAGACCGTCTGCCGCTGCTTCTTGCGCAGTCTGGCCGCGAGCCGCGCCTGCTTCAGCGGCGACAGCCGGTCGACGAAGACATGGCCGAGGAGATGGTCCATCTCGTGTTGAACGCACACCGCGAGCATGCCCTCGGCGTCGAGTTCGAACGGATTGCCGTGCGCGTCGAGCGCGCGCACGCGAACCCGCGATGCACGCGTGACCTTGTCGTAGTACCCCGGCACGGAAAGGCAGCCTTCCTCGTTCTCGGCTTCGCCTTCGGCGGCAACGATGACCGGATTGATGAAAACCTGGAGCCGGTCGCGCGTTTCGGACACGTCCATGACGATGATGCGCTTGTGGACGTCGACCTGCGTGGCGGAGAGCCCCACGCCGGGCGCCGCGTACATGGTCTCGGCCATGTCCCGGACGAGCCGCTGCACGTCGGGCGTGACGGCTGCGACGGCCGACGCGACCTTGCGCAGCCGCGGATCCGGGTACTCCAGGATTGTCAGGACGGCCATGGCACCGAACGATGACTCGAGTGACGGCAAAAAGGGGTTCCGTTACGGCGCAAACGAGGCCGAAGGCATACATCCGCGCCTTTTGACGCCTCTAGCTTGCAAAATGCAGACTGAGGATGCAGAATCTGCCGTAAGCCCTTATTTTGCGGCGCTTTAGGACGTCAGCAAGCCCGCCCCCACCGGAAGAGGCTTTATGCGTCAGAAGTTTAGCATAGCGAATTTCATCCTCGCGACCGCCGCGGCGATGCTGGTACTCGGCGCCGCCGCCGCTCGCGCCGCCGACATCCAGGTCAGGAATCCCGTCCCCGACCGTTACACGGTGCAAAAAGGCGACACCCTCTGGGGAATCGCCGGGAAGTTCCTCAAGGACCCGTGGCGCTGGCCCGACATCTGGCGGATGAATCGTGAGCAGATCAGGAACCCGCACCTCATCTATCCGGGCGACGTGATCGTTCTCGACAAGGTCGACGGGCAATGGCGCCTTTCGCTCGAGCGCCCGACGACGAGGATGTCGCCGTCGGTTCGGGTGACGCCGCTCGACCCGCAGGCGATCCCCTCGATCCCGGCCGACGACCTCGAGCCGTTCCTCTCGCGTCCGATCATCACGGGACCGGAGGGCTTCGAGCGCGCGGCGCAGATCGTCGCGGGGCGCGACATGCGCGTCGTGCGCGGCGAGGGCGACGTCGTGTACGCCATCGGAACGGACGCCAAGTCCGGCGACCTCTGGTACATCTACCGCCGCGGGCGCGAGTTCCGGTCGATCGACGGCGGCGAACTGCTCGGCATCGAGCAACGCTATCTCGGAAGCGCCCGCGTGGAACGTTTCGCCGACGTATCCACACTGCGCATCGTGACCGCGAACGAAGAAATCCTGGTCGACGACCGGCTGGTTCCGGCGCCGCGCGGGCAGCTGATGAGCTACGCTCCGCATGCGCCGGACAAGCCCATCGACGGCCGGATCATCGCGCTCAATCGCGACGCCACCGAAGCGGGCCGCGGGTGGATCGTCACGCTCGACAAGGGTGCGAAGGACGGCCTCGATGTCGGCGCCGTGCTCGCCATCTACCGTGTCGTGGCGCCGTTGCCCGATCCGCGCCCGACCACCGACGCCGATCGAATGGCTTCTGACGGCGACCGGACCCGGTTCTTCCAGCCGGATCGCTGGCTCAAGGTACCCGACGAGCGCAGCGGCCTTCTCTTCGTCTTCCGCGTTTTCGACCGCGTCTCGTACGCGATCCTGCTCAATACGACGGACCCGATCCACGTCGGCGACTACATCCGCAACCCGTAACACCGCACCGGTGCAGCGGCGAAGATTCTGCTGATCCGATGAATGTCGACACCCGCGCCGAGGCATGGGCGCGGTTGCAGTTGTGCGGCGTAGCGCCCCGACCTCTCGTCGACCTGCTGCGGGCGTTCGGCAGCCCCGAAGGCGTGCTCGAAGCGACGCCGGCGCAGCGCCGCCGCCACGTTCCGGCGACGGCGGCGGCGCTCCTCGACGCCGCACCGGACGGGGAGCGCCTCCTTGCGACGCTTGCCTGGCTTCGCGCGCCGGGTCACGGTCTCGTCGCGTGGGACGATCCCGACTACCCGCGCGCGCTGCTCGAGATCGGCGACCCGCCGCCGGTGTTCTACTGCCAGGGCCGGCGCGAACTCCTTGCCGCGCCCGCCTTTGCGATCGTTGGCAGCCGCAACGCGACGCCGCAGGGCTGCGCCGACGCCGAGGCCTTCGCCGCCGCACTCTCCGCCGCAGGCTTCACGATCGTCAGCGGTCTCGCGCAGGGCATCGATGCCGCAGCGCACCGCGGCGGCCTCGCGCAGGCCGGGAGCAGCATTGCGGTCGTCGGCACCGGCCTCGATCGGGTCTATCCCGCCCGCAACCGCGACCTCGCGCACACGCTTGCCGCGAACGGGCTTGTCATCTCGGAGTTCGCCGCAGGGACGCCGCCGCTGAAGCAGAACTTTCCGCGCCGCAACCGGATTGTGAGCGGCCTTTCGCGCGGCGTGCTCGTGATCGAGGCGACGCTGTCGTCCGGTTCGCTCATCACCGCACGATTGGCCGGCGAGCAGGGGCGCGAGGTGTTCGCGCTGCCGGGCTCGATCCATTCGCCGTTCTCGAAGGGCGGCCATAAACTCATCCGCGAAGGCGCCAAGCTCGTCGAGACGGCGCAGGACATCCTCGACGAACTCGGCGTTGCCGCGGGGATGCGCGTTTCGCCGGGCGTGGCGGGCGCCCGCGCGGAGCCCGACGCCGAGGCGCGCGCGATCCTCGACGCCCTGGGCTACGATCCCGCCGATGTCGACACGCTGGCGGCGAGGACCGGGCTCCCGGCCGCCGCAGTGGTTGCCGCGTTGACGGCCCTCGAGCTCGATCGCCGCGTCGCCGCGCTTGTCGGCGGTCTCTGGCAACGCGTCGGTTGAACCGCCGCGTCGGGTAAGACCTCCGGCAGATTGCCGGTTCATCCCGGGAGGCGTAAAAAAGTCGATTGCGACACCGCGTCTCCCTCGCCTGCGCGCGCGCGCACGCTCGCGCGTCGGGCCGGGCAGCCCGAACGATTTCTTGCTCCGCGCGCTTTTCCTTCGGTACTATCTGCGGCTCTTCGCTCCCCTTCCCCATGTCGAAAACCCTGATCATCGCCGAAAAGCCCTCCGTCGCCGCGGACATCGCGCGCGCTCTCGGTGGCTTTACGCGCCATGACGACCACTTCGAGAGCGCCCATTACGTCGTGTCGTCGGCCGTCGGCCATCTGCTCGAAATCGGGATGCCCGAGGACGAGGAGGTCAAGCGCGGCAAGTGGACCTTTGCGCACCTCCCGGCGATCCCCTCGCAATTCGCGCTGAAGCCGATCGAGAAGAACGAGCGCCGACTGAAGACGCTGTTGAAGCTCATCAAGCGCAAGGACGTCAAGGACCTGATCAACGCTTGCGACGCGGGCCGCGAAGGCGAGCTCATCTTCCGCAACGTCGCGCAGTTCGCCGAGTTGGCGAAACCGATTCGTCGGCTCTGGCTGCAATCGATGACGACGGCGGCGATACGCGAGGGATTCGAGAAGCTTCGGACCGACGGGGAGATGCGCCCCCTTGCCGACGCGGCGGTCTGCCGCTCCGAGGCCGATTGGCTCGTCGGCATCAACGGCACCCGCGCGATGACCGCGTTCAATTCCAAATCCGGCGGATTCCAGCTGACGACGGTGGGCCGCGTACAGACGCCGACGCTCGCGATCCTGGTCGAGCGCGAGGAGAAGATTCGCGCATTTCGGCCGAGGGGCTATTGGGAGGTCCACGGCACGTTTCGGGCGAGTCGCGGCGAGTATGCGGGACGCTGGTTCGACGAAGCGTGGAAGAAGCGCGACGACGACCCCGACGCGCGGGCCGAGCGGATCTGGGAGGAGGCGCGCGCGCAGTCGATTGCCGCGAAATGCGCCGGCAAGCCGGGCGAGGTCACCGAGGAAGCCAAGCCGACGACGCAGGGCGCGCCGCTCCTGTACGACCTCACGACGCTGCAGCGCGAGGCCAACGGCCGTTTCGGACTCTCCGCGCGGACGACGCTGTCGCTGGCGCAGTCGCTCTACGAAAAGCACAAGGCGCTCACCTACCCGCGCACCGATTCGCGCGCACTGCCCGAGGACTATCTCGGCACCGTGAAGGCGACGATGGAAGCGCTCGCGGGCACGACGGCCTATCGCGCGTTCGCCTCGCAGGTGCTGAAGCAGAAATGGGTGCGGCCCAACAAGAGGATCTTCGACAACGCGAAAGTCTCCGACCACTTCGCTATCATCCCGACCTTGGTTCAGCCGAAGCATCTCAACGAGCTGGAAGCGAAGCTGTACGATTTCGTCGTCAAGCGCTTCCTCGCGGTTTTCTATCCCCCCGCGGAATTCATGGTGACGACGCGCATCACGCGCGTCGCCGGCGAGCCGTTCAAGTCCGAAGGCAAGGTGTTGGTCGCGCCCGGCTGGCTCGCCGTCTACGGCAAGGAGGTGGCGGCCGACGACGGCCCGGCCGCTTCGGCGAAGAGCGGCGACAAGGCCAACCTCGTCGCCGTCGATCCCGGCGAGAAGGTCGCGACGGTGAGCGTCGACGCCGCGGCCAATACGACACGCCCCCCGGCACGCCTCACGGAGGCGACGCTGCTCTCGGCGATGGAGGGTGCCGGCAAGCTGATCGACGACGAGGAGCTGCGCGAGGCGATGCGCGAGAAGGGGCTCGGGACGCCCGCGACGCGCGCGCAGATCATCGAGGGGCTGATCGCCGAGAAGTACGTGTATCGCGAGGGCCGCGAGCTGGTCCCCACGGCCAAGGCGGCTTCGCTGATGACGCTGCTCCACGGGTTGGGCGTGCCGGAGCTCTTTTCGCCCGAGCTCACCGCGGAGTGGGAATTCAAGCTCGCGCAGATGGAGCACGGAAAGCTCAAGCGCGACGCGTTCATGCGCGAGATCGTCGCGATGACGCAGCACATCGTCGGCCAGGCCAAGGGTTACGAAAGCGATACGATCCCCGGCGACTTCGGCACGCTTTCCGCGCGCTGTCCGAAGTGCGGCGGCGAAGTCCACGAGAACTACAAGAAATTCCAGTGCCAATCCTGCACGTTCGGCTTCTGGAAGATCATGGGCGGGCGACAGCTCGAGGTGACCGAGGCCGACACGCTGGTCCGTGAACGAAAGGTCGGCCCGCTCGAAGGCTTTCGCAGCCGGCTCGGGCGGCCGTTCACCGCGTCGCTCAAGTTGAGCGACGCGAACGAGGTTGCGTTCGATTTCGGGGACGGGGGCGCCGACGACTCCGGCGAGGCGCCGGACTTCAGTGCGCTCGAGCCGCTGGGTCCCTGCCCGAAATGCCATTCGCGCGTGTTCGAGCTGCCGCGCGCGTACGTCTGCGAAAAGGCCGTTGGTCCGGAGAAGACCTGCGATTTCCGCTCGGGCCGCGTGATCCTGCAGCGTCCGGTCGAGCCGGCGCAGATGCGCAAGCTCCTCGCCGACGGCAGGACCGACCTCCTGCAGTTCGTGTCGGCGCGCACCAAACGCAGCTTTTCCGCGTTCCTCGTGCGCCAGCCCGACGGCAAGATCGGGTTCGAGTTCGAGGCGAAAGATCCGGCGAAGGGCGGGGCGCGAAGGACGCGCGGCGGCCCGCCTGCATTGCGCGTCCTGGGGCCGCATCCGAACGACAAGAAGCCGATCGAGCTCCACGCGGGGCGATACGGCCCCTACGTGAAGCACGGCGACGTCAATGCGACGCTGCCCGACCGCGACAAGGCGGATACGCTGACACTCGAGGAGGCAGTCGCCCTGCTCGACGACAAGGCCGCAAAGCAGGGCGGCGCGGCGCGACCGAAGAAACCGCGCAAGGCGCCGGCGAAAACCGCGGCCGAATCGCCGGCCGGCTACGCCGTGGCCGCGAAAGCGCGCAAGCCGAGGGCAGCGAAACCAGCGGCGACGCCGAAGGTCGGACGCACGCCAGCAACCACCGCCAAGGCCGCCCCCAAGACCAGGGCGAAACCGGCCGCGAAGCCTCCGCGCACGCCCGCAAAGACAATCAAGGCATTACCCGCGCGGAAGAAAGCGGCGCGTTCCCGCAGGACGACCGCCAAGTAACGAGGCGACGGCAACCTTCCGCTTGCGTCAGACGTCGAGGTTGCGCACACCCAGCGCATTCGATTCGATGAACGCGCGGCGCGGCTCGACGAGCTCGCCCATCAGCGTGGAGAAGATCTCCTCCGACGATATCGCATCCTCGATCTGCACGCGGAGCAGGCGGCGCACGGCGGGATCCATCGTCGTCTCCCAAAGCTGCCCCGGGTTCATCTCGCCCAGTCCCTTGTAGCGCTGCAGCGTCACGCTCGAGCGCGCCTCGGCGAGCAGCCAGTCGAGCGCGTCCTTGAACGTCGTCACCGCTTGCTGTTTTTCCCCGCGCCGGACCGAAGCGCCCGGCGCGATCAGGCCGAGCAGCACCGCCGCCGCCGCGTGAATCTGAGCGAAATCGCCCGAGGCGATGAGGTCGCTGTCGATCACCGTGGCATGCGGCGTCCCGTGATGCGTGCGAGTGACGACGAGGCGGCGGGTCTCGCTCGCCGCATCGTAGCGTGACTCGACCCGGATATCCGGATTGGCCATTGCCGCCTGAAGCGCCGCTGCGCTTGCGGCCGCAGCGCTGTCGCTGGAAAGATCGATCCGCGCACCGAACAGCACCGCGTACAACGCCGCCGGTTCGATGATCCGCGTCAGCCGTTCGATGACGGCGTCCGCGAGCAGGTAATCGCGTGCGATGCTCGCAAAGGCCTCCGCCGCGAGCGGCGGCTTGCCCGCTCCCGGCACGAGCTCGGCACCCTTGAGCGCCACCTTGAGCAGGTGCTGCTTCAGCTCGTGATCGTCCTTGAGGTAGTTCTCCTCCTTGCCCTGCTTCACCTTGTACAGCGGCGGCTGCGCGATGTAGATGTGGCCGCGCTCGACCAACTCGGGCATCTGCCGGTAGAAGAAGGTCAGGAGCAACGTGCGGATGTGCGAGCCGTCGACGTCGGCATCGGTCATGATGATGATTCGGTGGTAGCGCAGCTTGTCGGGGTTGTACTCGTCCTTGCCGAAGCCCGTGCCGAGCGCGGTGATCAGCGTGACGATCTCCTGCGAGCTCACGAGCTTTTCGAAGCGCGCGCGCTCGACGTTGAGGATCTTGCCGCGCAACGGCAGGATGGCCTGGAATTTCCTGTCCCGGCCCTGCTTGGCCGAGCCGCCGGCCGAATCGCCCTCGACCAGGTAGAGCTCGCACTGCGCGGGGTCGCGCTCCTGGCAGTCGGCGAGCTTGCCCGGGAGTCCCATCGAGTCCAGCACGCCCTTGCGCCGGGTGAGTTCCCGCGCCTTGCGCGCGGCCTCGCGCGCGCGCGCCGCGTCGACGATCTTGCCGCAGATGATCTTGGCTTCGGCGGGATTCTCGAGCAGGAACTCCGCGAGCTTCGCGGAGACGATCTCCTGGACGATCGGCTGCACTTCGGACGAGACGAGCTTGTCCTTGGTCTGCGACGAGAACTTGGGCTCCGGCACCTTCGCCGAAAGCACGCAGCAAAGGCCCTCGCGCATGTCGTCACCCGTGGTCTCGACCTTGGCCTTCTTTGCGATCTCTTCCTTCTCGATGTAGTGGTTGAGCGTGCGCGTCATCGCCTGGCGAAGGCCCGTCAGGTGCGAACCGCCGTCGCGCTGCGGGATGTTGTTGGTGAAGCACTGGACGTTCTCCGCGTAGGCGTCGTTCCACTGCATGGCGACCTCGACCGTCGTCCCGTCCTTCTCGCCGACGGCGTGGAAGATCTTCGGATGGAGGACGGACTTGCTGCGGTTCATGTACTCGACGAAGCCCTTGATGCCGCCGGAGTAGGCGAAGTTCTCGGTCTTGCCGTCGCGCTGGTCGTGCAGCTCGATCTTGGTGCCGTTGTTGAGGAACGAAAGTTCGCGAATCCGCTTGGCCAGGATGTCGTAGTGATACTCGACCCGACCGAAGGTCTCGGTCGACGCCATGAAATGCACTTCGGTGCCGCGCCGGTCCGTGGCGCCGGTCACCGCGAGCGGCGCGACCGCCACACCGCGGCGGAACTCGATCAGGTGCGCCCTGCCGTTGCGCCAGATCCGCAGGCGCAGCCAATCCGAGAGGGCGTTGACGACCGAGACGCCGACGCCGTGCAGCCCGCCGGAGACCTTGTAGCTGTTCTGGTCGAACTTGCCTCCGGCGTGGAGTTCCGTCATCACGATCTCGGCCGCGGAGCGCTGGAACTCGTCGTCGCTCTTGATGTCCGTCGGGATGCCCCGGCCGTTGTCCGAAATCGACACCGAATTGTCGGCGTGGATCATGACCTTGATGTCGTCGCAGTAGCCGGCCAGCGCTTCGTCGATCGCGTTGTCCAGCACCTCGAACACCATGTGGTGGAGGCCCGTTCCGTCGGACGTGTCGCCGATGTACATGCCCGGACGCTTGCGCACCGCGTCGAGGCCTTTCAGCACCTGAATGCTGGTCGAATCGTAGTCTTCGCCGTTGTTGACCGGCTTCGGGTTCGCTTGTGTCATCTTGGCTTTCGATGGTGATTCGTCGCGCAGAAAGCACCGGCGCCGACTCGCGGTCGGCGCCGACTTTTCGCACGCGGAGCCGGCGCGCGGCTCAAATGCGCATCGGCATCACGACGTACTTGTAGTCGTGACGGTCCGGCACGGTGAGGAGTGCACTCGAATTGGCGTCGCCGAACGCCAGCTCGACACGCTCCATCGCCATGTTCTGCAGCACGTCGAGCAGATACGTGATGTTGAACCCTATATCCAGCGCGTCGCCCTTGTAGGCGACTTCGAGCTCTTCCTCGGCCTCCTCCTGCTCGCTGTTCGTGCAGATGATCTTCAGCTGATCGTTGCCGAGCACGAGGCGGACGCCGCGGAACTTCTCGTTCGAAAGAATCGCCGCCCGCTGCAGTGAGGCCAGCAGCTCGGACCGCGCGAGTTCGATGCGCTTGCTGTGCCCGGCGGGAATGACGCGGTTGTAGTCGGGAAATTTTCCGTCCACCACCTTGCTCACCAGTTCGATGTTGGCGAAGCTGAAGCGCACCTGGTTCGCCAGGATATCGAGCGTCACGGGGTCGTCGACATCGGCGAGCAGCTTGCCCAGCTCGAGCACCGTCTTGCGCGGAAGGATCACCTCCTGCCGCTGATAATCGCCGGAAATGTCGAGACTCGCCCACGACAGCCGGTGGCCGTCGGTCGCCACGGCCTGCAGCGAGCCTTTCTCGATGACGAGCAGCATTCCGTTGAGGTAGTAGCGGATGTCCTGCTGCGCCATCGCGAACTCGGCCGATTTCAGCAGGCCGCGCAAGTCGCGCTGCGGCAGCGTCAACGCCTGCACCTGATCGTGGCCGACGCCGATCCTGGGGTAGTCGGCGGCGGGCAATGTCTGGAGGTTGAAGCGCGAGCGGCCCGCGCGTAGCGTCATCCGGCTTCCGGTTCCGTCGACCGCGAGCATCGAATCGTCCGGGAGCGCCCGCAGCAGGTCCTGCAGTTTCCGCGCAGCGACCGTGATCGCCTGCGTTTCCTTGCCCGCCAACTCGGAATGCGCGGTGATCTGCATCTCGAGATCGGTAGCCGTCACGTAGAGCCGTCCGTCCTTGTGCTCGAGCAGCACATTCGCAAGAATTGGCAGCGTGTGTCGCCGTTCGACGATGCCCGCGACCGCTTGCAGGGGTTTCAACAACGCGTCCCGGGCTATTTGCTTTAGTTGCATTGTTTAAACCATAGAACAGCTAATAGGAGGCGGACGGTTTCCGGTACGGACTGGAAAAGCCGTGTCTTGTCAGAAGGTTGGAGATGGGGAAACGCTGTGGACAAACCCTGTAGCCGCGGTGGACCGATTGGGGGCTTTTCCGGCAAATCCGATCCTGGGCGGGCAATCCACATATTATAGATGCAAAAGCGGCAGTTATCCAGCGAAAAATGCGCGCCGAGCAATGGGAAAACCGGGCGCGCGCTACCGCGCGGTTCGCGGCCGGCCGACGGCGTCAGTTGCGCAGCACCTGCAGCAGAAAATTGACGTCGTGGTTGAGCTCGGGAAGCGTCTCGCGGAGTTTGGCGATCTGCCGGCATGCGTGCAATACCGTGGTGTGATCGCGGCCGCCGAAGTTGCTGCCGATCTCGGGCAGCGAGAGTTGCGTGAGTTCTTTCGACAGCGCCATCGCGACCTGCCGCGGACGCGCGATGGCGCGCGAGCGCTTTTTCGAGTGCATGTCGGAGACGCGAATCTTGTAGTAGTCGGCGACGGTCTTCTGGATGTTTTCGACGGAGACCTGCCGGTTCTGCACGGCGAGAAGGTCGCGCAACGCGTCCTTGGCGACGGTCAGCGTGATCTCCTGGCCGTGGAAACTCGAGAACGCGATCACGCGCTTCAAGGCTCCTTCCAGTTCCCTGACGTTCGAGCGGATGTGCTTGGCGATGAAGAAGGCGACCTGCTCGTCGAGCGACAAGCCCGTCGCGGCGGCTTTGGCCAGCAGGATGGCGACTCGCATCTCCAGTTCCGGCGGCTCCAGCGCGACGGTGAGACCCCAGCCGAAGCGCGAGATGAGCCGCTCCTCCATCCCGGAGATCTCCTTCGGGTACGTGTCGCAGGTGATGACGACCTGCTTGTGCGCTTCGATCAGCGTGTTGAAGAGGTAGAAGAATTCTTCCTGGGTGCGGGTCTTGCCGCTGAAGAACTGGACGTCGTCGATGAGCAGCAGATCGAGCGAGCGGTAATAGCGCTTGAAATCGTCGAACGCCTTGTGCTGGTAGGCGCGGACGACGTCGGAGACGTACGTCTCGGCATGGATATAGCGGATCTTCGCCGAGGCATCGCGTTGCAGGATGTGGTTGCCGATGGCCTGGACGAGATGGGTCTTCCCCAGTCCGACGCCTCCGTACACGAACAGCGGGTTGTACGACGTCGGGTGCTCGGCGACCTGCATGCCGGCGGCGCGCGCGAGCTGATTCGCCTTGCCCGCGACGAACGTCGCAAAAGTGAAACCGGGATTGAGGCTTGTCTGCTCGTGCCGCCGCGGCAGCGCCGGCGGGGTCGACATGCCCGACACGGCTTCGGGCGGTGGCGTTGCCGGTACCGGTGCCGATGCTTCGGCGGCTGCGGGCATGCGGACGTTCTCGGCCGCGTTTTCCGCGACCGCCAGGGAAATCGAGACCGGATGCCCTTCGGCTTCGGCGGCGAGCTCCGTGATGCGGACGAGAAAGCGCTCCTTGACCCACTGCAGGACGAAGCGGTTGTGCGCGAGCAGGCGGTAGCCGCCGGTCGTGCTCTCGAGGGAGAGCGGGCGGATCCACGTGTTGAACTGCTGGGGCGTCAGTTCCTCGCGGAACGCGTCGAGGCACCGTTGCCAGAAAAGCGGTCCGCCTGACATGCGTGATCGAGCCCCCGGGGAGTGTCGCGCCCGGCGGCCGCGATACGACCGTCGTTGACCGGATTGTAGAGCAAACGCCAAGAGTTATCCACAGGCCCGGCGCCGCCCCCTTTTGCGGCTAAACTCACCGCGATCACGCGATGGCGATTGACAGCGATAGCGTTAACGCGCTCTAATGTAAGGCTTTTTCATATCGAGGCCGTTCATCATGAAACGCACGTTCCAACCCTCCATCGTCAAGCGCAAGCGCACGCACGGTTTTCGCGCCCGGATGAAGAGCGTCGGGGGCCGCAAGGTGCTGTCCGCGCGGCGCGCCAAGGGCCGCGTCCGGCTCGCGCCCTGATCCCCGGGACCGCCGCGGCGATGGTCCGGGGAAGTCGCCGCTTCCGGCTCACGGGGCCGGGCGCGTTCGAGACGGTTTTTCGCAACGGGCGCCGCCGTGAGGGTGCCTACCTGCAGATGGTTTCCGTGGCCGCGGCGCGTGATTGCGGTCGCGCCGGGTTCGTGATCGGGCGCAAGGCGCTGCCGCTCGCCGTCGACCGCAACCGCGTGCGCCGCATGCTTCGCGTCGTCCTGCGCGACGCGCAGTCCATGATCAAAGGCCACGACGTCATCGTTCGCCTGAAGCGCGGCGCTCCACGCGCCGAGTTCCGGGCCATCGTCGCGGAAGCGGTGCGTCTGCTCGCGTCGATTCCCGCTCAACCCCCGACGCAATGAAGACCGTCCTGCTCGCGCTGCTCCGCGGCTACCAGTACGCCATCGGGCCCCTGCTGGGAGCGAATTGTCGTTTCGCGCCGAGCTGCTCGGACTACGCGCAGGAAGCGATCGTGAAACACGGTGCATTGAAGGGCGTGTGGCTCGCCATGCGGCGCATCCTTCGCTGCCACCCCTATCATTCGGGCGGATACGACCCCGTTCCCTGAGCGCGTCTTTCCTCTACATCCGGTACGCTGCGTCCTGCGGCGTGCCGTCACCCAGGCTGTCATGGATACCCAACGTCTCATTCTGTTCGTGGTCTTTTCGTTCTCGGCCCTGTTGTTGTGGGAGGCCTGGCAGAAAGAGACGCGGCCGCCACCGCCCGTGGTGGCGGCGCAACCGGCGAAGCCGGCGTCCCCGGCCGACCTGCCGGCCGTGCCCACCGCACCCCCCGCCGCATCGCCGGCCACCCCGGGGGTCGTGCCGCCGACCGGACCCAACGGGCAAGCGGGAAACCCGGTCGCAGCGCAAGGACGCACCATCACGATCACCACCGACCTCTATCGCGCCGAGGTCGACACGACAGGGGGGACGATCACGCAGGTCGCGCTGCTCAAACATCGCGATCCCGATTCGGAAGCGAAGCCGTACCTCGCGCTCTTGAAGACCGCCGACCGCACGCACGTCGCGCAGTCGGGCCTCCTGGGCGAGGGGATGCCGAACCACCGCAGCGTGTACGAGGCGTTGCCGGGACCGCGGGAGCTGGCGGCGGGCGCGGACCGCGTCGAACTGCGTCTGCAGACGTCGGCGCCGAATGGCGACAAAGTCATGCAGGTGCTCGTGTTCCATCGCGGCACCTACGTGATCGACGTCGAATACGACGTCACGAACAGCGGCGCCGCGCCGATCGCCCCCTACGCCTATTTCCAGCTGACCCGGGACACCAAGACGCAGGGCACGCACAACTCGATGGCGCCGGTCTCCTACGCCGGGCCGGTCATCTACAACGAGACCGACAAGTTCAAGAAGATCGAGTTCGGCGACCTCGACAAGCTGGCGGCCGACCCTTCCCGGAAGCTGCCGTACACGAAGAACGCCGACAACGGCTGGGTGGCGATGGTCGAGCACTACTTCGTCACCGCCTGGCTGCCGGGGGGCGAGAAGAACACCGCGCGCGAGTTCTACGCCAAGAAGCTCGACGGAGGGCTCTATTCGGTCGGCATGATCATCCCGGTCGGAACGATCGCTCCGGGCGCGACCGCCGAGGTCAAGGTGCCGCTCTATGCCGGGCCCCAGGAGCAGGACGAACTCGCGAAGCTCGCCAAGGGTCTGGATCTCGTCGTCGACTACGGAATATTCACCGTGATCTCGGCCCCGCTGTTCTGGCTGCTGAAGTGGCTGAACGGGATCGTTCACAACTGGGGCTGGGCGATCGTGCTGCTCACGATCATCATCAAGAGCGCCTTCTATCCGTTGAACCACGCGAGCGCGCGTTCGATGGCGAAGATGAAGGTGATCGGGCCGAAACTGAAGGCGCTGCAGGAGCAGTACGCGAACGACAAGCAGCAGCTGCAGGTCAAGATGATGGAGATGTACAAGCAGGAGAAGATCAACCCGCTCGGCGGCTGCCTGCCGATCGTCGTGCAGATCCCGGTGTTCATCGCGCTCTACTGGGTGCTCCTCTCCGCGGTCGAGCTCCGCAACGCGCCGTGGGTCGGCTGGATCAAGGACCTCTCGGCGCCGGATCCGTACTTCGTGCTGCCGGTCATCTATGCGATCACCGCGTACCTGCAGGTGAAGCTTTCGCCGACCCCGATTTCCGATCCGATGCAGGCCAAGATCATGCAGATCATGCCGATCGCGTTCTCGGTGATGTTCATCTTCTTCCCGTCGGGCCTCGTGCTGTACTGGCTCATCAACAATTCGCTGCAGATCTTCCAGCAGTGGCACATGAACCGGGTGCTGGAGAAAGAGGCGGCGCTCGCCTCGGCGAAACGGCGGTAGGCAGCGGCGCGGGTCGGGCCGTGGCCGGTCGATCGGGCGCGACGCCGTCCCCCCCCGTCGCGTGATCGACGCAGCGATCGACCGGAGCGCGCGGCATGACCGCAAATCCTCATCCCACGCCCACCCCCGAGACGATCGCCGCGATCGCGACACCTCCGGGGCGCGGCGGAGTCGGCGTTGTCCGTGTGTCCGGTGCCAACGTGCCGGCGATCATCGCCGGAGTCCTGCAGCGGGAACTCGTTCCCCGGACCGCGACGCTCGCGCCGTTCCTGGGCGCGCAGGGCGAGTCGATCGACCAGGGTCTCGCGATCTATTTTCCCGCCCCGCGTTCCTACACCGGCGAGCCCGTGCTCGAGCTGCACGGGCACGGGGGGCCCGCGGTCTTGCGTCTGCTGCTTGCCCGCTGCGAGGAATTGGGCGCGCGGCGCGCGCGGCCCGGGGAATTCACGCAGCGGGCGTTTCTCACCGGCAAGCTCGATCTCGCGCAGGCGGAGAGCGTCGCCGATCTCATCGACGCCGCAACGACGACGGCGGCGCGGGCCGCGGCGCGAAGCCTCTCCGGCGCCTTCTCGCGCGAAATCCGCGCGCTCGTGGCGGCGTTGATCGAGCTGCGAATGTTCGCGGAGGCGACGCTCGATTTCCCGGAAGAGGACGTCGACTTCCTGCGCGCCGCCGACGCGCGGGGAAAGCTCGCGGCGATCGAGGCGCAGGTGGCGGGCGTTCTCGCGCGGGCAACGCAGGGCGCGCTGCTGCGCGACGGTCTCACGGTTGTGCTCGTCGGCCGGCCGAACGTCGGCAAGTCGAGCCTCCTCAACCAGCTCGCGGGCGACGCGATCGCGATCGTGACGCCGATCGCCGGCACGACGCGCGATGCGGTGCGCTCGCAGATCGAGATCCACGGCATCCCGCTGACCGTCGTCGACACGGCGGGCCTGCGTCCGACCGACGATCCGATCGAGACGCTCGGCATCGGGCGAACGTGGGCTGCGATCGAACGCGCCGACATCGCGCTCGTCCTCGTCGACGCCGCGGCTCGCGATATTACGTCGGAAGCCGACGCGGCGATTCTCGCGAAGTTGCCGGCCGCGCTGCGGCGGCTCGTCGTCCACAACAAGATCGACCTCGCAGGCGTCGATCCCAGGATCGAGACGGAGGTTGCGCCCGTTCCTGGCGAGCGATCCCTGCCCGCGCCGCGTCATGTCTTCCTGTCGGCGAAGACCGGCGCAGGCGTCGAGCTGCTGCGCGGGGCGATCCTCGACATCGCCGGGGCGCACGAAGACATGGAGGGAACGTTTCTCGCGCGCGAGAGGCACCTGCATGCGTTGCGCGCGGCCGCGTTGCATCTGCGGGCCGCCGCACTGCACATCGAGGCCACGGCACCGCCGCTCGAACTCTTCGCGGAGGAGCTTCGACTGGCGCAGAATTCGCTCGCCGCGATCACGGGCGAATTTTCGAGCGATGACTTGCTCGGGGTCATCTTCTCGCGGTTTTGCATCGGCAAATGACGCCCTCTGCGATCGTGCCGCCCCTTGCGGGACTCGCGCTCGGGGCGGCTGCCGGATGGGCGTGCAGCCGCCTCGGAACACCGATCCCGTGGATGCTCGGGCCGCTGCTCACGTTGGCGCTGCTGCGCGTCGCCGGCGCGAACGTGACGTCGTTGCCGGGCGGCCGCCAGGCCGGGCAGTGGATCATCGGCACGTCGCTCAGCCTGTATTTCACGCCGCACGTCGTGCGCGAGGTCGCCGGCTGGTGGCCGTTGCTGCTGGCCGGCGCCGTTTTCTCGATCGCATTGGGCTACGGCGCGGGGCTTGTTCTTGCGCGGATCGCCCGCATCGACCGCACGACCGGCATTTTCGCGAGCGTTCCCGGTGGCGCGGCGGAGATGTCGGTGTTAGGCGAGCGATTCGGCGCGCGGGTCGACCGCGTCGCCGCGGCGCAGAGCCTTCGCCTGCTGATTGTCGTCGTGGTCGTTCCGACGGCGTTTGCGCTCGCCGGCGTGCGTGGCGCCGACCAATACGTTCCGGGAACGACGTCGTTTTCGGCGGAGGGACTCGCGCTCCTGCTGGCCGCGACGGCGGCAGGAGGTTTCGTGGCGAAGGCGCTCGATGTGCCGAACGCCTTTGTGCTGGGTTCGCTTGCGGTCGCCATTCCGCTGACGGCGGCGGAAATAAACCTCTCGGCGATGCCGAGCCTTGCCTCCAATGCGGGGCAATGCCTGTTGGGGTGTGCGCTCGGCGCGCGATTCGAGCGCGATTTCCTCCGCGGCGCGCCGCGGTTCGTCGCGGCGGTCGCGGCGACGGTGCGGGGGGCGATCGTCCTGTCGGCCGCGTTCGGCTGGGTCGCGGCGGAGATTTCCTCGCTGCATCCCGCGACGCTGGTGCTGGGAACGGCGCCGGGCGGAGTCGCGGAAATGTGCGTCACGGCGAAGGTGCTGCAGCTCGGCGTGCCGCTGGTGACGGCTTTCCACGTGACGCGTGTCGTCGTGCTGCTTCTGTGCACCGCGCCGCTGTTCGCGCGGTTGCGGGCTTGGCGCGAAGACAAGGGAAGGCGAACCCGCTGAGCGGCGATCCTGCGCGCTGCCTCGTCAATTCGAGCGAACGGCCGTGACCCGCATCAACCCGACCGCGCGCGGGCCGGCGCGCAGCGCCACGATCGCACGTGGATCAGTTGTCGCCTACACGATGTGGATTGCCGGCGCGTTTCCGGTTCGTCCCGAGCGCCGAAAGCTGTTTCCGTTGCACGGCGCGTCGGTGGATTTCGTGGGCGCACAGCGGTAAGGCCACTTGGCCAATCCCGTTCGCGTGCCGCGAATCGCGTCGCTGTGTCCGCGCGGTGTAAACTTTCGGGCCACGCGCCGGATGCGCGGAAATTTTCGCCGCCGGCTCCCGCCGAACACAACGCCGCACAGGCCTCCATGAACCATCCCGATCCGTTGTCCGCTCTCACCAACGCGGTTGCCGCGCCCTCGCAGGTGCGCCATCAGCGCTTGCTCGCGTGGGTTCGCGACACGGTTCTCCTGACGAAGCCCGATCGCGTCGTGTGGTGCGACGGCAGCGATGCCGAGTACGCGCGGCTTTGCGCGGAGATGGTTGCCACCGGCACGCTTACGAAGCTGAACCCGGCGCGTCGTCCCGACAGCTTTCTCGCGCTGTCGGATCCGTCGGACGTCGCTCGCGTCGAGGACCGCACGTTCATATGCAGCGCGCAGCGCGACGATGCGGGGCCGACCAACAACTGGATCGCGCCGGCGGAAATGCGGGTGACGATGAACCGTCTCTTCGACGGCTGCATGCGCGGGCGCACGATGTATGTGGTGCCGTTTTCGATGGGCCCGATGGGTAGCCACATCGCGCACATCGGCATCGAGCTCACCGACAGCCCCTACGTCGTCGTCAACATGAAGCTGATGACGAGGATGGGGAAGCGCGTCTACGACGTGCTGGGGACCGACGCCCCGTTCGTTCCCTGCGTGCATTCGGTGGGCGCGCCGCTCGCGGCGGGGCAGGCGGACGTGGCGTGGCCGTGCAACAAGGACCACAAGTACATCGTTCATTTCCCCGAGTCGCGCGAGATCTGGTCGTTCGGGTCGGGCTACGGCGGC
>JANMBN010000261.1:0-1866 GCA_031360485.1 Betaproteobacteria bacterium | reverse complement strand
AAGCGCTTTCCGACGATCAAGTTAGACTTCGAGCGCCCGTACATCGCGGGGTCGGAGGACAGCATCTTCAAGAACACGTTCAAGGACATCGAGCACATCCTGACCGCCTGCGCCGACAACGGCACCCGCTTCGAGATCGAGTGCTACGACATCGGCCACCTGTATACGGCAGCGCATTTCTTCGAGCGCAAAATCGTCAAGCCGCCGCTCTTCATCCAGAGCGTGTTCGGCATCCTGGGCGGGATCGGCGCGCATCCGGACGACGTCGCGCACATGAATCGCACCGCGGACCGGCTGTTCGGCGATCAGTACCAGTGGAGCGTGCTCGGCGCCGGGCGAAACCAGCTGCCGATCGCGTCGATGTCGGCGGCGATGGGCGGCAACGTTCGCGTCGGGCTCGAGGACAGCCTGTGGCTCGGACCGGGCAAGCTCGCGGAATCGAATGCGGCGCAGGTGCGCGCGGCGCGCCAGATCATCGAGGCCATGGGGCTCGAGATCGCAACGCCCGACGATGCCCGGCGGATACTGGCGTTGAAGGGGCGGGCGGCGGTCGCATTCTAGACTTCCGCGTCTCGTTCCAGCGCTTCGACCATCCTCGCGACGCGCGCATCGAGCGCCTCGGTCGATAGCTCCTCGCGAAACATCTCGACCAGCAACGGAAACGCGAACGGCGTCGGCCGCGCCGGGCGCATCAGCAGCGCGCGGCTGCCGCGGAGGCGGGTGAGCGCGGCGGCGATGCGCGGCGCTTCGAGCCGGCGCTCCAGCACTTCACGCACGGTCTGCTTCAGCAGCAGGTTGTCTGGATCGTATTCGGCAAAGACTTCGTACAGGAGCGCCGAGGACGCCTGCAGCTGCCGCGCCGGGTTGGGCTCGCCCGGATAGCCCTGGAAGATGAGTCCGGCGATGCGCGCGATCTCGCGGAACTGCCGTCGCCCGAGCTCGGCGGCGTTGAGACCGGCAAGGATATCCGCTTCAACGCGTGGCGCAGCGAGCAGCTTGCCGAGCTCGCCCAGTGTCAGCGGGACTGGCGCCGGCGAAAGCAGGCCGAAGCCGTAATCGTTGGCAGTCAGGCTGAACGTGCGCGGCGTCTCCCGTGAAAGCCGGTACGAGAACAGCGTCGCGAGGCCGAGATGCGCGAGCCGGCCTTCGAACGGGTAGAAGAAGAGCGCGTGCCCCTCGCGCGTTTCGATCTGCTCGATCAGCCACTCGTTGCCGGCGGGGAGCGCTGACCAGCGCGCCTGCAGTTCGAGCAGCGGACGCACGAGCTGCAATTCCGGCGATGCGTAGACGCCGCGTTTCGCGTCGGCGATCAACCGGCGCGTGGCTTCGGCGAGTCGAGTGGAGAGTGCCATCTGTCCGCCGGACCAGCGGGGGACCAGCGCCGACTTCGCCTTCGCAGGCTTGACCCAGGCGGTGAGCTCGCGCACGCGCAGGAACTCGAGGATGCGACCGGCGAAGACGAAGCAGTCGCCTGGCGCGAGCCGCGCGATGAATCCTTCCTCGACATGCCCCAGCGCCTGCCCGTTCTTGAAGCGGACGGTGATCGAGGCCTCCGACACGATGGTCCCGATGCCGATCCGGTGCCGGCGCGCGATCCGCGTGTCGGGCACGCGGGCGACGCCGTCGTCACCGATCACGACGCGGCGGTACTCGGGATAGGCGTTGAGGCTCGCTCCGCCGTGGAGGACGAAGTCGAGCGTGAACTGCCACTCGGCATCGGTGAGGTTCGCATACGCGTGAGTCCCGCGGATTTCGGTCTTGAGCTCGTCCGGCGTGAAACCGCCGCCCAGCGCACAGGTGACGACGTGCTGGACCAGCACGTCGAGCGGCGCCAGGACGGGGACGCGCGCCTCGACCGCGCGCTCG
>JANMBN010000250.1:0-1847 GCA_031360485.1 Betaproteobacteria bacterium | reverse complement strand
CGGGACGGGACCCATTCCCGCGCCGTCGTTTCTGGATGTCGCCGAACCGGACGATCGCGTCGTCAGCTGCAACACGTTCTCGAAGTCGTGGCTGATGACCGGCTGGCGACTGGGTTGGATCGTCGCGCCAACGGCGGTCGTCCCCGAACTCGGCAAGCTCATCGAGTACAACACGTCGTGCGCCCCCGGGTTTATCCAGCGCGCCGGCATCGCCGCCGTGACGGACGGCGATGACACCATCGCGACGAACGTCGCCCGCTTTCGCCGGGCACGCGACTTTCTCGATGCCCGATTGCAGGCGATGCCGCGGATCGAGACGGTGGCGGCACCCGGCGCGATGTACACGTTCTTCCGCGTCGACGGGATTTCCGACAGCCTCGCGTTCTGCAAACGGCTCGTCACCGAAGCGGGCCTGGGATTGGCACCGGGAGCGGCCTTCGGCCCGGAAGGCGAAGGTTTCCTGCGCTGGTGCTTCGCGTCGAGCGAGGAGCGGCTGGCCGACGGGGTCGCGCGGCTGGACGGGTTCCTCGCGCGCGGTACGGAGTAACCTCGGGCGGCACAGGACACGGCCGATTTCGCTCGCGGCCGCGCCATTCTCGCCCGGTGCGTAAAATCACGGCCATGCCCAGGTGGTGAAACTGGTAGACACAGCGGACTTAAAATCCGCGGGCGCCTCACCGCGCCGTGCCGGTTCGATTCCGGCCCTGGGCACCAGCAGACTTCGGTAGCGCTCAGACGGGCGCGGCCATCCTCACCGGCACGGACGGACGCTTCGAAGCGGTGGCGGCGGCTTGCCGCACGAACTCCGCGAACCGCCCGGCACTGAGTGGACGACTCAGGTAATAGCCCTGGATGTGATCGCAGCCAAGGCGCTCGAGTACGACCACCTGCTCTTGCGTTTCGACGCCCTCGGCGACGACCCGCTTGCGCAGCGCATGCGCCACGGCGATGATCGCTGCGGCAATGGCGTCGGAGCCGTCACCGTCGTCGATATCGGTCACGAACGAACGATCGATCTTTACCGTCTCCACCGGAAAGCGTTTCAGATAGGCGAGGGACGAATAGCCGGTGCCGAAGTCATCGAGGCCGAACGTGACGCCCATGTCGTTCAAGTCCTCGAGCAGGCCGGCCACACCGTTGTCCGCATCGATCAGCAGACTCTCCGTGATCTCGAGCTCGAGGCACTGCGGCGCGATCCCCGTCGTGCGGATTACCGCCGCGACCTTCTCGACGAAGCCCTTCTGCCTGAACTGCCGCGGAGAAACGTTCACCGCGAGTCGAGGCAGCACGAGCCCGTCGGCCTGCCAGGCCCGATATTGCCGGCATGCCTCATGCAACACCCATTCGCCGATCGGCTCGATGAGTCCCGTTTCCTCGGCGAGCTGGATGAATTCTGCCGGCATACGCTGCTCGCGGCCGGGGCAATCCCAGCGCAGCAGCGCTTCCGCGCCGGAAATGCGGCCGGTGCGCAAATCGAGCTGCGGCTGGTACGACACGCTGAACTCGTTGCGGTCGATGGCGAGACGCAGCTCGCGTTCGAGGCTCAGACGGGCGAGCGCCGCGACGTTCATGCGCTCCTCGAAATACACGTAGCGCCCGCGCCCGCCCTCCTTCGCCCGGTACATCGCCGTGTCCGCGTTCCGCAACAGGGCCTCCGCAGACGCGCCGTCCGCCGGGTAGAGCGCGATGCCGATGCTGGCGTTCAGGAAATGCTCGTTGCCGGCGACAATGAATGGCGGCGCCATCGCGGCGATGACGTGCTCGGCGACGGTTCCCGGTTCCCGCGCCGAACGGATCTGCGACAGGATGATGGTGAATTCGTCGCCGCCGAGGCGGGTCACCGTGTC
>JANMBN010000237.1:0-2760 GCA_031360485.1 Betaproteobacteria bacterium | reverse complement strand
CATCAGCAAGACCCGTGGCGAATAGGCCACCGCGCGCGCAACGGCGATTCGCTGCTGCTGCCCGCCCGAGAGCTCCGGCGGATAACGGCCCTCGACGTCCGCGAGTTGCACCAGGTCGAGGAGTTCCTTGACGCGAGCGCGGATCGCCGCCTTGTCGATGCGCCGCTCGGTGAGTCCGAAACCGATGTTTTCGCCGATCGTCATGTGTGGAAACAGCGCGTAGTCCTGGAAGACCATCCCGATGTCGCGTTTATTGGGTGGCAGGCGGGTCACGTCCTCGTCGCCCAGGTAAACGGTTCCGCTCGACGGGAGGACGAAGCCCGCGATCATCCGCAGCGTCGTCGTCTTGCCGCATCCCGAAGGGCCGAGCAGCGTCAGGAATTCGCCCTCCCGGATGTCGAGGTCGAGCCCACGCACCGCGAGCGTGTCGCCGTAGCGCTTGGTGACATGCTTCAGGACCACACGGGACACGGTTCCCCTGAAAGTCGGCGTTCGGTCAGTGCTGCCGGCCGGTCATCGGCTTACGGCGCGATTCCACTGGTCGTACCAGCTGTTGACGTTCACGCCCTTGTAGTCGATGCGCAGCATCCGGTCGATGTCGGCGGACTCGATGTTGTTGAGGGAGACAAAAAGCGGATCTTCGGTGCGCAGACGCTGCATCGCCTTCTTGTTCACGGGCCACACGCCGGTATTCTTCGCGAACCCGAGCTGGAATTCCTCGTCGAGGTACGCGTTGACGAAGTACATCGCAGCCGCGGTGTTCTTCGTCCCCTTCACCACACCGAGCCAGCCCACCTTCATCACGCCTGTCTTCGCCGCATTGATCCTGGGATGGGCGCTGGCGACATTCGCACCGGCGTACTTGACCGCGCGCAGGCACCAGCCGGAATGCGCGACCGCCGCATAGATGTCGCCGGCCTTGAACGCGGCGATGACGTCGGCACCGGCCTTCCAGAATTTGGCGCCCTTGATCGTGCGGATCAGGTCAAGTCCCGGTTTGACGTTGCTGGTATCCCCGCCGGCGGCGTAGACGATGCCGCCGAAGTTGGCGAGCCCGCCGCCGCCGGTGATGTCGGCCAGCATGACCCGGCCCTGGAGCTTGTCGTTGGCGAGATCCTTGTAGGTAGCCGGGACCGGAATGCCGAGCTCGGCGAACTTGCCCTTGTCGTAGCAGATGACTTCCTGCGTCGTCCAGATGCCGATCGCATTGGGCATCCGCTGCCAGGGTTCGATCTGGCTGGCGTTGGGGATCGCGGCGTAGTCGAGCGGTATGATCAAACCGCCTTCGACCACCTGGTCCACCTGGGCGTCGAGGATTTCGACGACATCGAACGGTGCGTCGCGACCGCGCGCGGCGATGATCTTGGCGAGGTTGTCCTGCGGGCTGCCGATGACGAACTCGACCTTGCCGCCCAGCGCCTCGATCTTCGGCGCGAGGTTCTTGGCGAGATCGTCGCGCCAGGGGCCGCCGAAGGTTGCCACCCGCAGAGTCACGCCGTCGAACGGTTTGGCCTGCCCCTGTGCGCCCTGTGTCCACAGACCGGCCGACAGCGCCACGATCGCACCAGCGAGCGAGGCACCGCACGCCTTCAGAAATCCGCTCATGTCTCTTTCCTTTCGAACATCCGGAGGGCGCCGCAAGCGGCACCACCGACTACCATTGCACGCTTCGCTTACCGCCGCGTGTGCACGACGGTGTCGAGTCCGATGACGCGCTGCACGACCAGCAGTGCGCCCAGGGAAAACACGATCACCAACGATGCAGACGCCAGCACCGATGGACTGAAATCGGTTTCGATGCCGAAGAACAGTTCGACCGGATAGGTGACGAACCCGGGAGCGGTCAGAAACATCGCGATCGGCACGTCCGAGAACGATACCATGAAGGCGTACAGCGCACCCGCGTGCACGCCGGGCATGATCGTAGGCAGTGTCACCTTCCGAAAGGTCCGCCACGGGCTCGCTCCCATGCTGAGCGCGGCCTCCTCCAATCTGAGGTTGAAGCGCTGCAACGCGACGACGACGGTGCCGATCACGTAGGGCGTTGCGACGAACAGGTGACCGAGGTAGAGCCCGACGAAAGTGGCATTGAGGAACAGGCCCGTCGCATCGCCGACGACGTAGTAAAGCCGCAGAAACGCGACGCCAGTGACGACCGCCGGAATCTGCATCGGTGCGCGGAAGAACGCGAGAAAGAACGATTTGCCCGGCAGCTTGCCCCGGACTACGCCGAGGGCCGCCGGAATGCCGAGCAGACACGCGCCGGTAGCGACTGAGAGCGCGAGCCCCAACGATAATCCGAGCGCGCGAAAATGCGTCGCCGGTATCTGCTTGTACCATTGGAGAGTGAGGTCCTGCGGTGGAAAGACCACCCCGGTGTACGCCTTCGTGCCGTCGAGCGAAGATCCGATGACGACCACCATCGGCGCCAGCAGAAACACGTAAGCCCAGCCCACCCATAGAAACTTGGCGATCAACCCGAAACGCGTCCTCATGCGACCCTCATGCCCGTGGGGCCGCCTTCAGGCGGCTCGGATTCGGCTGCCTCGCAGCATCCGGCTGAAGCCGGAACCACAAGAACCGGTCTCATGCAATCACCGGCCGCGTCGTGGGGCCGCCTTCAGGCGGCCTGAATTCGGATGCCTCGCAGCATCCGGCTGAAGCCGGACCCACAGGAACCGGTCTCATGGAATCACCGGCCGCGTCGTGGGGCCGCCTTCAGGCGGCCTGAATTCGGATGCCTCGCAGCATCCGGCTGAA
>JANMBN010000223.1:0-2577 GCA_031360485.1 Betaproteobacteria bacterium | reverse complement strand
GACGGCAGCGACTTCAGGAACCAGATGTGGGCGACCGGCGAGGCCAGTTCGATATGGCCCATGCGCTCGCGGCGCACCTTGGCCAGCGTCACTTCGACGCCGCACTTCTCGCAGATCACGCCGCGGTGCTTCAGGCGCTTGTACTTGCCGCACAGGCACTCGTAGTCCTTGACCGGCCCGAAGATCTTCGCGCAGAACAGGCCGTCGCGTTCCGGCTTGAACGTGCGGTAGTTGATCGTTTCCGGCTTCTTCACTTCGCCGTACGACCACGAGCGGATCTTCTCCGGCGACGCGAGGCCGATGCGGATCGCATCGAATTCTTCTTCCTGCGTTACCTGCTTGAACAGATCGAGCAATGCTTTCATGTCTTAGTCTCTTTCCATGTCGACATCGATGGCGAGCGAGCGGATTTCCTTCACCAACACATTGAACGACTCCGGCATGCCGGCCTCGATCTTGTGCTCGCCCTTGACGATGTTCTCGTAGACCTTGGTACGGCCGTTGACGTCGTCGGACTTGACCGTGAGCATTTCCTGCAGCGTGTAGGCCGCGCCGTAGGCTTCGAGCGCCCAGACTTCCATTTCGCCGAAGCGCTGGCCGCCGAACTGCGCCTTGCCGCCGAGCGGCTGCTGCGTGACGAGGCTGTACGGGCCGGTGGAGCGAGCGTGCATCTTGTCGTCGACCAGATGGTGCAGCTTCAGCACGTGCATGTAGCCCACGGTGACCTGACGGTCGAATTCCTCGCCCGTGCGGCCGTCGTGCAGCGTGACCTGGCCCGAGCGCGGCAGACCCGCCATGTCGAGCATGCCCTTGATTTCCTCTTCCGTTGCGCCGTCGAACACAGGAGTTGCAAACGGCACGCCGCGCCGGAGGTTCTCGGCCAGGTGGACGATCTCGGTATCATCGAACGCATCCAAGTTTTCCGCGCGCCCCGTGGAGTTGTAGATCTTCTCCAGGAACTTGCGGACTTCCGCGACCTTGGCCTGCGCCTTGAGCAGATCTTCGATCTTGCGGCCGAGACCCTTCGCAGCCCAGCCCAGGTGAACTTCGTGGATCTGCCCGACGTTCATCCGCGACGGCACGCCGAGCGGATTCAGCACGATGTCGACCGGCGTGCCGTCCGCCATGTACGGCATGTCTTCCACCGGCACGATCTTGGACACCACACCCTTGTTGCCGTGACGGCCGGCCATCTTGTCGCCCGGCTGCAGGCGGCGCTTCACCGCGACGTAGACCTTGACCATCTTCTGCACGCCTGGCGGCAGTTCGTCGCCCTGCGTCAGCTTCTTCTTCTTCAGGTCGAACATGGCGTCGAACTGGTCGCGCAACTTGGCCAGGGATTCCTTGCTCGCCTCGAGCTGCTGCGCCGATTCCTCGTTCGAAAGACGGATATCGAACCAGTCGTGGCGCGGTACGGACTCCAGGTATTCCTTGGTGACCTTGGCGCCCTTGGCGATCTTTTTCGGCCCGCCGTTGACGACCTTGCCCGAAATCAGCTTCTCGATCCGCGCGTACTGGTCGTTCTCGACGATGCGCAGCTGGTCGTTCAGGTCCTTGCGGTAGCCCTTGAGGTCGTCGTCGATGATCTGCGCGGCGCGCTTGTCGCGCTCGATGCCTTCGCGCGTGAACACCTGCACGTCGATCACCGTGCCCGAGATGCCCGACGGAACGCGCAAGCTTGTATCCTTCACGTCGGACGCTTTCTCGCCGAAGATCGCGCGCAGCAGCTTTTCTTCCGGCGTCAGTTGCGTCTCACCCTTGGGCGTGACCTTGCCGACCAGCACGTCACCGGCTTCGACTTCCGCGCCGATGTAGACGATGCCGGAATCGTCGAGACGACCCAGTTGGCCTTCGCCCAGGCTGGAGATGTCCCGCGTGATTTCCTCGGGGCCCAACTTGGTGTCGCGCGCCACAACCGAGAGTTCCTCGATATGGATCGACGTGTAGCGGTCGTCGCCGACCACGCGCTCGCTGATCAGGATCGAGTCTTCGTAGTTGTAGCCATTCCACGGCATGAAGGCGACGAGCATGTTCTGCCCGAGCGCCAATTCGCCCATGTCGGTGGACGCGCCGTCGGCGATCACATCGCCCTTGGCAATGACGTCGCCGACGATGACCAGCGGCCGCTGGTTGATGTTGGTGTTCTGGTTCGACCGCTTGTACTTGGTGAGGTTGTAGATGTCGACACCCACTTCGCCGGCGGCCGTTTCCGTATCCAGCACGCGAACGACGATGCGCGACGCATCGATGTAGTCGACCTTGCCACCACGACGCGCCATGACGGCCGTGCCGGAGTCGACGGCAGCCGTGCGCTCGACGCCCGTGCCGACCAGCGGCTTTTCCGGACGCAGGCAAGGCACCGCCTGGCGCTGCATGTTCGAACCCATCAGCGCGCGGTTGGCGTCGTCGTGCTCGAGGAACGGAATGAGCGAAGCGGCCACCGACACGATCTGCGACGGCGCCACGTCCATGTAGTTGACCTTGTCGCCGGTCGACAGCATGAATTCGTTCTTGCTGCGGCACGAGACGAGTTCGTCGTCGAGCTTGCCGTTCTTGTCGACCTTGGCATTGGCCTGG
>JANMBN010000207.1:0-2993 GCA_031360485.1 Betaproteobacteria bacterium | reverse complement strand
CGCGCTCGTGTCGTGTCGAGGCAGCGGCGCGGCTGGCCGTCGGGTTGCGTCGCGTCCCACCGTAGCTCGCCCCGGAAGCCGCACAACTCGCACACCAGTTCCGCCAGTTCCCGGATCGTGATCTCGCGGCCGCTGCCGAGGTTCACCGGGTCCGGGTCGTTGTACCGGGCGGCCGGCGGTTCCGGCACGCGCCAGCCGGCGCGCGCGGGACGACGCACCGGCGGCGCGCATCGTCTGCGGCTCCTCAATCGTTCTTGATGTTGGCTTCCTTCATCACCCGCGCATACTTCGCAAGCTGAGCGCGCGTCGCCGTTCCCAGTTCTTCGGGCGACGAGCCACGTATCGTCAGTCCCTGCGCATTCAAACGCTCGCGGACATCAGGATCGGCGAGCGCCTTCTGGACCTCCTCATTGAGGCGCGCGACGATCGGCTTCGGCGTGCGCGCGGGAGCCATCAGCGCAAACCACGAGTTGAACTCGAAGCCAGGCAGCCCCGACTCGGACATCGTCGGCACATCGGGGAACTGCGGCAGGCGATTGCGGGTCGTCACCGCGAGTAGCCGCAACTTGCCGCCGCGCACGAGCGATGTCACGGTCGAGAGGCCCTGGAAAGCCACGGTCACCTGGCCCGACGCAACGTCGAGCGCGGCCTGGGTGGCGCCCCGGTAGGGCACGTGCGTGAGCAAAATGCCTGCGGTCGTCGCGAACACCTCCATGGCGACGTGCTGCGGGCTGCCATTGCCACCCGAGCCGTAATTGATCTTGCCCGGATTCGCCTTGGCCGCGGCGATCAGGTCGGCCGCGGTCCTGTACGGAGCGTCGTTGTTCGCGACGAGCCCCCATTCGACGGTGGCGACCAGCGATATCGGCTCGAAGTCCTTGAGAATGTCCCACGGCATGGTCGCGTGGAGATTCGGCAGCATGGTCATGATGCTGTCATTGAAGCCGCCGATGGTGTAGCCGTCCGGCGCGGCTTTGGCGACGCGCTCGGCGCCGATGAGGCCCGCGGCGCCGGGCTGTTTATCGACGACGATCGACTGCCCGATGTTCTGCGACATGCGCTGCGCGACGATCCGCGCGGCATTGTCGACGGCGCTTGCCGCGGCGAGCGGCACGATCATTTGTATCGTCTTGCTCGGATACGGCGATTGCGCCCGAGCCGCCGGCACGCCGACCGCCACGGCGACGGCGAGGAGAATGCGATGGGCGAAGCGAAGAGTCGTTGTCATGGATTCCCCTGGTTCCGGAAGTGGTCGATCGGAGGCCCCAGCGGCGCGACGACTAGACGAGCCGTTCGACGCCGAGCTCATCGGCCAGTCGATCGAGATTCTGCCGCAAACCTGCGGATATCGGGATGCCGTCGCGCGCGTACTCGATGCGTTTGGCGCTGCTTTGCTCGCCCGGCAGCCAGATCCGGTCGACGTTCGGCATGCGGCGACTGCCGCCGAGGTCGTCGATCAGCGCATCCACGCGATCCTTGAATGCATTCACGTCGCCGAATGCCGAGATGTCGATGGCGACGAGCGCCTGGCCGGTGTTGGTGGCGCTCTCGTCGTCGTGATTGAAGTCGACCACGTCCTTCCCCATCGCGGCGCCATTGAGCGTTCCCGCCAGCAGTCCGACGACGAGCGCGAGGCCGTAGCCCTTGTAACCGCCGATCGGCAGCAGGAAGCCCTCGTCGGCGCGGCGGGGGTCGGTGAGCGGCTTCCCCTCGCGATCGATCATCCAGCCTTCGGGCATCGTCTTGCCGCGCTGCGCCCTGGCCTTCACCTTGCCGTACGCCGCGACCGTCGTCGCCATGTCGAGCACGACCGGCGCGCGCCGGCCGGCGGGACTCGCGACGGCGATCGGATTGGTCGAGAGCAGCATGTCGAGCCCGCCCCAGGGCGGCAGGTGGTTGGCGTTGCCCACGGCAAAGACCATGCCGATCATGTTCCGCGCGAGCGGCTTTCGCGCGTACAACGATGCCGGTCCCGCGTGGTTGCTCATGCGCGTCCCGACCCAGCCCACGCCGGCAATGCGCGCCTTGTCGATGGCGAGCTCCGCGGCGCGCGTCATGACGAGGTGGCCCATCCCGTTGTCGCCGTCGACGAGCGCCATTCCGGGCCGGTCCTGCAACACCCGGATGACGGGATCGAGGTTGATGCCGCCGGCACGAATCCGCCGCGCGTACTGCGGCAGGCGGATGACGCCATGCCCGTCGGAACCCTGCAGATCGGCTTCCGCCATCAGCGCGGCGACGGTGGCCGCGTCGTTGTCCCGCATCCCGAGCCGGCGAAAGGCCGCGCCGATGAAATCGGTGAGCCGGGCAGGGTCGACGCGTACCGGTTCGACGCTCACGATTGCCGGCCGAAAGAAGGCGCGCGCGAATGCATCGTCAGGCGGCGGATGAATCGTCCGGCATCCGCGCGCCGTCCCGCGCCGCTTCGTCGGCGAGCTCCTCGAGGAACGCCTGCAGCGATGCGAGCGCGCGCGACGTGCGGGCGCGCTCCTGCTCCGCATCGGCGCCAGCCCAGTCGTAGAATCCGCGCCCGGCATCGAGTCCCGTTTCGCCGCGCGCCACCATCGCCTGCAGCATCGGGTTGGGAATGCCGTTGTGAAACAGAGCGGGGACGATGGAGCGCTGCGCGTCGGCGTGAATCTTGAGGCCGCCCAGGTCCTTCTGCCGGATCAGTCCGTTGACGCACATCCGCGGGCCCAGCAGCGTGCGCGCGGCACGATCGATTTCGGCCGCGCTCGCCACGCCCGCCTCGATCAGGTAATAGGCCTCGTGCAGGATCGCGTGCTGCAATCGATTGACGACATAGCCGATCGTCGGCCGGTACAGCCGCAATGCGTCCTTGCCGGTCGCCTCGATAGCGTCGGCCGCGCGGTCGACCAGCGCCGCCGGCGTCTGCGGACCGGACAAAACCACCACCACCCGGCTCGTGTCGGCGGGCATGAAGTAATTGATTCCCAGAAAGCGCACCGGTCGGGCGAGGGGGGGCGCGAGCC
>JANMBN010000186.1:0-3388 GCA_031360485.1 Betaproteobacteria bacterium | reverse complement strand
CGAACGCGCGAATGGCGTCCGCGTGCTGCAGCGTCAGACCGATGTCGTCCAGGCCGTTGACAAGGCAATGCTTCCGAAACGGTTCGACCTCGAACGCGAATGCCATCGACCCGTCGGGAGCTTCCACCGATTGCCGCTCGAGGTCGATGTAGAGCTTGAACCCGGGAAACGCCTTGACCGCGTCGAAGAGCCGGTCGACCTGCGACTCGGGCAGCACGATCGGCAGCAGACCGTTCTTGAAGCAGTTGTTGAAGAAGATGTCCGCGTACGACGGCGCGATCAGCGCGCGGAAGCCGTAATCTCCGAGCGCCCACGGCGCGTGCTCGCGCGAGCTCCCGCACCCGAAGTTCCGGCGCGCCAGAAGTATGCTGGCGCCTTGGTACCGCGGATCGTTCAGCACGAAGTCCGGATTCTTCGGCCGCCGCGCGTTGTCGATGCCCGGCTCCCCCTTGTCGAGGTAGCGCCACGCATCGAACAGGTTCGGGCCGAAGCCCGACCTCTTGATCGACTTCAGGAACTGCTTGGGAATGATGGCGTCGGTGTCGACGTTGGCGCGGTCGAGCGGCGCGACCAGTCCGTTCAGGACGCGAAACGGCTCCATCAGTAGGACTTCGACTTCGAAGCGGCCTTTTCGACGGCTCCGCCGGCCGCCTTGACGTCCTTGCCGGCGCCCTCGATCGTGTTGCAGCCGATCACTGCGATGCCGAAGCCGGCGATCGCAAGCAAAGCAGCAAGTCTTCTCAGCATTTGAAGCCTCCTATTCCGGTGCGTGCCGCGGACCCGTCAGACAAGCCGGCGCACGTCGACGAAATGCCCGGCGATCGCCGCGGCCGCCGCCATCGCCGGACTGACGAGGTGCGTGCGCCCGCCCGCGCCCTGGCGCCCCTCGAAATTGCGGTTCGACGTCGACGCGCAACGCTCGCCCGGCTCGAGCCGGTCGTCGTTCATCGCGAGACACATCGAGCAGCCCGGCTCGCGCCAATCGAACCCTGCGTCGCGAAAGACCCGGTCGAGCCCTTCGCGCTCGGCCTGCGCCTTGACGAGGCCCGATCCCGGCACGACCATCGCATGCTTCACCGTCGACGCCACGCGGCGGCCGCGCGCGATCGCTGCGGCGGCGCGCAGATCCTCGATCCGCGAGTTCGTGCACGATCCGATGAACACGCGGTCGATCGACAGCGCCACCATCGGCGTGCCCGGAACGAGCCCCATGTACGCGAGCGCGCGCTCGATCCCCTCGCGCCGAATCGGGTCCTTTTCGCGTTCCGGGTCCGGCACGCGACCGTCGATCGAGACGACCATCTCCGGCGAGGTGCCCCACGTCACCTGCGGCGAGACCTGCGACGCGTCGAGCGTCACGACGGCGTCGAACTTCGCGCCGTCGTCGCTCACGAGGCTGCGCCAATGGAGGACGGCGCGATCCCAATGCTCCGCGGCCGGCGCGAACGTGCGGCCGCGCAGGTATTCGATCGTGGTGTCGTCCGCCGCGATCATGCCGGCGCGCGCGCCCGCCTCGATCGTCATGTTGCAGACGGTCATCCTGCCTTCCATCGACAGCGCGCGAATCGCGCCGCCGGCGAATTCGATGGCATAGCCGCTGCCGCCGGCGGTACCGATCCTGCCGATCACCGCCAGCGCGAGATCCTTCGCGGTGATGGCCTCCGGAAGCCGGCCGTCGATGCGGATCTGCATCGACTTCGATTTCTTGGTGAGCAGGCACTGCGTCGCCAGCACGTGCTCGACCTCGGAGGTCCCGATGCCGAATGCGAGCGCCGCGAACGCGCCATGCGTGCTGGTGTGCGAATCGCCGCATACGACCGTCATCCCGGGAAGCGTGGCTCCCTGCTCGGGCCCGATCACGTGGACGATGCCCTGCCGCCGGTCGCGGAACGGGAAGTAGGCCTTCGCGCCGCTCGCCCGGATGTTGGCGTCGAGCGTCTCGACCTGCGTGCGCGAGATCGGGTCGCCGATGCCGGCGTGCCAGTCCTTCGTGGGGGTGTTGTGGTCCGCGGTGGCGACGATCGATCCGGCGCGCCACGGCGTGCGGCCGGCGAGCCGCAGTCCCTCGAACGCCTGCGGACTCGTCACCTCATGGACCAGGTGGCGATCGATGTAGAGCAGCGTCGTGCCGTCGGATTCGGTGCGGACGGAGTGGCTGTCCCAGAGCTTGTCGTATAGCGTGCGTGGCTGCATGGCCGGTACCCGCGGCCGGTGATGCCGGCAGGAGCATTGCTAAACGGTGATTATTGCACAGCGGCAAGGACCGCGTCGGCCGCGGTTTCTCGTCGGCACTGGCCAGCCCGCTCCCCGGCGGTTAGGTGGAGCGCAACCCCGCGCGCAGGAGGAACTCCGCGACCGCATCTTCGAGGTGCGACCCCGCCGGTTCGAAGACCGTCGCCGGCGTCGAGCGCAGCCACGTGAGCTGGCGTTTGGCGAGCTGCCGCGTCGCGGCGATCCCGGTCGCCCGCAGCGCCGCCACATCGATGCGTCCCTCGAGAAAATTCCACGCCTGCCGGTAGCCGACGCAGCGCATCGACGGAAGATCGGGAGCGAGTGCGTGACGCGCCCGCAATCGGGCGAGCTCGGCCACAAGGCCCGCGCCGAGCATCGCATCGAACCGCGCGGCGATCTGCCGATGCAGGCTCAGGCGATCCCCGGGCACGAGCGCGACCGCGATCGACGGCCCGAGCGCGCCGGCGTCTTCCCTCGCGCCGTGGAGTTCCGAGAGCGGCCGGCCGGCGATCGCGTAGACCTCGAGCGCGCGCTGGATACGCTGCGCGTCGGTGACGTCGAGACGAGCCGCCGTCGCGGGATCCACGCGCGCGAGGTCCGCGTGCAGCGCAGGCCATCCCTCGGCCGCGGCGCGGGCATCGAGCCGCGCGCGCACCGCCGAATCGGCGGCGGGCAGGGCCGAGAGCCCCTGTCGCAGCGCCTTGAAATAAAGCATCGTCCCCCCGACGACGAGCGGCACCGCGCCGCGCGAGCGGATTCCCGCGATCGCTTCGATCGCGTCCGCGCGGAAACGCGCGGCGGAGTAAGCGTCGACGGGATCGATGATGTCGATCAGATGGTGCGGCACGAGCGAGCGCGCCGCCGCGTCGGGCTTCGCCGTGCCGATGTCCATTCCGCGATAGACCTGCGCCGAATCGACGCTGACGATCTCCATCGGAAAGCGCCGCGCGAGTGCCATCGCCAGCGAGCTCTTGCCCGACGCCGTCGGGCCCATCAGCAGCACCGCGGGAATCATTCGGCCGGTCACCGCCCGCGCATGAACAGGCGATCCAGGTCGCCCAGCGTCAACTGGTACCAGGTCGGACGACCGTGATTGCAATGGCCGGCCCGCTCGGTGACTTCCATTTCGCGCAGGAGCGCGTTCATCTCGGGAACC
>JANMBN010000154.1:0-2637 GCA_031360485.1 Betaproteobacteria bacterium | reverse complement strand
TGCCAATAGCCGAGGATCAGCGCGTGGATGCGCGCGTCCTCGAGCCCCAGGCGGATCGTGTTCTGGTAGGTCTTGGGCGGCTCGCCCCCCGTGATGTCGACCGGGTTTCCGGCGGCGCCGAACGGCGGTATGAACTTGCGGAACGCGGCGTCGAGATCCGGCGGCATCGCCATCAGCGACAGCTTGTTGTCGACGCAGGCGTCCGACAGCAGCACGCCCGAGCCGCCGGCGCCGGTGATGATGACGACGTTCTCGCCCTTCGGCGTCGGCAGCACGGGGATGCCGCGCGCGAAATCGAGCAGGTCTCTCAAGCTCTTCGCGCGGATGACGCCGGACTGCTTCAGCACGTCCTCGTAGATCTTGTCGTTGCCGGCGAGCGCGCCCGTGTGCGAGCTCGCGGCACGCGCGCCGAGGCTCGTGCGGCCGGCCTTCAGCATCACCACCGGCTTTTTCTTCGACACGCGCTTCGCGACTTCGGCAAAGGACCGGCCGTCCTTCAGGTCCTCGCAGTGCTGGGCAATGATCGTCGTATTGTCGTCCTGCTCGAAGAACGTGAGCAGGTCGTCCTCGTCTATGTCGGACTTGTTGCCGAGCCCCACGATCGCCGACACGCCCATCTTCGCCGAGCGCGAGAAGCCGATGATCGCCATGCCGATGCCGCCCGACTGCGACGACAGCGCCGCATGGCCCTTGACGTCGTACGCGGTGCAGAACGTCGCGCAGAGATTCTTCCAAGTGTAATAGAAGCCGTAGATGTTCGGGCCCATCAGGCGCACGTCGTACTTGCGCGCGATCTCGACTAGCTCGTTCTGTCCCGCCAGGTTGCCGGTCTCGGCGAAGCCGGACGGGATGAGCACCGCGCCGGGGATCTTTTTCTCGCCGACCTCGGTCAGCGCCGCCGCGCAGAACTTGGCGGGAATCGCGAATACGGCGACATCGATGGTGCCGGGCACGTCCTTGACGCTCTTGTACGCCTTCTTCCCCATGATCTCGCCGGCCGTGGGGTTGATCGGATAGATCGCGCCCTGGTAACCGCCGTTGATCAGGTTCTTCATCACCGAATTGCCGATCTTGCCCTCTTCGGATGACGCGCCGATCACGGCAACCGCATCGGGCTTCATGATGCGGTTCATCTGCCGGACTATGGTCTCCTGGCTCGGACGGTAGCGCACCACTTGCGGTGCGAAGTCGACGACGATGCGCACATCGGCGGCGATCGCCCCGCTCTTGGTCGCGAACACCGGATTCAAGTCCATCTCGCTGATTTCAGGGAAGTCCGAGATGAGTTGCGAAACGTTGACGATCATCGCCGCGAGCGCGGTGCGGTCGACGGGGTCCGAACCCCGGACGCCCTTCAGCAGTTCCGCCGCCGCGATGCCATCGAGCATCGACAGCGCGTCCTCGCGCGACGCCGGCGCCAGGCGGAATGTGATGTCCTTCAGGACTTCGACGAGAATGCCGCCCAATCCGAACGCCACGAGCTTGCCGAACGCGGGGTCGGTGACGGCGCCGATGATGACTTCCTGCCCGCCCGCGAGCATCTGCTGGACCTGGACGCCGAGGAGTGTTGCCTTCGCGTTGTATCTGGCGGCGCTCGCCATGATCGTCGCGAAGCCCTTCTCGGCCTCCTCGGCGCTCTTGATTCCGACGAGGACGCCGCCCGCGTCGGTCTTGTGCAGTATTTCGGGCGACACGATCTTGAGCACCACCGGAAAGCCCATCGCCGCCGCCATCCTTGCGGCCTCGGCCGCGGATTTCGCGACGCCTTCCTTGGGTGTCGCGATGCCGTAGGCGTCGCAGACCAGCTTGCCTTCCGGCGCCGTCATCGACGTGCGCCCCTCCGCCTTCACCGTGTCCAGAATCCGCCGGACTTCCGTCTTGTTGGTCGCCATTCGCTATCCCCTGGAATTCGCCCGTCGCGACGCGGAGCCGCGTCCCGTACGCTTGTGGTCAGATCACTTTCTCGGCGCGCAACGCCGAGATCTGGTCACGGCCGTAGCCGAGTTCCGCCAGGACTTCGTTGGTGTGCTCGCCCAGAAGCGGCGAGCGTTCCACGTCGGTCGCACTGTCGGACATCTTGATCGGGTTGCCGACGGTCAGGTACTTGCCTCGCGTCGGATGATCGACCTCGACGACGGTTCCCGTCTTGCGCAGCGAGGGCTCCTCGGCAATTTCCTTCATCGACAGAATCGGTCCGCACGGGATATCGTGCTTGTTCAGGATGTCCATCGCCTCGAACTTGGTCTTGGTCTTGGTCCATTCCTCGATCTGGCCGAAGATCTCCATGAGGTGCGACAACCGTGCCTTGGGCGTCGCGTAGCGCGGGTCCGTCAGCCATTCCTCGCGGCCGATCACCTTGCAGATGTCCTTCCAGACAGGCGCCTGCGTGATGAAGTAGATGTACGCGTTGGGGTCGGTCTCCCAACCCTTGCATTTCAGGATCCAGCCGGGCTGCCCGCCGCCCGACGCATTGCCGGCGCGGGGCACGGCCTCCAGGAATTTCCCGTTCGGGTACTGCGGGTACTCCTCCATCACGTGCGTACGGTCCAGCCGCTGCTGGTCGCGCAGCTTGACGCGGCACAGATTGAGCACTCCATCCTGCATTGCCGCGAGCACCTTCTGCCCGCGGCCCGTGGT
>JANMBN010000201.1:0-4527 GCA_031360485.1 Betaproteobacteria bacterium | reverse complement strand
CATCGAGTGCTCCGCCCGTCCCGGCCCCCGCGCCCGCATCCGCGCGCGAGCCGACCCCGGCGCCGCCCGCCCCTGCGTCCGCGACGCCGGCGCCGGCAGCGGTGCCGGTCGACGCCGGCGCCTTCAAGGCGGCGCACGCGTCGCCTTCGGTGCGCAAGTTCGCGCGCGAACTCGCCGTCGACATCGGACGCGTCAAGGGCACGGGTCCCAAAGGCCGCGTCCTGCAGGAGGATGTGCAGAATTTCGTCAAGCAGATCGTGACGGGCGCTGCGCCCGCCGCGGGAGCGGGCGGCGGCGTCAGCGGCGGCGGCTCGCTCAATCTCCTGCCGTGGCCGACGGTCGATTTCGCCAAGTTCGGCCCCGTCGAAACGCGCCCGCTTTCGCGCATCAAGAAGATTTCCGGAGCGAACCTCGCGCGCAACTGGGTGATGATCCCGCACGTCACGCAGTTCGACGAGGCGGACATCACCGATCTCGAAGCGTTCCGCGTCGCGCTCAACAAGGAGAACGAGAAAGCCGGCATCAAGGTGACGATGCTCGCGTTCCTGATCAAGGCGAGCGTCGCTGCGCTGACGAAGTTCCCGGACGTCAACGCCTCGCTCGACGGCGACAACCTGGTGCTGAAAAAGTACTTCCACATCGGCTTCGCCGCCGACACGCCCAACGGACTCGTCGTGCCGGTGATCCGGAACGCCGATCAGAAGGGCGTCCTGCAGATCGCGAAGGAGATGGGCGAACTCTCGGCGAAGGCGCGCGAGGGCAAGCTTGGCCCGGCCGACATGCAGGGCGGCTGCTTTTCGATCTCGAGCCTGGGCGGCATCGGCGGCACCGCGTTCACGCCGATCATCAATGCGCCGGAAGTCGCGATCCTCGGTGTCTCGAAGAGCGCGCTGAAGCCGGTGTGGGACGGCAAGGCTTTCCTGCCGCGACTGATGGTGCCGCTGTCGTTGTCCTACGATCACCGCGTCATCGACGGCGCCTCCGCGGCGCGCTTCACCGCCTACCTCGCGACGCTGCTCGCCGACATGCGCCGGGTGATGCTGTGAGCGCCGCCGGGCTGCCCCAGGGCGCTCATTGTTCCCTCTCGGACGGAGGGCGCGCAGCGCCCGGGGTGCCGCAATGAGCGCCGTCGACGTCAAAGTTCCGGACATCGGCGACTTCAAGGATATCCCGGTCATCGAGATATTCGTCAAGCCGGGCGATGTCGTGAAGGCGGAAGACTCGCTCGTCACACTCGAATCCGACAAGGCGACGATGGACGTGCCCGCACCCGCCGCGGGCACGGTCAGGGAAGTCAGGGTCAAGCTCGGCGACAAGGTGAGCGAGGGCTCGGTCATCGTGGTGCTCGAAGCGGCAGGAACGGCGGCGAGCGTGGCGAAGCCGGCCAGTGCCGCGGCGCCGCCGCAACCGTCGCCGGTCGTTGGAGGCAGCGCGCCAGCCAAACCCGCCGCGGCGCCCGTCCCGATTCCGGGCGCGGCGACGTTCACGGGCAAAGCCGACGTCGAATGCGAGATGCTGGTTCTCGGCGCCGGACCGGGCGGCTACAGCGCGGCGTTCCGCGCCGCGGATCTCGGCATGAAGACGGTGTTGGTCGAGCGCTACCCGACGCTCGGCGGAGTGTGCCTCAACGTCGGCTGCATTCCGTCGAAGGCGCTGTTGCACGTCGCCGCCGTGATGGACGAGACGAAGACGCTCGCCGAGCACGGCATCGCGTTCGGCGCGCCGCAGGTCGACCTCGACAAGCTGCGCGGATGGAAGGACAAGGTCGTCGGCAAGCTCACCGGCGGGCTCACCGGCATGGCCAAATCGCGCAAGGTCGAGGTCGTACGCGGCTGCGGCAGATTCCTCGACGCGAACCATGTCGAGGTCGAGTTGACCGACGGGCCCGGCCAGGACAAGACCGGGGCGAAGAAGGTCGTCCGCTTTGCGAAGGCCATCATCGCCGCCGGTTCGCAATCGGTGCGCTTGCCGTTCGTGCCCGACGACCCGCGCATTTTCGATTCGACCGGCGCGCTCCTGCTCCCGTCGATTCCGAAGCGGATGCTGGTCGTCGGCGGCGGCATCATCGGTCTCGAGATGGGCACGGTCTATTCGACGCTCGGCACGCGGCTCGACGTCGTCGAGATGCTCGACGGGCTGATGCCGGGCGCCGACCGCGACCTCGTGCGCGTCTGGGAAAAGATCAACAAACCGCGGTTCGACCGCGTGATGCTGAAGACGAAGACCGTCGCCGTCGAGGCGAGGAAGGACGCGATCCACGTGACGTTCGAGGGCGAGCAGGCGCCCGCGGGCCCCCAGCCCTACGACAGGGTGTTGCTCTCCGTGGGGCGCAGTCCGAACGGGAAGAACGTCGGTGCCGACAAGGCCGGCGTCGCCGTCACCGATCGGGGCTTCATCCCCGTCGATTCGCAGATGCGCACCAACGTCGCGCACATCTTCGCGATCGGCGATCTTGTCGGCCAGCCGATGCTCGCGCACAAGGCGGTGCACGAAGGCCACGTCGCGGCGGAAGCTGCGGCGGGCGAAAAGTCGCATTTCGACGCGCGCGTCATTCCATCGGTCGCGTATACCGATCCGGAGATCGCGTGGGTCGGGCTGACCGAGGACGAGGCGAAAGCGAAGGGCGTCAAGGTCGACAAGGGGCTGTTTCCGTGGGCAGCATCGGGACGAGCGATCGCCAACGGACGCGACGAGGGTTTCACGAAGCTCCTGTTCGACGCCGCGACGCACCGGATCGTCGGCGGTGGCATCGTCGGCACGCACGCGGGCGATCTCATCAGCGAGATCGCGCTGGCGATCGAAATGGGCGCGGATGCGGTGGACATCGGTCGCACGATCCATCCGCATCCGACGCTTTCGGAATCCGTCGGGCTCGCCGCCGAGATGTTGGAGGGCGTGTGTACGGATCTGCCTCCGCCCCGCAAGAAATAGCCGACGGAATAGCCGACGGGATCGGAGCATTGCCGGGCGAACTTCTCGTCGGAGTCCGCACTCAACTTCGCACAAACGCGAATAGCGGCGAGAAATCTCCAGCGTCCGCCGCCCGGAGTGCGGACAAGTACCGCGCCCGGACATCGCCTTCTGCGGTTAGGTTCCCGCTACCCCACGCAAAACCCCTGTGCCCATTCTCGCTCAGCAACACATCGACGAGCAGGCGCGCGTGGCGGCCGTTACCGTTTCGGAATGAGTGGATGACAACAAGCCGATGGTGAAGTTGAGCGGCGATTCTGTCGATACCTGAAGGATTCTGTGAAAGCTGTATCTCGGCGTTCGCCAACGCTTGCGGAAACAGCTGAGCAATCGTTCTTGGATCGACCCCGATGTTGGTCTCTCTTTGGCGAATCCGGCCAGCCCACCGCCAGGTCCTACCGAACATCTGTTTGTGGAGACGCAGTGCGAACAAATAATCAAATGGGGTCTTGCGAACCCGTGGCCGAGCGAGCCAATCGCGTGCTTGTAGGATATTCGCTTCCTCCCACTCGTTGAGTTCCGCCTGGGTCCGAATATGCCCCGGGATCAGCCCTTCGATATCATCGGGTTCTAGCGGCGTCGCACCCGGCGAATGCGCTCCCGTCAGTCCCACAGCCGAGACCATCGCTGATCGAGTATCACGCGTTTGCGCTGTTCAATCCTGTCGGCCTTGAGTCTTGGGTCGGTTCCCTGTGCTTCCAGCGCCATCGAGTGCGCGACGGACGCAATCTCCAACTTGGCGAGGTCCGCCGCGCGCCGTTCTACTCGTTCGCGGAGAGATTTTCTCGGCACCATCGCGCATATGACATCACAATCGAGCGCGTCGGCGATCTTGCGCAGTTGTTTGAGCGTAATTTCACCCGCAGGCTCACGCTTTTCGAAACCCACTATGCTCTGTTGCCGCAAACCCAATTGCCGGGCCAGCTGTGCAGTGGTAATCCCAAGCGCCTCTCGAAGTGTCCGAATCCACCCTTTCGTCGGTGCACTCAGCGTTCCCGCAGCTTTCAGGCGTGCCGCAGTCCGGTCGAGTTGGGATAGAGTTAGCAGTCGTTGATCCATTGTCTTACGCCCTTTTTTAGTGACAACTTATACGTTGTTTCTCAAACTCTAAAGAACAACTTATAAATTGTCAAATGATGTCTATATAACAATATATAAGTTGTTATTTGAAATATGTCAATAACAACAACATATTAAAATGCATTCGCCCGCTGCCACCATCGACGACCCGATCATCAACTCCCCGTTCGAGGAGCCAACGCGCCATTACCGGTTCGGGGACGCGGGAATCACGAATGAAATCGTCGAGGCTCGCCGCACCAGCTCCTACTTCATTCCGATCCCGCCGCCGAAGAAGAAGGGCAAGCAGCTCTCGTTCGACACCGAATGGCTCGGCGAACGGGTCAAGGAAAACGAGTTCATCAATCGGGTCCGCGGCAGAGTATCGATATGGCGGCGCGGCGGTTACGCGGGGATCACGCGGACGACGCGCCGGCTCCTTGACCATTGGACAAGCCCGGACCGCGATCGAAAGCTTTTCTTCTGCCAGATCGAGGC
>JANMBN010000120.1:0-6334 GCA_031360485.1 Betaproteobacteria bacterium | reverse complement strand
ACCGCCCGGGAAATCGCCTTGCAGGCAAGCGCGACGTCGAGGATCAGCGCGTTCAGATCGCCGCTCGCGCCCGGGTAGCGACGGCGTTCCTCGATCAGGAATTGCGTGAGCGTCGTGCGGTCGGCGAGCATGGTTAATTCCTTCAGGATTCGGTGTTCGTGAATCGTGGCGCGTGATGCACGTCGATCGGACCGCTCGCCGGCGGCCGAATCGCCGCGCGGACCAGCGGACCGGACGTCGCATTCCGCACGTCGCGGTTGTCCACGAAGTCGGCGAACGGAGCCTCGGGACTCATCGCGCGCTCCCTTCGGAAAATACGCGGCTCGCCAGCAGATCGGCCGCGACGATCGTGGTCAGCGATTCGTCGCTGGTCGCCACTTCGGGATGCGCGTACAGCCGGTAGGCGTGCCTCAGGCGCGCCCGATCGAGGGCGTTGCGCACGCTGCGCGCGTTGGCGAAATGCGGTTGCGCCATGCGCCGGCGGAGATAATCGTCGAACACGATCCTGGATTCGGCGTCGAACCGGTAGTGCATGGCGTCGAGCATGCGCTCGCCGATCAGCGCCAGCTCGTCAGTCTGGTAGTCGGGAAAATCGATGTGGTGCGCGATGCGCGACGACAGGCCGGGATTGCTCTCGAAAAAGCGGTCCATCCGCTCCTTGTAGCCGGCTAGAATCACGACCAGGTCATCGCGGTTGTTCTCCATGACCTGGAGCAGAATCTCGATCGCCTCCTGTCCGTAGTCGCGCTCGTTCTCCGGACGAAAGAGGTAATACGCTTCGTCGATGAACAGCACGCCGCCCATTGCCTTCTTCAGTACCTCCTTCGTCTTCGGCGCGGTATGGCCGATGTACTGGCCGACCAGATCATCGCGGGTGACGGCCACCAGGTGGCCTTTGCGGATGTAACCCAAGCGGTGCAGGATCGCGGCCATCCGCATCGCGACGGTCGTCTTGCCAGTGCCCGGGTTGCCGGAGAAGCACATGTGCAGGCTCGGCCCCCCGGCGGAAAAGCCGCGGCTGCGGCGAAGCCGATCGACCAGCAGCAAGGCGGCGATTTCGCGGATGCGCGTCTTGACCGGCGCGAGCCCGATCAGATCGCGGTCGAGCTCGCGCAGCAGTTCGTTGACGCCGGTGTCGGCCAGAACCGACGCCACGCTGCCGCCCGCGCCGTCGGTCGGCGCCGGGCTCGCGGCGGCAGCCGCGGCCGGCCCGGCGGCAGCGTCACGTGTGGCGTTGTCGGTCATGGGCTTGCGCGTTCGCGGCGCGGGTTCCCGGCGCGAACGCGTCGTTCCATCAATACCGCGCGCCTTCGGGCTTCGCCGCCACGGCGTAGCTCTCGACGGTGTAACGCACCGTGCGTCCGGGTTCTTCCTGCCGCACCAGCCGGAACCCCGGTTCGTGCGCGGGCCGGTTCACGATGAAGGCCAGCGTGATCGATTCGACGCCGTGCGTGGAGTCGAACGCCGTGATGCGGATGTAATACTGCGGAAAGGCCTTGCGGCATTCGGCAAGCGCCTGCATGATGCCGGCCGCGTCGTGAAGGTCGAACATCGGCGCGCCGAACATCTCCCAGAAGGTGTTGCGCGGATGCGGGTCGTCGGTGTATTCGATCGCGATCGCACGGCCCCTGTCGAGGCAATACTCGATTTGCCGCGCGATCTGCTCGTCGGTCAAATCCGGCAGGAACGAAAACGTGCCCTGGGTCAGACGCATGGTGTCCTCGCAATTTGCGTTCGTCGATGATTCACGCGACCGAAGGCGTCGGTACGAAATCCGACGTGTCGGTGGACGCATAGTTGAAGCTGACTTCACCCCAGGTATCCAGTGCGGCCCGCAGCGGCTGGCAGGCCCTGGCAGCGCGCTGCAGAATCTCCGCGCCTTCGTTCCGGATGTCGCGCCCTTCGTTGCGCGCCAGCACCATCGTCTCGAGCGCGACCCGGTTGGCCTCGGCGCCCGCCTGGATGCCCATCGGGTGGCCGATCGTGCCACCGCCGAACTGCAGCACAACATCGTCACCGAAGAGGTCGAGCAACTGGTGCATCTGCCCCGCGTGAATGCCGCCGGAGGCGACCGGCATGACCTTGCGCAACGCGCCCCAGTCCTGCTCGAAGAAGATGCCGCGCGGCAAATCGACCGCTGTCTTCGCGTCGCGGCAGATGTTGTAATAACCCTGCACGGTCATCGGGTCGCCTTCGAGCTTGCCCACTGCCGTGCCGGTATGCAGGTGGTCGACGCCCGCGAGCCGGAGCCACTTGGCGATGACCCGGAACGAAATGCCGTGCGCTTTCTGCCGCGTATACGTCCCGTGTCCCGCGCGGTGCATATGCAGGATCATGTCGTTCTCGCGCGCCCAGCTGGAAATCGACTGGATGGCCGTCCAGCCGATGATCAGGTCCACCATCATCACCACGGATCCCAGCTCCCTGGCGAGTTCCGCGCGGCGGTACATCTCCTCCATCGTCCCGGCCGTGACGTTGAGGTAATGGCCCTTGACCTCGCCGCTCGCAGCCGACGCCCGGTACACGCCTTCCATGCAGTAGAGGAAGCGGTCGCGCCAATGCATGAACGGCTGCGAGTTGATGTTCTCGTCGTCCTTGGTGAAATCGAGCCCTCCCTTCAGCGCCTCGTAGACCACGCGGCCGTAGTTGCGCCCCGACAGACCGAGCTTCGGCTTGATCGTGGCGCCCAGCAGCGGCCGGCCATATTTGTCGAGTCGTTCGCGTTCGACGATGATGCCGGTCGGAGGGCCGCGAAACGTCTTCAGGTACGCGACCGGCAGGCGCATGTCTTCGAGCCGCGCGGCTTTGAGCGGCTTGAAGCTGAAAACGTTGCCGATGATGGATGCCGTGAGGTTGGCGATCGAGCCTTCCTCGAACAGCGAAAGGTCGTAGGCGACGTAACAGAAATACTGTCCCGTCTGGTTCGGCACCGGCTCGACCTTGTACGCCTTCGCGCGATACATGTCGCAGGCGGTCAGGCGATCCGTCCACACGACGGTCCACGTGGCGGTCGACGATTCGCCGGCCACGGCGGCCGCGGCCTCGACCGGGTCCACGCCTTCCTGCGGCGTGATGCGGAACAGCGCCAGCAGGTCGGTGTCCTTCGGTTCGTAGCCTGCATCCCAGTAGCCCATCTGCGCGTACTTGAGAACGCCGGCGGCGTAACGCTGCTTCGAATCGGTGATCTCGACGTGCTCCCCGGCGCCCATTTCGCTCTCCTTGGCCGAACCGTGCCGCCCTGCGCGACGATCCTTCGGCCTGCGAGCGACTCTAGCCGCGCCTATTCATCAGGTCTAATAATATTTATCTGGCGTATAATAAGTTTTTCCTTATGATAATGCGGAGTCCGGCGTGCGTCCCTACACCCTGCGCCAACTCGATACGTTTCTGGCGGTCGCGGAAGAGATGAGCGTTTCGCGCGCGGCAGAGCGCCTGCACGTCACGCAGCCCGCGGTCTCGATGCAAATGCGCCAGCTCGAGCAGGCACTCGGCTCGCCGCTGCTCGAACCGTCCGGACGCGGCATCGCATTGACGGACGCCGGTGCGGAATTCCGCGAATACGCGCTACGGGTGGTCTTCCATCTCAGGGAGCTCGACGACGTGATGGCCGAGCGTCGCGGCGCTTACCGCGGGCGAATCGAACTCGCGGTCGTGACGACGGCAAAGTACTTCGTTCCGATGCTGCTGGTGCGCTTCCGCAGGAAATTTCCGAAGATCGAGATCGGATTGCGCGTGCACAACCGCGAAGCGATCCTTCAACTGCTCGCCAGGAACGAAGTCGATCTGATCATGATGGGGCGCGTCCCCGACGAGCTCGAATGCGTGGCGGCGCCGTTCGCGACCAATCCGCTCGGGATCGTGGGAGCTCCCGAGCATCCGCTTTCGCGCCGCCGCAACATCGACGTGCGCGCGCTCAAGGACCAGGATTTTGTCGCACGGGAGCGGGGTTCGGGCACGCGGCTGGCGATGGAACGCCTGTTCGCGAAGCACAGGATCAAGCCGCGGATCACCATGGAAATACCCAGCAACGAAACCATCAAGCAGGCCGTGATGGCCGGGATGGGACTCTCCTTTCTTTCGCTGCGCACGGCGCGCCAGGAGATGGCCGCCGGTCATCTGGTGCTGCTCGATGTCAAAGGCCTGCCGCTGATACGCCACTGGTACATCACGCGCCTGAAGACCAAGCGCCTGTCGCCGGCCGCCGCCGAGTTCGAGCGCTTTCTGCTGGAGGAAGGCGGGTCGCTGGTCAATGCCTGGTCGTGACCGCTACGACTCGCGACGGAGCCGGATCGCCGGCACGGACGGAATCCCTGCCCGTTCCGTCTCGCGTCACGAACACGGTTATCATCCTTTCATAGGGAACGACGCGCGGGCGATCCTTTTCCCAAGGAGGCGGCAATGGCCAGCCAGCAGCAGGACGATACCAAACTCGTCCGGCAATTCCGGCAGATCCTGCTGTGGCCGCTGCAGCTCGTGCCGATCCGCGAAGGAGCGCAGATTCAGGAGCACTGGGAGCTCCTGAAGCGGGAGAGCGCCGACAATCCGTGGGGCGAGCTGCGCGACGAGTTCGGCTGCGACCCGGGAGATTTCCAGGAGCGGCATTACAGCGAATTCGTCACCTTTCTCCCGTACGTCCGGCGCTTTCTCTATGGCGACGCCCGTGGGGGCGGCCGCGCCGGCGCCAGCGAATCACCGATCCGCGTCTTCCGCCGTACCGACGTGGCCAGGGTGCGAGCGACCTATCCGGGATGCGCGGAGCCGGACACGTTCGACGTCGCGCACGTCGACCTGTGCTTCTTCTACGATCTCGACGTGGTGATCCTCGTGGTCGAGATTTCGGCGCGCGACCTCAGCCTGGCGCAGGCGCAGGACACGATGTACCGTTTCGGCCGGGCCTATCCGACGTACTGGCACGAGAACGGCCAGGGCGGACACTGCCTCGAGCGCGTGGAGTGGCTCTCCGCCGACGACAAGGTGCTGGCCGTCTCCGACTACGAGCAACGCGACAAATACCTGTCCTTCGTCGGCCGTTACCGCGCGCCGCGGTTCGCCTCGCATTGGGAGTTCCTGATGAGACCGCTGGTACCCGATCATTCCGACGCGAAGGGGTCGATTCGCTACCGGCAGGTCGAGTACAGCCGCATGCCGCTGATGGCCTTCCTGGCGATGGACGACGCGCGCGCGTTGACGCGCGGCGATTTTGTGCGGCTCGGACTGGTCACCGGGCCCGGCGCCTCCGACACGTTGCCGTATTCGGAGCGCTACATCAGCGATTTCGAAGCCCGGTTTTGCTTCGACCAGTTCTGGAACGAACAGCGCAGCGGACACCCGGGCACGCGGTTCATGTCCTGCGGACACGCGTTCGCAATGGTAGGCGATGCCAGCGAACCGTTTTTCGTCGACCGCGACGCCGGGCTGCTCGGACAGTTCCGGCACCAGTATTTCCTGCTGTTCCTGATTCCGCACTTTCACAAGGCCGCGCTGCTGATGCTGTCCGACCGGATGGTGGACGCGCTCAACAAGCTCGACATCCGCGATTCCGAATCGGTGAAGCAGTTCAAGCGCACGATCCGCCAGCTGCTGGAGATCTTCCTGCGCTTCACGCATCGCTACTGGTTCCACGAGGTGTCGGACCAGCCGCAGGCGAAGGAGCTGTACCGGATGACCGCGAACTGCCTGGGCACCGACCGGCTGTATGCCGAGATCAGGGAAGAGATCGAGGACATGAGCGAATATCTCGAGGGCGACACGCTGCGCCGGCAGGCGAATACCGTCGTGCGCCTGACCGTCGTGACCACGTTCGGTCTCATCGGCACGGTGGCGACAGGCTTTCTCGGGATGAACCTGCTGGCGCTGGCCGAGGCGCCCTTCCTGGAGAAGCTCGGCTATTTCTTCCTGGTGCTGATCCCGGTGACCGCGATCACCTTCTACACGATCGTCAAATCCAAGCGGCTGTCGGACTTCCTCGAGGCGCTTTCCGACGAACGGCTGCCGACGTCGGCCAAACTCAGGACCCTGCGCGACTTGTGGAAGAAGGAGCACGGCCCGCATCGATGAGCGGCCCGGCAGCGTCGCGCGCGGGCGCTGCGCACGCCGGGACGCGGCGCCCTGCAAACCCAAGGCTGCGGTCGCGATCTCAGCGCCGGTAGCGGCGCTGGGCGAGCCAATTGGACGTGACCGTCAACACCAGCGTGGCCGTCATCAGCACGAACGACAGCGCAGCGCCAAACGGCCAGTTGGAAAGGCCCGCGAACTGGTTGTAGACCGTCGGCCCCATCATCTGGAAGGTCGGGCCGCCCAGAAGGACGGGCGTGGCATAGGCATTCATCGCGAG
>JANMBN010000107.1:0-11139 GCA_031360485.1 Betaproteobacteria bacterium | reverse complement strand
TGATGTCGACGACCGCCTTGGTACAGTTGTAGACGCCCTTGAGATTGACGTCGATGACGCGGTCGAACTGGTCCTCGCTCATCTTCCGGAATTGCGCGTCCTCGACGATGCCGGCGTTGTTGACCAGCGTGTCGATACGTCCCCACTTGGCCATCACGCCCTCGACCATCCGCGTGATGCTGATCGTGTCGGTCACGTCGACCACGAACCCGATGGCGTCTCGTCCCGTCGCGGCGACCAGGCGGACGGTGCTCTGCATCGACTTTTCGTTGATATCGCACACGGCGACGTTGGCGCCCTCTTTGGCAAACTTGACGGCGGTCGCCTGCCCGATGCCCTGGCCGGCACCCGTGATGATTGCGACGTTGTCCTGCAGGCGCATGGTTGCGTCCTTCGTTGGCAAACTCGGGGCTCTCGAATCGGAAGAGCCAATAGCCCGCTATTATAACGGAGATGATGCGCTGCACAACGCTTGCTGGTCACTTGGATCGATGCTTGTTGCAAAATAATGACATAAAAAAATCAGTAACTTACGCTCCATCGTTTTGCCAAACGCGCGAAATATCGGGACCGCGAGGCGATTCCGTCCGGATTTCGATGCTGCATCTGCGGTATCGGTGGCGCACCAAATGAGAGCACCCCTGCGCGGCTCAGGCGCCGTGCCAGTGCTCGATGACGAGCTGCAGCGACGCAACGCCGTTCCATTCGTTGATGTCGGGGCGGAAGGCGGCCCGAATCGACGGGGGCAACGCGTCGGTCTGGTGAAAGAGGATCGCGTCGAAACGCTCGCCGCCGCGCGACAGCACGAGCTTCGAATGTTGCCCGCCGACCGTGCGTTGATCGAGCACCGAGAACGTGTCATCGAAAACAGGCGCGGGAAAGCCCTGTCCCCAGACTTCGCCCCGCAATGCGCCGGCGAGCTCGAAAGAGAGTTCTCCAGGCGCAAGGGCGCCGTCGGACTCGAGCGTCCGTGCGAGCTGCGCCGGCGTGAGTTGCTCGCGCGCGATGGCCTCGAACATCGCCGCGAAGCGCGGCAGGTCGGATTCGGCGAGCGTCAGCCCCGCCGCGTACGCATGGCCGCCGAACTTGGGGATGAGGCCGGGTGCGCGCTTGGCGACGAGATCGAGCGCATCGCGGAGGTGGAATCCGGCAATCGAGCGGCCGGAACCCTTGAGCTCGCCGCCGCTTGCCTTGGCGAACACGAGCGACGGGCGGTGAAAGCGGTCCTTGAGCCGTCCCGCGACGATGCCGACGACCCCCTGGTGCCACTCGGGATCGTAGAGGCAGAGCGTGTACGACTCCGAGTCGGTCCCGTCGAAGGCGCGGGCTTCGAGCGCCTCGAGCGCCTCGTCGCGCATCGTCGACTCGACGTCGCGGCGCTCGCGATTGAGCCGGTCGAGTTCCGCAGCCAGCGGCAGCGCCGTTTCCACGGTTTCGGCGAGCAGACAACGGATGCCGATCGCCATGTCGGAGAGCCGGCCGGCGGCATTGAGGCGCGGGCCGGCAACGAACCCCAGGTCATAGCTCGTCGCGCGGCGCGGATCGCGACCGGCGGCTGCAAACAGCGCCGCGAGGCCGGGCTGCGCCCGACCCGCGCGAATCCGCGCCAGCCCTTGCGCGACCAGCGTCCTGTTGAGCCGATCGAGGCAGACGACGTCCGCAACGGTGCCGAGCGCGACGAGGTCGAGCAGCGCACCGAGATTGGGCTCCGCGCGGCCGGCGAAATGACCGCGCGCGCGCAACACGGCCCGGGTCGCCAACAGCACGTAGAACATCACGCCGACGCCGGCGAGATGCTTGCCCGGAAAAGCGCACCCGGGCTGGTTCGGGTTGACGATGAGCGCCGGCGTCGGCAGCGTCGCGGCCGGAAGGTGGTGATCGGTGATCAGCACCTCGATACCGCGCGCGACCGCTTCCGCGACGCCGTCGTGGCTCGCGATGCCGTTGTCGACGGTCACGATGAGGCGGGGCCCGCGGACCGCGGCCTCGCGGACGATCTCCGGCGTAAGGCCGTATCCGTACTCGAAACGGTTCGGCACGAGAAAATCGACGTTGGCGCGCATCCCCGCGAGCCCGCGGACCCCGACGGCGCACGCGGTCGCGCCGTCGGCGTCGTAGTCGGCGACGATCAGGATTTTCTCCGCGCTCGCGATGGCATCGGCGAGGCGCGCGGCCGCGGCGTCGATCCCTTTCATCGTCGCGAAGGGTGGCAGCGTCGCGAGATCCGTACCGAGTTCGCCGCGATCGGCCACGCCGCGCGACGCGAAGACGCGCGCGAGCACCGGATGCACGCCGGCGGCGGCCAGCGTGCGCGCCGCGTCGGGGACGGCGCGCCGGATGATCTCCATCAGCCGTCCGCATGCGCCGCGGCGAGGAGCGCGGCGAGATCGTGCCGCGCAAATCGGCCGGCGACGCGTGCCCAGATTCCGGGTCGGCTCGCCTGCCAGACGAGCGCGGCGGCTGCATCGTCGGCGATGAGGGTCACGGTCGCAAGCCTTCCCGCGGCAAGCCCTTCCCGGGCGGGCGCCGCCCACGACCGTTCGACCGCCGCCCATTCGAGCGGGGGCGGGAGGGCGACGACGATCGATTCCGCGTCGCCCGCGTCCGCCAGCGCATCGTCGAGGCGCAGCGGCACGGCGCATGCCGGCGAATCCGCGTGCGTGGCGAGCGCCGCGGCGAGACCGCCCTGCGCGTAAGTTCGGACCGACGGGCCAGCCGCGCACCGCGCCGGCATCGTTCCGCCTTGGGAAAACCACAGGCTGTTCGCAGGCGGAAGGCCGATGCGTTCGCGCTCCCTGTTGACCGGGTGTTCGTGCAACAGCATCTGGATTTCGCTCTGCCATCGCCGCCAGGTGCTGGCATCGGGGCCTTCCGGCAGCAGCTTCCGCAGCGACCGACCCGGCGCTGACGTCAGCGGATGCGTGGAGAGCCCGGGCCGCGCGGCGACGCCGACGAAGATCGCGTCCGGTCGCGGCGCGACGAACGTGAGGCCGTCGGCCGCGAAGTGCGCGTTCAGCGTGTCGACAAGGGCATCGGCATCGGCGCGCGTGAGATCGCCGACGACCGCGCCGAGCTGCACGTCGTCACGCCCGACGACCAGCGTCACCGGGTCGGCGGCGAGCCAGAACGCATCCCGCGGCTCGATTCCGAGCGCCGCGAGCCGGATCGGCGCGAGCGGCCAGTCGGTCTGCCGCTGGACGCCATAGCGCGATGCCAACGCCGCGTCCGGTCCTCCGTCGTGGCGCACGGGCGCGCCAGCGATTGCGAGCAGATGCGCGAGCGCGGGCGCGTGAACCGGCGGCGCGCCGGTGTCGTGCCGTCCGAAGAGGCCGGGAAGGACGAGTACGAGCTGCATGCGATGATGCGGTGCGTTGCCGAATGCGCGGAACATGGCGCCGGCGGGGCGGGGCGGAACGAGTCTAGCACCCGCATGCGATAATCGGCGCCCGTCGACGCTGCGCCGCACGCTTGCCCTGGCGACCGTCTTCTACCCGGGCTTCGGCGCGGAAACCTTCATGTCACCCTACGAACTCACCGTCGGTCTTCGCTATACGCGCGCCCGTCGCGGCTCCGGCCGCAACACGTTCATCTCCTTCATCGCGTTGACGTCGATGGCCGGGATCGCGCTGGGTGTTGCCGCATTGATCGTCGTGCTCTCGGTGATGAACGGCTTTCAGGAGGAGCTGCGCAACCGGATTCTGGCGGTGGCCTCGCACATCGAGATCCGTGGCGTGCCGACGCTCGCCGACGACGCCGCGGTAGCCCGGATGGCGCTGGCGAATCCGCACGTGAAGGCCGCGGCCCCGTACGTGCTGGGACAGGCGATGCTCTCGGCGGGCGACGCCAACCGCGGCGCGCTCGTCCGCGGCATCGATCCCGCGCGCGAAGACACGGTCGCCGACATCGGCGCCCACATGCGCGCGGGTTCGCTCGGCGACCTGAAACCCGGCGAGTTCGGGATCGTCCTCGGCGCGGAGCTCGCCCGCGCGCTCGGCGTCCGGCCCGGCGACCCCGTCGTGGTCATCACGCCGCAGGGAACGATGACGCCGGCGGGGACTCTGCCCCGCCTCAAGAGCTTCCGGGTCGTCGGCATTTTCGAGGTCGGAATGTACGAATTCGACAGCGGATTGGCGCTGATCGACATCGACGACGCCAAGAAGCTCTACCGGCAGGACGGCGTCTCGGGCGTGCGGCTGAAGCTCGACGACCTGTTCGCGGCGCCCGACGTCGCGCGCGCCCTCGCGCGAACGCTCTCCGTCGATGCCGAGATCCGCGACTGGACGCGCAGCCACGCGAATTTCTTCCGCGCCGTGCAGATCGAGAAGCGCGTGATGTTCATCATCCTGACGCTGATCATCGCGGTCGCCGCGTTCAACATCGTGTCGGCGCAGGTCATGACCGTCACCGACAAGCAGGCCGACATCGCGATCCTGCGCACGCTGGGCGCGTCGCCGTCCTCGATCACCGCGATCTTCATGATCCAGGGCGCGCTGATCGGAATGATCGGCACGCTGATCGGCGTCGTCGGCGGCATACTTCTCGCGCTCAATGTCGGCACGGTCCTGCCCGCGATCGAGCGGCTCTTCAACGTCCAGTTCCTCGACAAGACCGTCTACTACATCAGCGAGCTGCCCTCCGACCTGCAGCGCGCCGACGTCGCCACGATCGCGGCCATCGCGCTCGCTCTCGCGCTCGTCGCGACGATCTACCCGGCCTGGCGCGCGGCGAAGGTGAACCCGGCGGAAGCGCTGCGCTATGAGTGAGCCGACGGCCGCGTCGAAGCCGGTCCTCCAGTGCCGCGGCCTCGCCAAGACGTATGTGAGCGGGCCGCTGGAGGTGCCCGTTCTGCTCGGCATCGACCTCGCCGTGGCGCGCGGGGAGCGCGTCGCGATCGTCGGCGCCTCGGGGTCGGGCAAGAGCACGCTCCTCCACATGCTCGGAGGGCTCGACACGCCGACCGCGGGCGACGTGCGCGTCGACGGCGTGGACTTCACCGCGCTGTCCGAGAAGGAGCGCGGCGAGGTCCGCAACCGTGCGCTGGGCTTCATCTACCAGTTCCATCATCTGCTGCCCGAATTCACCGCGCTCGAGAATGTGGCGATGCCGCTCGCGATCCGCCGTGCGGCACCCGCCGCGGCGCGCGCCGCGGCGCAGGCGATGCTTGAACGCGTCGGCCTCGGACATCGCGTCAAGCACCTGCCCGGAGAGCTGTCGGGCGGCGAGCGGCAGCGCGTGGCGCTCGCCCGCGCGCTCGTCACCGAGCCCCGGTGCGTCCTCGCGGACGAGCCGACCGGCAACCTCGATCGCCGCACCGCCGGCCAGGTGTTCGACCTGATGCTGGAGCTCAATCGCGCCGTGGGGACGAGCCTCGTCATCGTGACGCACGATCCGGACCTCGCCGCGCGCACCGATCGGACGCTGCAGCTCGTCGACGGCGTGCTGACCGGGCCGGGCTGACGCGCAGCGCGAATCGCTTCGCGGGAATGTAGATACATCGGGGGACGCAGACAAGTCGACGTTGGCGCCACCGCTGTCGCTCCGCCAACACACAAAGCCCCGCGCCAACGCTGTCGCTCCGCCCATACGCCAACCGCCACCCGACGCCACCGAACCGTCAGCTCGACCCCAGCGGCGGCTCGTCCATCAGCGCCACCTGCTCGCGCAATTCCAGGATGCGGTCTTGCCAGTAACGCTGCGTGTTGAACCACGGGAACGCGGCCGGGAAAGCCGGATCGTCCCAGCGCTGCGCGAGCCACGCCGAATAGTGCAGCAGGCGCAGCGTGCGCAGCGCCTCGACGAGGTGAAGCTCGCGCGGATCGAACTCGAAGAAGTCGCGGTAGCCTTCGAGCACGTCGCCGAGCTGGCGCGTCATCTCCGCGCGATCGCCGGAGAGCAGCATCCACAGGTCCTGGATGGCGGGGCCCATGCGCGCATCGTCGAAATCGACGAAATGCGGGCCGCGCGTCGCGCCGCGTTCGATCCACAGCACGTTCCCGGCGTGGCAGTCGCCATGCAGGCGCAAGGCCGCGACGCTGCCGGCGCGATCGAACGAGCGGCGCGCGCCGTCGAGCGCCTGCGCAGCGATGCTGCGCCACGCGTCGAGGAGATCGGCCGGGATGAACTCGTGCGCGAGCAGCCAATCGCGCGGCTCCACGCCGAACGTGTCGATGTCGATCGCCGGGCGGTGTCGGAATGGCTGAAGCGCGCCGACCGCGTGGATGCGTCCGAGAAATCGGCCCATCCATTCCAGCGTCGAGCGATCGCCCAGTTCCGGGGCCCTGCCGCCGCACCGCGGGTACACGGCGAACCGAAACGCGCCGAACGTGTGCAACGTGCGGCCGAGGAGCGTGAGCGCGGCGACGACCGGAAGTTCGCGCGCGGCAAGCTCGGCGACGAACGCGTGCTCCTCGCGGATCGCCGCGTCCGTCCAGCGGGCCGGCCGGTAGAATTTCGCCACGACCGGCGGAGCATCCTCGATGCCGACCTGGTAGACGCGGTTTTCGTAACTGCCGAGCGCATGCAGCCGGCCGTCGCCGCGAAGGCCGACGCTTTCGAGCGCATCCAGCACGCGGTCGGGGGTCAGCTCGGCATACGGATGGCCGGTTGCATTCATGCGCCCATTGTACGGTTCGCGCGGTTGCGCGACCTTGCCGCGACGCGAACCCGCGCGCGCAACGCCCGGCGCCTGCTCAGTATTCGACCGGGATCGGGTCGAGCGAGCGCCACAGATACCAGGTCGCGACGCTGCGGTACGGCTGCCACGGTTGCGCGAGCTCGCGCATCGCCGCCGGCGCGAGCCGCTCGCCGCCGTTGTAGTGCAAGGCGATCGCGCGCTGGAGGCCGATGTCGTCGACCGGCAGCACGTCGGCCCGGAGTTCGTGGAAGATCAGGAACATCTCGGCCGTCCAGCGACCGATGCCCTTGACCTCGACCAGGACCGTCACCAGCGCCTCGTCGTCGAGTTTCTTCCATCGCTTCGGGTCGAGCGTGCCCGACACGAAATGGACCGAGAGATCGCGCAGATACTCGGCCTTGCGCTGCGAAAGCCCGCATTCCCTGAGCGAGTGCGCGCTGTTGGCGGCGACCGCGCCCGGATCGAGCCGCGGAAAGGCCGCTGACTTCGCGGCGCCGGCGACAGTCGCGACAAACCGCCTCCAGATCGCATCGGCGGCCTTGACCGAAATCTGCTGGCCCACGATCGCCCGGGACAGCGTCGTGAACGGATCGCTGCGCCTCTTCAGGTGAATGCCGGGGTATGCGCGAATCAGCCTGCGCAGCACCCGGTCCTTTTGCCCGAGCGCGCGCGTCGCTTCATCCCAGTAAGCGGGTTTCACGGTCCCGACGGCCTTCGGCGGCAAGGGCCCGCGCACAGTCCGGCGTAGCGGCGGCGGCGCAGCGGCACGAACGATCCGGGCGGTGTATCCGCGGCGCGAATTGGCAGGGGGAGCGGCATGGCTGGGGCAGGGGGGAAATGGTACATTACGCGGCCTTCATATTCGGGGATGCGAATGCTTCGGAGGGTCATGGCCCGGCTGGCCGGGCAGCTGATCGCCGCCGGCCTGGCCGCGGCGCTCGCCCTGTCGCCTTCCGCCGCGGCCGCCGCGGATCCCAGCAAGGTACTGCGCCTCGCCTTCCCGACCGGCGAAACGGGATTCGATCCGGCGCGCGTCAGCGATCTCTATTCGAACACGGTCAACGAAGCGATCTTCGAGCCGCTGCTCACGTACGACTACCTCGCGCGGCCCGCGAAACTCGTCCCGGGCGTCGCGGAGGCCATGCCCGAGGTCGCCGACAATGGCCGGGTATACACGTACCGGATTCGCAAGGGCGTCCACTTCACGTCCGACCCCGCGTTCAAGGGAGCGAGGCGCGAGCTTGTCGCGCAGGATTTCATCTATTCGTTCATGCGGTTCATGGACCCCAGGAACCGCTCGCCGTATGCGTTTCTGATCGAAGGCAAGATCGAGGGCCTGGACGAGCTCGCGGCGAAAGCCAGGGCAACCGGGAAATTCGACTACGACGCCAAGGTGCCCGGCCTAGTGGCGGTCGACTCGCATACGCTTCGCTTCCGGCTGACGAAGAACGACTACAACTTCCCGTACATCACGGCGATGATGCCGTCCTATGCGGTTGCCCGCGAAGTGATCGAAGCCTACGGCGACGACACGATGGCGCATCCGGTCGGCACGGGTCCTTACGCATTGAAGAGCTGGAGCCGTGGCGCCAAGATCGTCCTCGAGGCCAATCCCGGGTATCGCGGATTCCTCTGGGACTTCGCGCCAACCGCGGACCCCTGGGACCAGGCGCTGGTCACGGCGATGCGGGGCAAGAAGATGCCGCAGATCGGCCGGATCGAGATCAGCATCATCGAGGAAGAGCAGTCGCGGTGGCTCGCATTCAACCAGAAGGAACTCGACTATGTGAACGTGCCCGCGACCTTCCGGTCCGAAGTCTTCGACGCGGACAAGAAGCTGAAGCCCGCCTGGGCGGAACGCGACGTGAGCGTCTTTCGCGCGATCGACCCCGAGATCACGTACTCGTACATCAACTTCCGCGATCCGCTGGTCGGCGGTTTCAGCAGGGAAAAGATCGCACTGCGACGCGCGATCATCATGGGGTACAACCTCGACGAAGAAATCCGCGTCGTCCGCAAGAACCAAGCGGTCGCGGTCGAGATGCCGATACCGCCGGGTGTCGTCGGCCACGATATTTCGTATCGCAGCATCAACCGTTACGATCCCGTGCTCGCCAACAAGCTCCTCGACCATTTCAAATATGCGCGCGGCAAGAACGGCTTCCGGACGCTGCCCGACGGCAAGCTGCTGACGATCAGGTACACGTCGAGCACTTCGGCGCTCGATCGCGAGTTTCAGGAACTGTGGCGAAAGTCGATGGAGGCGATCGGCATACGCATGGAATTCCAGGTCAGCAAATTCGCGGACCAGGTGAAGGCGGCGAAGGCCTGCCAGCTGATGATGGCGGGATTCGCCTGGGGCGCCGATTATCCCGACGGCGACAATTTCATGCAGCTGCTCTACGGGCCGAACTCGCAGCAGAGCAACAACGGCTGCTACCAGTCCGCAGCGTTCGACGCGTTCTACGAAAAGTCGACGCAGATGCCCGACTCGCCGGAACGCAACCATCTGTTCCTCGAGATGACGCGCCAGATGGAAGTCGACGGCGCATGGAGCCTGCACGTCGCGCGCGAGCGCAATCAGCTGCTTTGGCCGTGGACGCTGGGTTACAAGAAGCACCCGATCCTCAATGCCGAGTTCGTTTACATGGATGTTGCGCCGCGCCGTTGACGAGCGCTTTTTCAGGAGGCTGAACATGAACACATCGTACCGACGCACGGCCGCGCGCGCGGCGAAGCTCTTACTTCTGCTGTTACTGCCGTTTGCCGGCGCGGTGCCGCAGCCCGCGGCCGCCGCGGATATGAACAAGGTGATCCGGCACGTCTTTCCGGCCGGCGAGGAGGGTTTCGATCCCGCGGCCGCGCACGATCTCTATTCGGGCACGGTCGAGCAGGTGATCTTCGAAACCCTGCTCACGTACGATTACCTTGCGCGCCCGGCGAGGCTCGTCCCGCTCACCGCCGAGGCGATGCCGCAGGTCACCGACAACGGCCAGACGTACACGATCAAGATCAAGAAGGGCATCTACTTCACGCCGGATCCGGCGTTCAAGGGCGTGAAGCGCGAGCTTGTCGCCGAAGACTACGTGTACTCGCTGAAGCGGCTGGTGGACCCGAAGATCCGCTCGCCGTGGACGTGGCTGCTCGATGGCAAGATCGTCGGGCTCGACCAGCAGGCCGCGGCGGCGAAGGAGTCAGGCGGCTTCGATTACAACGCGAAGGTGCCGGGGCTCGAGGCCGTCGACCGTTACACGCTGCGCATCCGGCTGAAGCAGCCCGACTACAACCTGCCGTATGTGCTCGCGCACGAGCCGACGAGCGCGATGGCGCGGGAGGTCGTCGCGGCGTATGCCGACGAGGGGGGGCGGGTCATGTCGAACCCGGTCGGCACCGGCCCGTACAAGCTCGCGAAATGGGTCCGGTCGTCGAAGATCTCGCTCGAGGCCAACGCCGACTATCGCGGATTTGTCTGGGATTTCAAGCCGGGTGCGGGTGCCGAGGACGCGCAGATCGTGAAGGACATGAAGGGCAAGAAGATGCCCCAGGTGGGCCGCATCGAGATCAGCATCATGGAAGAGGACCAGGCGCGGCTGCTCGCCTTCCAGAACGGCGAGCTCGATCTGATGAACATGGAAGGGCCGCTGGCGCCCAAGGTGCTGATCGGAGGCGCGCTGACGCCCGAAATGCAGAAGAAGGGCGTGAAGCTCTCGCGCTTCGTCGATCCGGAGATCAGCTATCACTACTGGAACCTGATGGATCCGGTCGTCGGCGGCCTGTCGAAGGAAAAGATCGCGCTGCGCCGCGCGATGGCGATGGCGTATCCCGTCGAGGAGGAAATCAGGGTGGTCCGCAACGGTCAGGCGGTGGAGGCGCAGTTCCCGGTTCCCCCGGGCGTCGTCGGCCACGATCCGAATTACAAGTCGAGCGTGAAATACGATCCCGCGGGCGCGAATGCGCTCCTCGACAAGTTCGGCTACAAGAAGGGTGGGGACGGTTTTCGCACGCTGCCCGACGGCAAGCCGCTGCTGATCCGCTATGCGTCGCGGCCGGATTCGCTCGGCCGCCAGCAGGACGAGATGTGGAAGAAGACCTTCGACTCGATCGGCATCCGGATGGAAGTGCAGAAGGACAAGTTCGCCGAGCTGCTGAAGCTCGAGAAGCAGTGCAAGCTGATGATGCGGACCGCGGCGTGGATCGCGGATTATCCCGACGCCGACAACTTCATGCAGCTGCTGTACGGCAAGAACATCTATCAGAGCAACAATGCGTGCGCGGTGATCCCGGAGTACGACAAGCTCTACGAGCAGAGCCTGCGGCTGCCGGACTCGCCCGAGCGCAACAAGCTCTACCGCGAGATGGCGAAGGTGATCGAAGCGTACGCGCCGTGGCGCCTCAACATCAGCCGTTACCGCAACATGCTGGCGCAGCCTCGGGTGCTGGGATTCAAGAAGCATCCGATCCTGCATGCGGAGTGGCAATACATCGACGTTGCGCCGGGCCCGAAG
>JANMBN010000104.1:0-4919 GCA_031360485.1 Betaproteobacteria bacterium | reverse complement strand
CTCGCTCGAGAGCCCGGGCGCACCGCAGTCGTTCCTGATGCAGGAGCAGCCGCAGATCGAGGTGGGTCTGCGCACCCGCGGCGAGCAGATCCAGCCGGATGTTTACGAGTGCGTGCTGACGGTGACCCTGACGGCGAAAGTCGGCGACAAGACGCTCTTTCTCGTCGAGGCCGCGCAGGCGGGCGTGTTCACGATCCGCGGCGTGCCTCCCGAACAGATCCAGTCCGTGATCGCGATCAACTGTCCGACCGTGCTCTTCCCGTACATCCGCGAAACGCTGGCGGATGCCGTGATCCGTGCGGGCTTTCCGCCGGTGCATCTCGCCCCGATAAGCTTCGAGGCGCTCTACCAGCAGCAGCTCGCGCAGCAGCAGCAGCCGGCCGCCGTCGCCAACTGACGGGTGCCGGAGAAAGGGGGCGGTCGATGACGCGATCGGCAGGCGCGCAGCGCCACGCCGCGTTCGGCGCCGGGTGCGCCCTCGCCGTGGTCATCGCGTGCGCCCCGGGCCGCGCGGGCGCGTCCGATTTCCGCTCGACCGCCGACGCGGCGACCATCCTCTACGACGCGCCGTCGGCGAAGTCGAAACCGCTCTTCGTGCTCGGCCGCGACTTGCCGCTCGAGGTCATCGTGCCCGTCGAGGGGTGGATCAAGGTACGCGACGCGGGAGGCACGATCGGCTGGGTCGAGAGGCGCTCGCTGGCGGACCGGCATTCCCTCGTCATTCGCGTGCCGCTCGCCGAAGTCCGCGCGAGTCCCGACGACGCCGCGCCGCTCGTCTTCCGGGCCGAGCAGAACGTGCTGTTGGAGCTGGCCGAGCCGGCGACCGGAGCGACCGCGACGGCGACGCCGGGCTGGGTCAAGGTCAGGCATCGCGACGGCCAGGCGGGATTCGTCCGGATCGCGCAGGTCTTCGGGCTCTGACCCTCGCGGCCCCGCCCGCATGACCCCTTCGATTGCCGTCGTGGGCGCGGGCGCGTGGGGCACCGCGCTCGCTTTGCATCTGTCCCGGCGCCCCGGCTTGCGCGTGACGCTCTGGGCGCGCGACGCGGCGCAGGCGCGCGCCATCGCCGACCGTCGGGTCAACGAACGGTACCTCCCGGGCATCCTGTTGCCGGAGACGATCGCCGTCACCTCCGATATCGCCGGCGTCGTGAACGCCGGCCTCCTGATCATCGGCACGCCCGTCGCGGCGCTTCCCGGGGTGGCTCGCGAGCTTGCGGCAGCCGGCGCGCGCGCGCCGCTCGTCTGGCTGTCGAAGGGTCTCGTCACGGTCCCGGTGACGGTCGCGCACCCGGCAGGCGTTGCGCTCGCGCATCAGGTGCTGGGACCGCTGTGGGCTGCGCCGGTCGGAATCGTTTCCGGACCGAGCTTCGCCGAGGAGGTCGCCCGCGGGCTGCCGACGGCGGTGGCGGTGGCCGCGACGGACCCGGCGCTTGCGTCCCGCGTCGCCGCATGGCTGCGCGCCGACACCCTCCGCGCATACGAGAGCGACGACATCGCCGGCGTCGAAGCGGGCGGCGCCGTGAAGAACGTGCTCGCGATCGCCGCCGGCGCCTCCGACGGCCTCGGTTTCGGCAACAACGCACGCGCGGCCCTGATCACGCGCGGCCTCGCCGAAACCGGGCGCCTGTCCGCCGCGCTCGGGGGCAAGCGCGAGACGTTGATGGGACTCGCGGGACTGGGCGATCTCGTCCTCACGTGCACCGGCGATCTCTCGCGCAACCGGCGCGTCGGGCTCGCACTCGCGAAAGGAAAATCCCTGGCGGAGATACTGGCCGAGCTCGGGCACGTCGCCGAGGGCGTGGCCACGGCCGCGGCGATACGCGTCCTCTCGCGTCATCTTGGCGTCGAGATGCCGATCTGCGACGCGGTCCACGCGGTGCTCTACGAAGGCCTCGCGCCCCGGCAGGCCGTCGAGCGGCTGCTGAAGCGCGAGCCGCGATCGGAGCGGCACTGACGAAACCTTCCTGCCACCCGCGCGCAACGATCATCCCGCGCCGGCAAAGCCGGTCTGCCGCCAGGCCTCGTAGACGCCGACGGCGACCGCATTGGACAGATTGAGGCTGCGCACTCCCGGCCGCATCGGAATCCGGAGCCTTGCATCGGGCGCGAAATGCGCGAGGACCGTATCGGTCAGGCCCGACGATTCGCATCCGAACACGAGGGCGTCGCCCGCCTCGAAACGCGTCTCGTAAAGCGACCGCGCCCCCTCCGTCGTGAACGCAAACCAGCGCCGCTTTCGATCGCGGTCGAGCGCCGCCCGGCACGCGTCGAAATCGCGGTGCACGCGAACGCTCGCATATTCGTGATAGTCGAGGCCCGCGCGCTTCAGCTCGCGGTCGTCCATCCTGAAGCCGAGCGGCTCGACGAGATGCAGCGCCGTCGCCGTGTTCGCGGTCAGCCGGATCACGTTGCCGGTGTTCGGCGGAATCTCGGGATGCACGAGGACGACGGCGAAGGCAGGAGCAGGGGTCAGGGACACCATGGCGAATCCCTCACGGCCGTTCGGGCGGCATCGTGCGCGCGACGACCCAGCACTCGACACGCTCGGCGCCGGCGCCGGTGAGCGCACGGGACGCTTCGGCCAGCGTGGCGCCGGTGGTCATCACGTCGTCGACGATCGCGATTCGCGCGCCCCGCACATCGCCGCGCGCGGAAAAGGCTCCTCGGACATTTCGGAGGCGTTCCGCCCACGGCAATTCGGCCTGCGGAGGTCCTCCGGTGATTCGCGCAAGCGGCGCGCGGAGCGGGAGAGCAGTCGCGCGCGCAACGCGCGACGCAATTTCGGCGGCCTGGTTGAAGCCGCGCTCCCGCTGTCGCGCCTGCGCCAGCGGCAGCGCGACGATCCAGTGCGGCCGCAGATCGGCGCATCGGTGCGCGAGCGCGTCCCCCACCACCGCGGCCAGCGTCGCCCCGGCCCAGTCGGCCAGCGCGATGCGGCCGCCGTACTTGATCCGCTGGAGGAGGCGATCGACCGGAAACGCATAGACCAGCGCCGCGACAGCTGCCGCATAAGGAGGCGGATTCGACAGGCAGGCACCGCAGACGGCGCCGTCCGTCGAGGGCAATGCACAGACGGGGCACGCCATGGCGACCGACGGCAGTTCGGATGCGCAGGCGGCGCACAGCAGCGCGCCCTCGGTGCGGGCGACGCACAACTCGCAGCGTTGCGGCAGCGCCAGGCGCACGATGTCGGCCATGCGCGACGCGCCGGAACGAAGCGCGCTCCGCGCCCCGCGCTTCGGATTGCAGTCAAATGGTTCTGCGGGCGCATTTGACAATAGCCGTACCTCCCTCGACACTCGAAGCCGATTGTAGACGCGGAAGGCGAATTCGCGGCGCGGTGAACCCGCGCGTCGCCGCGCGCCCGATCCCCGACCCGACGCTAACCCCGAGGCCGCCGCGATGCCATCCGCCGAACGCACGATTGCCGCGCGCGAGACAACGGGGGCGGGTTGCCGCGCCGAGGCGAGCGCATCGCCGCGATGGCCGGTCGACGCCGTCGACGCGCTCTTCGCCCTGCCGTTCCCCGAGCTCATGTTCCGCGCGCAGGAGACACATCGCGCGCACCATGCGCCCAATGCGGTGCAGCTGTCGACGCTCATCTCGATCAAGACCGGCGGCTGCCCGGAAGACTGCGGCTATTGCCCGCAGGCAAAGCGTTACCACACGGAGGTCGACGAGCAGGCGATGCTCGGCATCCAGACGGTCGTCGCCGCCGCGCGCGAAGCGAAGACGCAGGGCGCGACGCGCTTCTGCATGGGAGCCGCCTGGCGAGGCCCGAAAGACCGCGACCTCGAGCCGGTCCTCGCCATGGTCCGCGAAGTGAAGGCGCTCGGGCTCGAGACCTGCTGCACGCTCGGGATGCTGAAGGAAGGGCAGGCCGGAAAGCTCAAGGACGCCGGCCTCGACTTCTACAACCACAATCTCGACACCGCGCCCGATTATTACGGCGAGGTGATCACGACGCGCGAATACGGGGACCGGCTCGACACGCTCGACCGCGTTCGCGCCGCCGGCATCGGCGTCTGCTGCGGCGGGATCGTGGGCATGGGCGAGTCGACCGCGCAGCGCGCACGGCTGATCGCGCAGCTCGCGAACCTGCGCCCCTATCCGGAATCGGTGCCGATCAACCATCTCGTGCAGGTCGAGGGCACGCCGCTGCACGAGCGTCTGGGCGGGGGCAGCGCACTCGATGCGTTCGAGTTCGTGCGCACCATCGCCGTCGCGCGGATCACGATGCCGAAGGCGATGGTGCGGCTTTCCGCGGGAAGGCGCGAGCTCGGCGAAGCGGTGCAGGCGCTCTGCTTCCTCGCCGGCGCCAACTCGATCTTCTACGGTGACAAGCTGCTCACGACCGGCAATCCCGACGTCGGCGCCGACCGTGCGCTCTTCGCGAAGCTCGGGCTGACCGGCATGGATTTGCCGGCCGCCTGATGCCGCCGGCGTGCCGACCGGACTGATCGGGGAGCTCGCGCGCGGCCTCGCGGCGCGCGACGCCGAGGGGCTGACGCGAAGACGGCGCACGATCGAATCCGTGCAGGGTGTCCGCGTCGTCGTCGACGGACGCGAGCTCGTGGCCTTCGCGAGCAACGACTATCTCGGCCTGGCCCGGCACCCGGACGTCGTCGCCGCGGCGCGCGACGGGGCGGCGCGCTGGGGCGCCGGTGCCGGCGCAGCGCACCTCGTCTGCGGGCATTTCGCGCCGCATGCCGCGCTCGAAACCGAACTCGCCGCGTTCGTCCGGCCGAGCGCGGGCGCCCGGGCGCGGACGTTCTCGACGGGCTATCTCGCCAATCTCGCTATCCTCACCGCGCTTGCCGGCCGCGGCGACGTGATTTTCGCGGACCGCCTGAACCACGCGTGCCTCATCGACGGCGCACGGCTTTCGCGCGCGGAGCTCATCCGCTATCCGCACG
>JANMBN010000091.1:0-7902 GCA_031360485.1 Betaproteobacteria bacterium | reverse complement strand
GGCCAATGGATCGCGTTGCTGGGACTGGCAGGTGTTTCGTTGCCGGGGCTTGTTGCAGCCTTTGTGATCTTCCGCATCGTGATTTCCTTTCGGGTATCCGGGGCCGGCTCAGCCGCGGTCGGCTGCGATCAGCCTTCGGAGGCCGTCCTCGTCCAGCAATGGAATGCCCAGCTCCTGCGCCCTATCGAGCTTGCTTCCCGAATCGGCGCCGGCGACCACATAGGTCGTCTTCTTCGAAACGCTCGTCGCGACCTTGCCGCCTTGCGCCTCGATCAGCGCCTTGGCATCCTCGCGGGCGAGCGTCGGCAGCGTGCCGGTCAGCACGAACGTGAGGCCCGCGAGCCGGCCCGCGATGGTCCGCTGCGGCTCCGTCTCGGGCCAGCGCACACCGGCGGCGCGGAGTTCCGCGATCACGTCGCGGTTGTGGCGTTCCGCGAGGAACCGGGCGATGCTCTCGGCCAGCACGGACCCGACATCGTGCACTTCCAGCAGCCCCGCCTGGTCCGCGGCCAACAGCGCATCGAGGCCGCCGAAGTGCCGCGCGAGATCCTTCGCGGTCGCTTCGCCCACGTGCCGGATGCCGAGGCCGTAGATAAAACGCGCGAGGGTCGTGGCCTTGCTCTTCTCAATCGCGGACACGACATTCGCCGCCGATTTTTCGGCCATGCGTTCGAGCCCCGCCAGCTCAGTCGTCCGGACCTTGTAAATGTCCGCGGGCGTCCGCACCAGGCCCGCATCCACGAGCTGGTCGACCAGCTTCTCGCCGAGTCCCTCGATATCGAGCGCGCGCCGGCTCGCGAAGTGCAGGAGCGCCTGCTTGCGCTGCGCCGGGCAGAAGAGCCCTCCGCTGCAGCGCGCGACGGCCTCGTCGGGGAGCCGGACGACGGCCGAACCGCACTCCGGACAACGCGCGGGCATCCCGAATGCGCTCGCGCCAGCCGGCCGCTTGTCGACGAGCACCCGCACGATCTCCGGAATGACGTCGCCGGCCCGGCGAACGATGACCGTATCGCCGATCATCACGTCCTTGCGCCGCACCTCGTCTTCGTTGTGCAGTGTCGCGTTGGTCACCGTCACGCCGCCGACGAACACGGGCTTCAGCCGGGCGACCGGGGTGACGGCTCCCGTGCGCCCCACCTGCACGTCGATGCCGAGGACCTCGGTGGCCATCTCCTCGGCCGGAAACTTGTGCGCGACGGCCCAGCGCGGCTCCCGCGTGACGAACCCGAGCTGCTGCTGAAGCGGGATCGAATTGACCTTGTAGACGACGCCGTCGATCTCGAACGGCAAGCTCGCGCGGCGCTCGGCAACCCACGCGTAGAACGCGGCCAGCTCGGCGGCGCCGCGCGCGACCCGCCGATCGGCATTCACCGGTATGCCGAGCGCTTCGAGCGTATCCAGCAGCGCGCTTTGGGTCTCGGGCAGCGTCCAGCCAAGCGTTTCACCGATCCCGTATGCGAAGAACTGCAACGGGCGCTGCGCCGTCATCGCCGGATCGATCTGCCGCACGGCGCCCGCCGCGGTGTTGCGCGGATTGATGAAGGCCCGGCGTCCGGCCGCCTGCTGCCGCTCGTTCAATGCGTCGAAGTCGCGCCGCGCCATGTAGACCTCGCCGCGCACTTCGAGCACGGCGGGCGGACGCTTGCCGCGCAGCGCTCGTGGAATGGACCGGATGGTCCTGACGTTGCGCGTGACGTCCTCGCCGACCTCGCCGTCGCCGCGGGTCGCCGCGACCGCGAGTTGCCCCTGTTCATAGCGGATGCTGATCGCGAGGCCGTCGAATTTGAGCTCCGCCATGTACTCCACCGCCGGCGCGTCCGCGGCGAGTCCGAGATCCCGGCGGACACGCGCGTCGAATTTGGCCGCAGCGTTCGCGGTCGTATCGGTCTCCGTGCGGATCGACAGCATGGGCACGGCGTGCCGGACAGGTGCGAAATCAGTGAGCGGCGAGCCGCCGACACGCTGCGTCGGCGAGCTTGGCGTTGCGAGTTCCGGGTACCGCGCCTCGAGCGCCTGCAGCTCCCGGTACAGGCTGTCGTATTCGGCGTCCGGGATCGTCGGCGAATCCTCGACGTAGTACCGCCGATTGTGCTCGTCGATCAAGCCCCGCAGCAGGGCGGCCCGCGCCGCAGCGGCGGGCGGGGCAATTCCACCGTCGTCGGAGGGCGCGGCGGTCAAAAGGCGGTTCCCGGCGGCCGCGACGGCGGCGGGTTCACCCACCGAACAGCGCCAGCGCGCGCGGGCTGCCCGGCTCGATATTGACCTCGCGCAGGGCTGCCGCCGTATTGCGCACCTGCTCGCGGATCGCGTTGAGCGCCGCGTCGTCGAGCGTCCGCCGGTTGTCGTCGACGAGCGTCGCGTCGAGCGTTTGCGCCATGCGTTTCGCCGCCATCTTCATCTGGTCGTACACGCGCACGGGCTCCGTCACGCGCGGAACATCGAGCAGGAACACCGCGCCGGGCGTCGACGACACGCGCAGCGTGTCCGCGGTGAAGGGCTCCGACCGGTAGTTCTGCAGCGAATACAGCACGGCGCCCGTTTCCTCCTGCACCCAATCGAAGCGGCCGCCCTCTGCGAGCTTGAATCCCGATGCCTCGGCGATGCCGCGGAGCCTCGTGCCCGGAATCGTGGACGTCGCGGTCTTGAGCACGGTAAGGCCGACCTGCACGTCGAGGTCCGCGCAGATGCGGTCGAGCGCTTCGGCGCGCGCCGCCTCGGCGGCGGCGTCCGGCGCATTGAAGGCCGCCGGCAGCGCCGACGCGAGCTCGGCGACGACACGGAAGTAGGTTTCGAGCAGCGCCCGGCTCGCGGCTCCCGCGCGGTTCGCGAGCAGCAGACACGCGGCGACTTCCGCGAACTCGCCGACGGTCTCCGATTTGAGACTCTGCCAGGGCAGCCCTGCACCGCGCCGGCCGAACCAGCGCAACGGCATGCCGAGCCGCGCGTGCAAACCCGCGGCGAGGGCGCCCGCCTGAACCGGCCGCACCGGCTGCAGCGTGACGATGCACTCGATGTCCGGATCCGGCAGCGGCGAATTTCGCTCGGCGACCGACGATCGCGCCCCGAGGAGCGTCGAAGTCTCGGTTTCGGCCGACCGCGAGCCCGCCACGGTTCCATCGGCGGCGATGTCGGACGCGATCCGCGCGTGGATCTCGAGCGGCGGCTCGTAACCGCCGTCGTCGACATAATCTTCGGCGTCGCCCGCACGCGGCGCGTTTTCCGGAACCGCGCCGGGACCACGCCCCGACGGGAGCGTCGGCTCGACGCGCTCCGCCGCGGCCGAGGAATCCTGCACGGATCGGTCGCCGTCGGCCGGGTTTCGGAACGCGGCCTCGATCCGGCGCCGGACGCGGCGCTCCTGCAACCAGTTGTAGACGATGACCGCGACGACGAGAACGGCGCCGCCGGCGAAGAGGCCCAGTTGCAGCGATGTCATGCGTGGCGGCGTCTGGGCAAGGGTGCGCGGCACGCTTCGGGGCGACGGTCCCCAACGCGGATGTTCATGGCCCTGATTATAGCGCGGAGCTCATCGATAACGGCCCCCGCGCGCCGGTCCCGCCCCACTTTTCCGGTCACCCCGTGCCCGTCGCCGCGAGTTCGAGCGCCTCGGCGATGTCCACGGCGACCACGCGCGAGATTCCCGGCTCCGGCATCGTGATGCCGACGAGCTGGTTCGCCATTTCCATCGTGATCTTGTTGTGCGAAATGAACAGGAACTGCGTCTGGCGCGACATGTCCTGCACCATCCGGCAAAACCGGTCGGTGTTCGGGTCGTCGAGCGGCGCATCGACCTCGTCCAGAAGGCAAAACGGCGCCGGGTTGAGCTGGAACAGGGCGAAGACCAGCGAGATGGCGGTCAGCGCCTTCTCGCCGCCCGACAGCAGATGGATCGACGTGTTGCGCTTGCCCGGCGGCTGCGCGACGACCTGTACCCCCGAGTCGAGGATCTCCTCGCCGGTCAGCACGAGCTGGGCCTGCCCGCCGCCGAACAGCACCGGGAACAGCCGGGCGAAATTCTCGTTGACGGAATCGAACGTCTGCTGCAGCAGCTGCCGGGATTCGCGATCGATCTGGCGGATCGCGTTCTGCAGCGTGGCCATCGCTTCCGTGAGGTCGGCCGCCTGCGCGTCCAGATACTGCTTTCGATCGGTCGCGATTTCGAGCTCGTCGAGCGCGGCGAGGTTGACCGCGCCGAGGCTCGCGATCGCACTCTGCAATCGCTCGATTTCGGCCGGCAATCCGGATTTGTTGCCGAATGCCTTCAACGCGGCCGGGAGCGCGGCGACATCGGCATTCGCTTCGGCCAGCTGCTCGGTGAACTGCTGCACCGCGAGCGCCACCGCCTGCTCCTTCAACCGCATCTCCTCGATCCTGGCGCGCGCGGGCTCCTGCTTCTGGTCGGCGGACAGCCGTGCTTCCTCCGCCGCGCGCAATGCCGTGCCGAGCTCCTCCAGCCGATCGCGCGCCGCCGCCAGCGCCTGCTCGGACTCGCCGCGGCTCGCAAGCTGGCGCTGAAGCGCCTCCTCGACCGGTGTCCAGTCGATCGCCGCGCGCTCGGAGGTGAGAAGTCCCAACGCGCTCCGCTGCTGCGCGACCTGCCCCGCCAGCGACTCGCGGCGCCGATCGAGTTCGGCCAGCCGCTCGCGGCAACTGCGCTCGGCGAAGGTCGCTTCCTGCGCCGCACGCTCGGCGGCGCGCATGTTTTCGCGGGCGCGCGCGAATTCGACCTCGGTCTCGTTGTGCGCGTGGCGGGCGGCGTCGCGCTTCGCCGCTTCGTCGTGCAGGCGCAACTGCGCGTCGGCGAGTTCGCCGGCGAGCGCCTTCTCCTGCGCCTGCTCGGCGCGCTCCTGCCCGGCGACTTCGGCGAGCTCGTCGACGATCTGCGTGCGGCGCTTCTCGGCGGCTTCGGCGGCCTGCTTCAGCTGCAGGAGCTCGAGCTCGAGATCGTGGCAGCGCCTCTGCTGCGAGGAGAACGCCATGCTTTCGGCGTGATAGCGCTTCTGGGCGTCGTCCTGCTCCGTTTCGACGGCGGCAAGGGCCGCTCGCGCGGTGAGCGCCGCGCCACGCGCCCCCACGATCGCGTGCTCGAGCTCCGCCAACTCGCGCTGACGGGCGAGAACGCCGTGCAGATCGCTGTCCGGCGCGAAAAAGCTGATCGACTGCGCCGTGACGAGGTGGCCCTGCGGCGTGACGAAGGATTCGCCCAGCGCGAGGCCGCCGCGATCGCCGATCGCGGCGCCGACATCTTTCCTGCAGCGCACGCCGCGGAGCCAGTCGGCGAGGAGCCGCGCGATTTCCGGGCGCACCGAGCGCACGCGCGCGAACAGCGTGTCGGCAGGATCGCCACGGCCGAGCGTCGCGGTCTCCGGCGCGCGCGCGTAGACGGCAATCCGCGGCGGACCGCCCTTCTCGCCCGGACGCGTGTCGAGCCAGCCGAGCGCCGTGTCGAGCCGCTCGATCTCGACGGCATTCAGCCGCTCGCGCAGCACGGCTTCGAGCGCGTCCTCCCACCCCGGCTCGATGTCGAGGCCCTGCCACAGCCGATGGGCATTCGCGAGGCCCTTGTCCTCGAGCCACCGCGTGCTGTCCTTGCCCTGGCCGATGTTGGCCTGCAGTGCGGCGAGCGCCTCGGAACGCGCCGCGATGTCGGCGAGGTGGCGTCCGGCCTGCTGCGCGGCTTCGCTCGCGCTGCGCTGGCGATCCTGCAGCGCCTGCACGGATTCGCGCAGCGCGTTCAATCCGGCCTCCTTCGACGCGAGCTCGGCCGTTTCCTGCCGGTGCTGGTCCTCGATATCGGCGAGTTGCCCGGTGACCGGCGCGGCGAGGCCCGCGAGTTCGCTCTCCAGGCGCTCGCGGCGCTGCGCCAGCTGCGCGAGCACGCGGCCCAGGTTTTCGCGTTTGGTTTCGACGACGCGGATTCCCTGTTCGGCCAGCGCGATCTGCTGCTGCAAACCGGCGAGTGCCGCCGCCGCCCGCGAGACCGCCTGCTCCTGCACGGGCAGCGCCGCCGCCGCCGCGCGCTCGTCGTCCCCGGTCTTCTCCCGCGCGGCAACCGCATCCTCGATCGCCTTCTCGAAGACGCTGCGGTCGGCGAGGAGCGCCGATTCCTGACCTGCGAGCGCGCCGATCTGTTCGGTGAGCTGCGCGAACTGCTGCGTGATGCGCGTTTCGCTGTCCCGCGCAAACGCGAGCTGCTGCTCGAGCCGCGTCACCTCGGCGTTCGCCGCGTAGAAGGCCCCCTGCTTCTCATGCAGCGCGTCGCCGGCGGCGTAATGTTCGGCACGCAGACGCTCCAGTTGCGCCTCGGCGGCGCGCACCTCCGCCTGCACGCTCTCGTGGGCGACGGTGAGGGCCGCGATCGCGCTCGCATGCCGTTCGCGGGCGTTCGCGGCGTCCTGCTGCTTCGAGAACCAAAGCAGGTGTTGCGCCAGCCGGAGGCGCGTCTCGTGATCCCGGTATTCGGTGGCGACCTTTGCCTGGGCGTCGAGCTTCTCCAGCTGTTGGCCGAGCTCGATCCGGATGTCCTCGACGCGGGAAAGGTTTCCGCGCGCGTCGGCAAGCCGCGCCTCCGTCTCCTTGCGCCGCTCCTTGTACTTGGAAACTCCGGCGGCCTCCTCGAGGAACACGCGCAATTCCTCGGGCTTCGCCTCGATCACGCGCGAGATCATTCCCTGCTCGATGATCGCGTAGGCGCGCGGTCCGAGGCCCGTGCCGAGGAAGAGGTCGTGTATGTCGCGGCGGCGCACCGGTATGTTGTTGATGTAGTACGTGGAGTCGCCGTCGCGCGTCAGCACGCGCTTGATCGAAAGCTCGACGTATCGGCCCCATTGGCCGCCGATCCGCCCCGCGCTGTTGTCGAAGAAGAGCTCGACCGATGCGCGGCCGACGGGCTTCCTTTCGCCCGCCCCGTTGAAGATCACGGCCTGCATCGATTCGCCGCGCAGCGCCGATGCCGTCGATTCGCCGAGCACCCAGCGCACCGCATCGATGACGTTCGATTTGCCGCAACCGTTGGGTCCGACGATGCCGACGAGCTGGCCCGGCGTGGCGATGGCGGTCGGGTCGACGAACGACTTGAACCCGGCAAGCTTGATCTGCGTGAGGCGCAATGGGACCTGGGGACGTTGGCGTTAGGGGCGCTCGCGCGGGGCGCTAGCCGTAAAGCGGCTCGCAGCCGTTTCCGGATTCGCAAAAAGGCGAAATTATAGCCGATCCTCCTCGACGGCGTGGCAGGCGACGACACCGCCGCCGCGTGCGTCCTTCAGCGCCGGGACTTCCCGCCGGCAGCGGTCGTCCGCGAAGGGGCACCGCGGATGGAACGCGCATCCGGGAGGCGGGTCGAGCGGATTGGGGACCTCGCCCGCGACCGCCGTGCGCGACTTCCCGGACATCGCGAGGTCGGGGACCGCGGCCAGGAGCATGCGAGTGTACGGGTGTTGCGGCGACGCGAACAGGCGCCGGGTCGGCGCCAGTTCCGCGATGCGGCCGAGGTACATCACGCCGACGCGGTCGGCGATGTGATGGACGACGGCGAGGTTGTGCGAGATGAACAGGTAAGTGAGGCCCAACCGGTGCTGGAGGTCGCGCATGAGATTAAGCACCTGCGCCTGCACGGAAACGTCGAGCGCGGACGTCGGCTCGTCGCAGACCAGGAATCGCGGTTGCGTGGACAGCGCGCGCGCGATCGAGACCCGCTGCCGCTGCCCGCCCGAGAACTGGTGCGGATACTTGACCCCATCGGCCGAGTCGAGCCCGACCTGGGACAACAGTTCGTCCACTCGCCTGCCGATCTCGGCCTTCGACGTTCCGGGTGCAAGCGCCCGGATCGGCTCGGCGACGACGTCGGCGACACGCCAACGCGGGTTGAGGCTCGCGTAGGGATCCTGGAAGATCATCTGCATG
>JANMBN010000048.1:0-4427 GCA_031360485.1 Betaproteobacteria bacterium | reverse complement strand
CGCCCGTGCCGACCGAAACGTACTGGTTCTTAGTCGGCATCGTGACAACCCAGTCCGTGTTGGCCAGGATCGTCGGTTCGGTGACGTACTCGTTGATCACCGCGTTGTGCATCAGCGTGGCGCTCACCGCATTGATCGAGGCGCCCGACGACCAGTCCGTCACCTTGGCGCTGCCGTTGGCGACCACGACGCTCGTGGCCGGCGCAACGTTGCCGAGGTTCGGCGACGCGAGACCGGCGTTGAAGTAGATCTGGCTAGTCTTGTTGAAGTTGTCGAGCGCCGTTGCGTCCTGCGAGTACGCGGTGCCATCGTTCACGTTGATCAGCGTCAGGGCGCCGAATAGGCCACCGGTGCCGGTCCGCGCGTCCTTGTTCGCCTGGGCGTCGGTCTGGACCGCGCAACCCGGGGGCGTGCCGCCCACGTGGGTGACGTTGATTGCCGTCGTCGACGCGTCGAAGAACGTCGCCATCTCGATGATTTCGACGTAGCCTTCGCGCGTGCGGTCGAGCGTCGCGTCGGCGCCGTCGCTGCTGTACGCGAAGTTCACGAACGGCTGGCCGCCGGCCGGGATGGGCGGCAGCGTGCAGGACTTGTCGGGCGTCGTGACGGCGGCGCCATCGGCGGTCGCTACGATCGCGGCGACCCAGACGTCGTTCTTCGACAGGAACAAGTTGAAGTCAAGCACTTCCTTGGAGTTCTTGCCTTCCAGGAAACGGACCTTCACCGCCTTCGCCGAGGCCGTCGTGTTCACGACCGACAGCAGCGTGTTGTAGGCGTTGCCGGCGGCGTTGGAACGAACGGTGTAGTACGGGTAGATCAGAACCTGGCCCAGACCATCCGGGTTGAGGTTGACCGCTTCCACGGCACCCGTCGCGCCGATCGCGCCCAAACCGGCCAGCGCGGCATACAGCGTTTTTCTGTTGAACGTATTCATGGTTGGTGATAACTCCTCTGTTTGCGATTTGCGATTTAAAGTGATCACTTTAGAACCAACAGCACCGGAATGTTAGTACCGCTCACTCCTTTTGTCGAACGAATTAGATACCGCGCCGAAGCCCCCATGGGAATCTGTGGAAAATTTGCAACTGCCGCCCGGCTCCTACGGCCGCCAGATGAACCATGCTTGGCCCTTGTCCAGCACCCAAGTCTCCTCGAGGTACGTCGAGATGCCCTTCATGTTCGTCATACCCCTCGAAGCCGTGTAGTCATACGTTAACGTCAATTTCACTTTGCAGGTCTCGACGTCGCAATCGACACCGTCAACCTGGACGGACCGGAAATTGCCGGTCTGGACCCGCCCCTTGTACTGGTCGAGCGAAACCAATTCACGCGTCCCGGGGCTCAGGTACGCATAGGCGGCGTCCTTGTCGCCCTTGATCAACGCATCCCAGCGTGCGCTCGATCGTTCCTTGACCGCCGCCGCTTTCACTTCCTTGGGCGAGTCTTTCGAAAGCCCGCCGCCGGTAGCGGCACATCCCGCCGCCGCGATGACAACGGCGACCCATCCGACACGAACCGAACAACCCTTGGCGCCGAACCACCGATCGCGCATCACATTCAAATGCGATTTCATCTGGACTGCACCCCGTCGATCAGGTTAAGCATCAATCGCGCCAAGGATTGCGAATTCCCTTTGCAACGGCGCGCCGACGCTGCAATCCTTGATTCAAGACTATCGAATTCACTCTGTATCGTCAATCGCCCTTTTCCGGGAAAGGAAACCATTCGCCCTGTGTTGCAGGTCAGCAACAGCAAGATGTCGGGCATTAACGACGTTTTTTTGGCGAAAACCACGGAAAATGCAAAACTGTCGTCATTTGGAGACGGTTAAAGGGTCCGGAAACCAGCTAGCGCCCGACGAAACCGGCTACCGCCCGACGCCTGTACGCGTATACAGCGCCGCCGCGCCCGTGTCGTCGACCTATTTTATCCGGCGGCGATCGTTCAGGGCTTCGCCGGCGGCGAACCCGAAACGGGCGAATTCGCTCGCCTGAACACGTCGAACGTATCGTCGATCCTCTCCATCCGGCGGCGCAGGTCGTCGACCACGTTCCTGAGGTCGATCTCGGACTCCACGACGCGCGGCGTGATGAACATCACGAGTTCGCTGCGGTTGTTCGTCAGCTGCTGGTCGCCGAACAGCCCGCCGATGATCGGAATGCGGGAGAGCAGCGGAAGCCCCGACGACGTGTTGCTCTTCGTCTCGCTGATGAGCCCGCCCATGACCATCGTCTGTCCGGTCTGCACGCTGACGATCGTCTGAACCGAGCGCGTGTTGATCGGCGGCGCGTCGCCGGGATTCGCCACCGGGCCGGGATCGCTGACCTCGGCCTGCACCTCCAGCGTGACGAGCCCACCCGCGTTGATGTGAGGCGTCACCTGCAGCAATACGCCAGTGTCGATGTACTGCGACGTCGTCGTGATCACGTTGGTCGTGCTGCCGACGACGCTCTGCTGGTTGACCGGAATTCGGTTGCCCGACTTGATCGTCGCCTTCTGGTTGTCGAGCGCGGCAAGGTGCGGGTTCGCAATGACCTTGGTGTCGCCGTAGCTGTCGAGCAGGTGCAAGGCCGCCTGGACGCCGCCGGGGAAATTCGTGTTGTTGAGGATGTAGGTGAAGCCCTGCGCCAGCGCGAGCGCCGGATTGGTCGTCGTCGACGCGCTCGGCACTGCCGGGTTGAAAGGCGTGCTTCGCGTGAGCAGGCCGCCCGAGCCGCGCCGGGACGGTGCGCCGCCCTTGAATAACCACTCGACGCCGAAATCGAGTTCGTCCGTCAGGTTGACCGACGCGATCGTGACCTCGATCGCCACCTGCCGCGAGGGCACGTCGAGTTTTTTCAACGCCGCTTCGATCACTGTGTACTCCTGCGGCGTCGCGACGATCAACAGCGTGTTGTTGTCCTTGTCGGCCACGACCTGGATATTGCGCACGATGCCGATACCCTCCGCCGCGCGGGCGATCGACTGCGCCGACGGGCCGGGTTGCGCCGGCGGTGTGCTCCCCGGAGGGGTCGGGGCGGTCACGCCCGGCTGCGGCTGGAACGTCGGCGGCGAGACGATCGTGCCGGCCGGCGTGCCCGGCGCGACGGTCGGCGCCGCCGCGGCTGCCGCCGGTGTTACGCGACCCGTGAATGCCTGGGTCAACAGCGGCCCGAGCTTCTCCGCACGCTGGTTCTGCAGGTTGTAGACGTAAAAGCGCGGGCCGTCGCCGCCCCCGCCCTGATCGAGGCGCGCGATCCATTTCTTCGCTTCTTCGAGGTACGCAGGCTGCGGCGTGATCACGAGCAGCGCGTTCATTCGCTCGATCGGGATGATGCGCAGGATTCCGGCCAGGGGGCCCAAGTTCCGATCGCCGATGGCCTTGTCGAGCTCCTGGCCGACGGTCTTGACGTCCGAGTTCTGCAGCGTGAAGAGGCCGACCGACATGCCGGCCATCCAGTCCACGTCGAACATGTCGATCGTTTCGAGCAGGTGCCTGAGCTCAAGTTCCGTGCCGGAGAGGACCAGCAGGTTGCGCATGTCGTCGGGACGCACGGCCGTCGCGTCCTTCGTGAACGGTTCAAGGATCCGCACCATTTCGCGCGTGCCGATGTAGCGCAGCGGCACGATCTGCACCGAGAACCCCTGCGGCAGCGCCCGCTGCGAATTGCCGAGCTGCGGCGTGATGTTGCCGCGCACGCCGGCCGCGCTCGGCAGCACCTTGTAGAGGCTCCCTTCCTTCACCAGCATCGCGCCGTTCATCCGCAGCAGCGTCTCGAGCGTGGCAACGAGCGCCTCGCGCGGAATGCCCGACGACGTGCGGATCGTCACCTGGCCGCCCACCGTCGCGTCGATCGTGTAGCTCTCGTTGAGGATGTCCCCGAGGATGTTTCTGACCACCTCGCGCAGGTCGGCCCCTTCGAAATTGAGCACGACGCCGCCGCCGGCCTGCGGCGTCACGACGGGGCCGGCGGGCAGTCCGCCGCCGGGCTGCTGGCCCCGCACGAGCACGCCGGTGCCAGTGAACGTCCGGGCCTTGTCTTCGGCGGACGGACGGCCCTGCGACTTCGAGCGCGCGACGGCATCGGCCATCGCCGACGACACCGATGTCGACATGCGATGCGGCACGCCTGGCCTCGTTGGCGTGTCCGGAGCGTCCCCGGTCGACGGCCCCGGCGTCGTGCACCCGGCGACCATCATTGCGCCGGCCAGCGCGGCAGCCCATACGGCGGAGTTGCGTTTTGTCATCGTGTTTTCCATGGCGTGCCGGTGCGGACCGGGCAGGGATTGTCGCGGGCGTTCATTTCGTGGCACGGCGAGCCGGCGCCGGCACAATCGGCGCCTGGTTCCGCATGTTCTGGTAGACCTGCTCCCAGCCGGGGTTGCCCGCGCCGGCCGGCGCGGCGGGTGCCGCCGCCGGCGCCGCGCCATCGGCGTGCGCACCCTCG
>JANMBN010000045.1:0-4054 GCA_031360485.1 Betaproteobacteria bacterium | reverse complement strand
GGCCGGGGCCGCAGGCGATGCCGGGCTGGTGACCGCGGCGGGCGGCGCCGGACTGGCCGGGGCCGCGGGCGTCTTCGCCACATCGGCCGCGTGCGCGAGCGCGCTGCAGGCAAGGACAATGATCGTGGATGCCGTGCTGGCGATACGTTTGGTGCGGTTCATCGAACTTCCCCTCAAGTTGGCAAAATGGCCGTTCTCTCTCGTGCCGCGACGCGATAACGCGATGGGTCCACAAGCTTCAGGCGCCCCGCGCTGCGACCCCGGGGCAGTGGACTCGACGCGGTCCCTATTTTTACTCTCCATCTCCAGCCCGCCGCGCGCTGCCGTCCGCGCCCCTCGTCACGGGCCCAGACTCTAACGCCAAAACGCGGTCCGAATGTCAAGAATTGTCAGGCAGCGTCCCGTCGAACGATCAAGCGTGCTGCGAAAACGATGATCGGAGCCCTCGCTAGAAGGCGAGGTAGACGGCGAGCGCGAGACCGAGCAGCCCGAGCAGCAGCGCCATGATGATCGGGAAGGCGCGATTGTGCGTGTGCGGCAGATCGACGGCCGGCAATGTCCGGACGAAGCGCTGGTGCTGGAGCGCCGCGAAAACCATCGACGCGGCACCGAGCAGGACGAGCGCGATGCCCATGAAATTGGAAAAGTGCGACGCCGTCGCTGCCGGAGCGGTCAACGGCGCGCGCTGTGCCTCGAGAAGGCGCACGAAGAGGCCGAATCGTGCGACGACGAACCCGAAGGCCATGATCGTGAGGCCGGTACGTACCCACGCTAGGAGCGTTCGCTCGGCGGCGAAGAAGACGCGCGGGTCAGACATGGCGAGGACGCGGAGCAAGGGCCGTGTGGGCGCTGCCTTCGGCCATTTCATCGCGAGCCGAACCCATTGCGCTCATCGTTGCGGGACGAGCGCCTTCAGGACGTCCCGCCAGGTGAGAATACCTAGCGGCCTGAATTCGGCATCGACGACCGGGATGCACGAGATGCTGCGTGTCAACAACAGATCGACCGCGTCCGCAATCGGGGCCTCGGGAGGCAGCGTGATCGGTTTGCGCGTCATGATCTGATGCACCTGCTTGTTGAGCGCGGCCCTATCCTTGTCGGTCTCCGATATCGTTCCGATGTTGGGGCTCAGGGCTCGCAAAAGGTCCCGATCCGAAACGACGCCAAAGAGCTTTTGTTCCTCGACCACGAGCAGGTGATGGAGTTTCGATCGGTCGAAAATTTCCTTGACCGTCGCAAGCCGGTCGCCCAATGCAACCGTGACGATGCGCGTGGTCATTATCTGCTGGATGTTCATGGTATGCGCATTCGAGCGCCGGGGGCCATTGATGGCCGACCTGAACGCACGTCGTCCATCAACCACGCATCTTGCTCGAGAACGCGCGTAGTCGCGTCGAATGGCGCCGCGATCGGCCCGTCCGGCTCCATGCCGGCAAGCGGCTACTTTGCAGGCGCGGTGCAGTCGCCGACCCGCTTGCCGGCGAACGCCATCTCCATCGTGTCCTTGGTCCGCTTCATCGTCATGTGCATCTTGCCGTCGTAGGCCTTGTCGCCGAACGTGATTGCACCGGCGATGGTCGACGGTTCGCTGCCCGCGCATTCCATCGTATAGGTGAACTTGTTTCCGGCGCGCTTGCTCTCGACCACGTGGCAGTCGCCCTGCTTGGGAATGAGGTCTTCATCCTTCCGGTTCTTGCCGACGCAAACGCGGCTCGTCTGCCCTGGCATCGCCATCGGCATGCCGGGCATTTCCATCCGCGACGAGATTTCCCACAGGTCATCCTTGCCCTGTGCGGAAGCCGGAAGCGAGAGTGCGAGCGCGACGACAAGCACGATGCCCGAGCCTGTCGCCGCGGTGGGGTGGCAGTTGAATTTCATTTGTTTTCTCCTCGAATGCGCCAAGCGGTTGACGTGACGGATGCGGCAACGGGCGGGCGGAGAGAAAATTCTACCGCTGCGTCGCCGCCGCGTGTGGGGAACGGATCGAGCGGATGCACTCGCCAACTCGTCCTAGTTGATCTCGGCCGGAACGGCGCCTTTGCGCGCGGCCGGAACGACCGGCGGCTGGCCGGTGTCTTTGAGGATCTGCCGGGCTTCCGCGGAAAGCAGGAAGCCGACGAACTGCATCGCCTCGTCCGCGTTCCGGGTCGTTGCCGGAACGGTCGCCGCATTGCGGATCGCCTCGCTCATGTTGACGGTGTCGGGGAAGCGGACGATATCGACGTCGTTCCGCGCGGCGACGGCGGCCGAGTAGTAGACGACGCCGGCATTCGCCCTTCCATCCTTCACCGCATTGACGGCCTCCGGCACCGTCGTGGGCTTCGCCGGATCGACGATAGCGCTGTCCACGATCTTCTGTGCAAGCGCCAGGTTTCCCTTCTGCGCCGCAGCTCGCTTCAGGAACTCGATCGTGCGGCCCGTGGCGAGATCCTTGTCGCCGGTCACGCGCACGAACTTCACTTCCGGTCGCGCGAGGTCGCTCGCTTGCCGGATGCCGAGCGGGTTGCCCTTCGCGGTGATGACGACCATCTCGTTGCCGGAAAACACGACATACCAGGACGCGGCCGGCTTGTCGGAGCCGGCGATCCTGCCGTTCATCAGGTCGTCCTCGATGACCGCCGGCGAGGAGGGCGCGAAAACGTCGCAGCGGTCGCCCTTCAGAATCCGGCCCGCCAGGTCCCGTGAGACACCCGAGGTCAGATTGACGACGATGCCCGTGTGCGTCGCTTCGAACGCTCGCTTCAGCTCGCGCATGGGGCCGGCGAGCGAGTCGGCATGAAACACGTCGAGATTGGCGGCCATGGCGGAGGAGATGGGGAGCAGCACCAATGCGGCCAACCGCAGCGTAACCAGGAGGTCGTGACAGAGCGGCTTGGTCTGCGGATGCATCGTATCCCTCTGTGTCACCGAGTCATGCTCCCGGAAGGGTATGCCGGCGAACTCGAGCATCAAGGATACTTCAATCGCCGATACGCTGCGCCATCTCCCATGCGGTGGCGGCGACCAGCCGCGCCCGGCTGCCCGTCTCGATGGCGTTCTGGCTTGCGGCGTTGCCCTGCAGCGCGCGTGAAAGAACGCCATGCAGGATCGCCGCGATGCGGAACATGTTGAAGATGAGGTAGACGTCCCAGTCCGGAATCGCGCGGCGGCCGGTACGCCGGCAATACGCGGCGACGTATTCGTCTTCGGTCGGGATGCCGAGCGCCGCGAAGTCGCAGCCTTTCAGGCCCCGGAACTGTTGCGGCGTAAGGCGCCACGCCATCACCTGGTACGCGAAATCGGACAGCGGGTGACCGAGCGTCGACAGCTCCCAATCGAGCACGGCCAGCACGCGCGGCTCCGTAGGGTGGAAGATCACGTTGTCGAGCCGATAATCGCCGTGGACGATCGCGGTCTCGTCGCCGCCAGGCACGTGCCGCGGCAGCCAGTCGATGAGCCGGTCCATCGCCCGAATCCGGTCGCCCGCGGATGCCTGGTACTGCTTCGACCAGCGCGCCACCTGGCGCTCGACGTAGCTCCCCGGCTTGCCGTATCCGTCCAAACCCGCCGCCCTGTAATCGATCCGATGCAACGCGGCAATCACGCGGTTCAGCTCGTCGTAGTGCGCGGCGCGTTGCGGCGGCGTCATGCCGGGCAGCGCGGGATCCCAGAGGACGCGGCCCTCCACGTATTCCATCACGTAGAACACGGTGCCGATCACCGCCGCGTCCTCGCACAGTGCGTAGGTCTTCGCCACGGGCACGTCCGTGCCGGCGAGCGCGGACATCACGCGGAACTCGCGGTCCACGGCGTGCGCGGACGGCAGCAGCTGGCCCGGCGGCTTTCGGCGCAGCACGTAGCGCCGCTCGCCCGCGGTGACGCGGTAGGTCGGATTCGACTGCCCGCCCTGAAATTGCTCGACGACGAGATCTCCGGTGAAATCGTCGACGTTGGCGCGCAGGTACGCGGCCAGCGCGGCGGTGTCGAACGAATGCACCGTGGCGACGAGCTCCGCCCCCGGGTTGGCCCCCCGGCTCAATTCAGATCACCGTGCATCCGCCATCGATCACGAGCG
>JANMBN010000043.1:0-1606 GCA_031360485.1 Betaproteobacteria bacterium | reverse complement strand
CGCACCTTGGCGACCTTCCGAAGCGCGGAGTTCGGCTTCTTCGGCGTCGTCGTGTAGACGCGCGTGCACACGCCGCGCTTCTGCGGGCTCTGCTGCAGCGCCGGAACCTTGCTTTTCGACACGGCGGGCTCGCGGCCCTTCCGTACGAGCTGATTGATGGTTGGCATCCTGATTTTCCGTTTCGTGCAGCCGGACGATGTGTCCGGCCGCAGGGCTCAACGCTTCGCGAAACAACAAATTAAAGTGGCCCAAGCACGCGCTCACGCGCTGTAGCCCGGGCCATCTTTCTGCGCCTCGGCCGACCCGTCGTTCGAAATGCGGCCGGGGTACGCCTGCCAACCCCTAGCGCGCAGATTTTCTGGTGCGCGAAGCGGCGGGCGAAAAGACTGCAATTATAAGGGGATAACGAAGTCCGCGTCAATACCATGCTGCGGCGCGGAAATGGCCGGGGGAGCCCGGGCGGCGCTCCCCGCCGCCGCCCGGACACCCGACCCTAGGTCAACGATCGCCGCTCTCGTTCGACACTCGCTCGCCCGTCGGGCGCAGTTCGCAAAAAAGGGGCCGGCAGTCGCCTGCCGGTCCCTTGCAACGCGGTGCAATCGCGATGTCAGGCAGCGTCCGCCGACACCTCGGGTGTTGTCACCGTCGCGTCGGCCGGTGCGACCTCGCCCGGCTGCAGGAAACCCGCATCCGGTCCGAGCAGCTTCTGCTTCTTGCGGGCGTTGTGATACGCGAGGCCGGTGCCTGCCGGAATGAGCCGGCCGACGATCACGTTCTCCTTCAGGCCGCGCAGGTCGTCCTTCTTGCCCATGATCGCCGCCTCGGTCAGCACGCGCGTCGTCTCCTGGAACGACGCCGCGGAGATGAACGAGTCGGTCGACAGCGACGCCTTCGTGATGCCGAGCAGCATGTGCTCGTACGTGGCACCCCGCTTGCCTTCCTCCTTCATCACCTTGTCGTTCTCGTCCAGCAGATCCGAGCGCTCCGCCTGCTCGCCCGTGATGAACCGCGTGTCGCCGGCGTCGATCACCTGCACGCGGCGCAGCATCTGCCGCACGATCACCTCGATGTGCTTGTCGTTGATCTTCACGCCCTGCAGCCGATAGACATCCTGCACTTCGTCGGTGATGTAGCGCGCGAGCGCCTCGACCCCGAGAAGCCGCAGGATGTCGTGCGGATCCGCCGGACCGTCGACGATCGACTCGCCCTTGTTGACCACCTGGCCGTCGTGCGCCGTGACGTGCTTGTCCTTCGGAATCAGGTACTCGTGGGCGACGCCGTCGAGGTCGGTGATGACCAGACGCTGCTTGCCCTTCGTATCCTTGCCGAACGACACGGTGCCGGTGACTTCCGCGAGCGTGCCGGCGTCCTTCGGCGCACGCGCCTCGAAGAGCTCCGCCACCCTGGGCAGGCCGCCCGTGATGTCGCGCGTCTTCGACGTTTCCTGCGGGATCCGCGCCAGGATTTCGCCCACGCCGACCTGCTGGCCGTCCTTCACCGTGATGATCGAGCCCAGCTGGAAGGTGATGTTGACCGAGAGCTCCGAGCCCGGCAGTTTGATCTCGTCGCCCTTGTCGTCGAGCAACTTGACCTGCGGCCGCACGCC
>JANMBN010000149.1:0-2169 GCA_031360485.1 Betaproteobacteria bacterium | reverse complement strand
GCCTCGGTCGCCTGCATCTGGCCCAGGAAGGTCGCCGCCTGGCGCGCCGCGGTCTTGAGAAGATCGTTCACCTCCCAGTTGACATCGACTCGCGTACGCGCGGTCGCCAGAATCACGAATCCGATCAATTCGCCGCCGTTCGTGAGCGGAATGATCAGCCATGCATTCGGCAGCTCCGAAAGCCAAAGTGGAAGCCGAAGGTCGCGGTACCGCTCGGGCGACGAGCGAAACTCTTCGAGATTCACAACCCAGCCCGTGTCGCGAAGGAAGCGCATGAACTCGCTGTCGGCGGGCTCGGTCACCGCATCCGACGGCGCATTCCAGCGCGCCGCCTGCGTAAAATGTCGGCCCAGCGCATCCCGCAGCCACCGACTTCCGGCGGGGCTTTCCAGCATGTCGGCGAGGCCCTTGATGACATCCTGCCCCAGCTCGTGATGTCCGCCGCGCGCCGACAGCGCATGCGTGAACCGAAGCCACTCCTCGCGATAATCGTATCGGTACCTGAAAAAATGCTTGCTGACGATCACTCGCAACTTCGCCCGGATCGAGCCCGAGAATGCCATCGCGCCGAGCGCCAGCAACGCGGCAAACACCAATGCGACCTGCAGCGCACGTCCCCAGCTCCCGCCGAAATAGCGGACGTAGTATCCGGCGGCCGCCATGAACAGCAGATAGACACCGGTCACCATTAACGCCGTCGAGTGAAACGCCACGCGACGCGACAGTGCGATGCCGAATGTCCAGTTGCGGCCGCGCATCGTCGACACGACAATCAACGGGAAAACGAGCGCATGAACAAAACCGCGCACGCTCCACGCATCCACGTCGACGCGGCTGAACAGCAGCGCATCGGCGAACAGATAGAGATCGAACATGAACGCGCCGGCGAGGCCGACGCACAGCGGCTTGACGTTCCAACGCGCATCCTCCGGCAAGTTGCGGAACACCTGTTCCAGCAGCACGAGGCCGAACACGCTGAGCGCGAGGCCTTCGAACGCCGCCAGGCGCGTGGGGTCTCCCAATGCTGTCCACCGAAGCGCGACCGCAGCTTCCGTCAGAATGCCCAGCACCACCAGCGCGGCGGCCACGGGCAGCAGCCACGTCGTTCGGGCCGCGTCTCCCGCCACTGCATGGGCATTGGGGCGTTCGTGCAACAACAGCAGAAAGGCGTACCACGCGCCGATACGCAGCACGTCGACCACGGTGCCGAATGCAAACAGGGCCGGCGCCTGCGTCACGGTAAATGTGAAATTGAGCGCCGCCCATGCCACCGTCATGCCGATGGCAATCGCCAGTGCCCGGTTGCGGGGTCCACCACGCCAACTCGGGCGCAGGTATATGGCGAACGCGGCGTAGGCGACGCCCGCGATCCCATAACTCCAGATGGCCACGGTTGCGAGGTTCGGGTTCATGACGCGGGCGAAGCCGTTTCATTGGGAAAGTACGCATTGTCCCGCGAAATGAATGATCTTGGCGACCCGCCGCATCTGGCGGGTGCCATCGATTCCCGCCGGATGGCCAACGGCATCGCGACGGAGGACTGGCGGTCGCCGTCGCGACGTCAGTGCGCACCCGCGCCTGTTATCACCACCCCTACGGTCTCGAACAGTATGACGATATCGAGAAAAAGCGTGTGATTCTTGACGTAATAGAGATCGTACTGGAGCTTCTGCACCGAGTCTTCGAACGACGCGCTGTAGTGATAGCGGACCTGCGCCCATCCCGTCACGCCGGGCTTCACGCTATGCCGCACGGCGTAATAGGGAATTTCGCGCGCGAGCTGGTCGACGAAGTACGGCCGCTCGGGCCGCGGGCCGACGAGACTCATGTCGCCGCGGAGAACGTTGATGAGTTGCGGCAGTTCGTCGATGCGAAGCTTGCGAATGATCCGTCCGGTGCGCGTGACCCGATCGTCGTTGCTCGCCGCCCAGCGCGGCTTGCCGTCGCTCTCGGCATCGTGCCTCATGCTGCGAAATTTGACCACGTCGAAAAGGCGACCGCCCTGCCCTACGCGCTCCTGGCGGTAGAGGATCGGAAACCCGCTCTCCACCGCGATCACCAGCGCCGTCGCCAGCATCAACGGTGCTGCCAGCAAGAGAAGCAGGGCGGACACGATAACATCGAAAATCCGCTTCACGAACGCCCGCGTGAATCCCTGACGGAATCCAT
>JANMBN010000012.1:0-11599 GCA_031360485.1 Betaproteobacteria bacterium | reverse complement strand
GCGTGCGCGGACGGCAGCAGCTGGCCCGGCGGCTTTCGGCGCAGCACGTAGCGCCGCTCGCCCGCGGTGACGCGGTAGGTCGGATTCGACTGCCCGCCCTGAAATTGCTCGACGACGAGGTCTCCGGTGAAATCGTCGACGTTGGCACGCAGGTACGCGGCCAGCGCGGCGGTGTCGAACGAATGCACCGTGGCGACGAGCTCCGCCCCCGGGTTGGCCCCGCGGCTCAATTCAGATCACCGTGCATCCGCCATCGATCACGAGCGCGTGGCCGGTGATGTGGCGCGAGGCCTCGGAGGCGAGGAACACGACGCTTCCCTTGAGGTCCTCGTCGCCGCCCAGGCGCGCGAGCGGCGTCATCTCCAGCACGCTCCGGGCGATCCGGTCGAGCGTGACCTCCGTCATCTTCGACGGGAAGAAGCCCGGGCAGATCGCGTTGACGTTGATGTTGTGCCTGCCCCATTCGGCCGCGAGCGCGCGCGTCATCGCCACCAGCGCGCCCTTGCTCGTGTTGTAGGCCATCGTCTGCAGCCCCCACCCGGGAGGATTGCCGTACAGGCCGGCGGTCGACGCGACGTTGACGATCTTTCCGCTCTTCCGCGGAATCATCGAGCGCCTGCCGACTTCGCGCGCAAGGAAGAACTGCGCGTCGATGTTGAGTTTCATCACCTTGTGCCAGCCGTCGTCCGGGTAATCCTCGGCCGGTGCCGCCCAGTTGCAGCCCGCGTTGTTCACCAGGATGTCGATGTGTCCCCATCGCGTCAGCACGGCATCGACGAGAGCGGGGATCGCCGCGGGATCGGCGAGGTCGCCCGCGACGGTCAGGCACTCGACGCCCGCGCTCTCGAGATCGACGCGCGCTTCATCGAGCTCCTCCTTCTTGCGCGCCGTGATCGCTACCTTGGCGCCCATCTCGGCCAGCGCCTCGGCCAGCTGCAGCCCGATGCCGCGCGAGCCTCCGGTGACCACGGCGACCTTGCCGCTCAGATCGAGCAGATTCCTGACACTCATTCGCTCCTCCGGGTGTTTGCCAAGCGAGGGTCAGAGCACCTCGAACAGGCCCGCCGCCCCCATGCCGCCGCCGACGCACATCGTGACGATGACATGCTTGACGCCGCGGCGCTTGCCCTCGAGCAGCGCATGACCGACGAGGCGCGCGCCGGTCATCCCGTACGGGTGACCGATCGATATCGCGCCGCCGTCCACGTTGTACCGTGCCGGGTCGATGCCGAGCCAGTCGCGGCAGTACAGCGCCTGGCAGGCAAAGGCCTCGTTCAGTTCCCACAGGCCGATGTCGTCGATCGTCAACCCGTGCTGCTTCAGGAGCTTCGGCACCGCGTAGATCGGGCCGATGCCCATCTCTTCCGGCGCGAGGCCGACGACCGTCATGCCACGGTAGAGCCCCAGCGGCGCGAGTCCACGTTGCGCCGCGAGCTTCGCCTCCATCAGCACGCATGCGGACGCGCCGTCCGAAAGCTGGCTCGCGTTGCCGGCAGTGACCGTGCCGCCGTCGACGACCGGCGGCAGCGCCGCGAGGCTTTCCCGCGTCGTATCCGGACGGTTGCCTTCGTCCTTGGCCAGGGTCACGTCCTTGTGCGAGACCGCCTTCGTCTCCTTGTCGACTACCGCCATCGTCGCGGCGATCGGGACGATCTCGGCGGCGAAGCGCCCGTCCGCCTGCGCGCGCGCGGTGCGTTGCTGCGACGAGAGCGCGTATTCGTCCTGCGCGTCGCGGCTGATCGCGTACTTGCGCGCCACGTTTTCTGCGGTCAGCAGCATCGGCATGTAGGCGTGCTTGGCATGCAGGATCACGTTCGGATCCTTCTCCGCGCCGACCCATTCGAGGTAGCGGTTCTGCACGGCCGAGATGTTGTCCTGGCCGCCGGCGACGATCACGTCCATGCCGTCGACGATGATCTGTTTCGCCGCGGTGGCGATCGCCGCCAGCCCGGATGCGCACTGGCGGTCGATCGTCTGCGCGGCGGCTGCGATCGGCACGCCTCCGGCGATCGCCGCGTTGCGCGCGAGGTTCATTCCCGCGGTGCCGGCCGCGAGCACCGTGCCGATGACGACATCGTCGATCTCGCCGTCCTCGATCCCGGCGCGCTCCACGGCATGGTGGATCGCATGGCCCATCAGCGTCGGCGACTTGATGTTGTTGAGCGCGCCGCGGAACGCGCGGCCGATCGGCGTCCGGGCGGTGGATACGATCACGGCTTCCCTCATGGCGGTTGTCCTTTCCTGGCGGCAAAGGCGAGCGCCATCTCGAACGCGGCCTTCGTGAACTTCAGCACCTCGGCGAACTGCTCGTCGGACAGGCGGCGTGCGGCGTCGCTCGCGCGGTAGAGGTTCGCGAATTCGCGCTCGCGCCCCGCCTGCAGTGCGAGACGCCCTATGCCGAGCGACTCCAGCGTCTTCCAGACGTCGGGATTGTACGAGCGCGTGAAGCGCATCACGAACGAGATCGGATCGTTGCGCCCGAGCACCGAAGCGAGCCGCAGGATGATCTCGAAAGGCAGGGCAACCTTGCCGTTTTCGACGAGGTCGAGCAGCGCCGGGTCCCCGAGATTGATCGCCTCGCCGACTTCGCCGAGGCTCAAGCCCGCGGCTTCGCGCATCCGCCGGAGGAGGGCGCCGGTCCTTTCCAGCGTGCGCCGCTGCCCCGGTTTCGGCAGCATCATTTTCGCGGCGCCCATCGTGACGCCGGCGGCCGCCCCGGCGATGCCCAGGACCGAATCGGTCCACGAGCGAACCTGCTGCGCGAGGTCGACGAGTGTGGATCCGGTGCCGCGCGCCGGCGCGGACCTGGGGCGCGTGCCGGCCGGGGCGGGCGCGCTGCTCGTTCTCTTCGCGGTCTTGCGGGTCGCGGCCATCAAGGATCTTCTCCGTCCTCGGGATTGCGCGAGGCTATCTTGCCATGTTCGGCGCGATGATGGCTTCGCCGATGATGCGGTCGAGGCGATCGGCGACCGCGTCGGTCTTCTCGTTGCGGGGCGAGGCGGCCAGCATCAGCCGGGCACCGGTGATGCACGCATAGAGAAGCAGGGTCAGCGCGCGGGCGCGCTCATGGTCGCGGGTGAGCGCCTCGAACAGGGCGAGTCCCTGCTTCATCCGCGCCCGGTTCACCTCCAGCGTCATCGCGGCGGCGAACGCGTCGCGGCGCGCGAAATCCTGCACGGCGAGCTCGATGCGCAGCGACTTTCCGTCGCGGGCCATGTCGGTCAGCAGCAAATGAACCGCGCGGCGCAGGTCGGCATCGGCGTCGCCGGCGCTGGGCCGCCAGGAGTCCATCGCGCGGAGCTGCCCGTCGCGCCAGCGTTCGAGCACTGCGCGGATGAAGTCGTCGTGGCCGCGGAAGTGCCAGTAGAAGCTGCCCCGCGTGACGCCGAGCCGTCGGGCCAGGGTCAGGATCCTCGCCTCGCCGAAGCCGCCCTCGGCGATCGCGTCCGCGGCGGCGTCGAGCCATGCGAGCCGGTCGAGGGATCTGCGCTCGGAAGCGGCGGCGCGGCGTTTCGCGGGGGCCTTGCGCAAAGTCATGGCGGCGGGGGGCGAACGGTGTAAAATCCACAATACACTAGTGTACTGACCCAGTACACAACTGTTGCGTCGTCGTCGCCCCACCGCCCGGCGCGGGGCCTTTGGAACACCCGATGAGTGCAGTCGCCGATAACCGCGTCGCCGCGATCACCCCGGTGCGGCAGGCGTTCGATCGGATGCAGGCGGCGTTCGGGAACGAGATGAATCCGACCCTTGCGGTTCGCCTCGACCGGCTGCAGCGCCTCGCGCGGATGACGAAGCGCCATGCGCGGGACATCATCGGCGCGATCTCCGCGGACTTCGGCAATCGGTCGCCGCACGAGACGCTCATCGCGGATCTCCTGTCCGTCGACGAGGCGATCACGCATGCGCGGCGACACCTCCGGCGCTGGATGAGTGCGAAACGGATGCCGACGGGGTTCAAATACCGGCCCGGATACAACCGTTTGATTCCGCAGCCGCTGGGCATCGCCGGCGTGGTCGCGCCGTGGAACTATCCGTACCAGCTGTCGATCCTGCCCACGGTGGCGGCACTCGCGGCGGGCAATCGCGTGATGATCAAGCCGTCCGAACTCGCGCCGGCGACGGCCGAGCTGATGGCGCGGATCGTGCAGGAAACGTTCGGCGAAGACGAGGTCGCGGTCTTCCCCGGAGACGCGGGCGTCGGCAAGGCCTTCGTCGATCTCCCGTTCGATCACCTGTTCTTCACCGGCTCGACAGCCGTCGGCCGGCTCGTCGCGCAGGCGGCCGCGAAGAACCTGACGCCGGTCACCCTCGAGCTCGGCGGCAAGTCGCCGGTCATCGTCGACACCGACAGCGACTTCGCCCGGATCATGCCGATGATCGCGATCGGCAAGCTCTTCAACGCCGGCCAGACGTGTATCGCGCCCGACTACGCACTGGTGCCGCGGGCCCGGATCGACGAGTTTTCGGAGTCGATGGCGCGCCAGGTGGCGAGGCTGTACCCGACGCTCGAGCGCAACCGCGATTACACGAGCATCGTCAACGACGGCCATTACGCGCGGCTCCAGGGCCTCCTCGCCGACGCGAAGGCGCGCGGAGCGCGAATCGTCGAGATCAATCCGGCCGGCGAGACGCTGGCTCCCGTGCTGCGCAAGATCGCACCCACGCTCGTGCTCGACGCCGACGACGAGACGGCGATCATGCGCGAGGAAATCTTCGGCCCGCTGTTGCCGCTGGTCGCCTATGATGGCGTCGACGACGCGATCCGTTACGTGAACCAGCGGGCGCGGCCGCTGGCCCTCTACTGGTTCGGCGACAACGCGATCCGTCGCGATCGCGTATTGCATGGCACGATCGCCGGGGGCGTCACCGTGAACGGTTGCCTGACGCATTTCGCACAGGAATCCCAGCCGTTTGGCGGCGTCGGTGCGAGCGGCAGCGGGTCCTATCACGGCGAGTACGGCTTTCGCACGTTCAGCAAGGAAAAACCCGTGTACTACCAGAGCCGCCTCGGTCTGCTGCCGCAATTGTTGCCCCCCTATGGCAAGCTGCTGGACTCGGTGCTGGCCTGGTTCGAGCGCGGGGCGAACCGATGAGCGCCGGCCTTGCAGCCGGGACAGGCGGCCGGCCCGCGCGGCGAGCCGGCCGGCCGACCAACCGAAGGGGTCACGGGAGAACGCGATGAACTTCGACTACACGCCAAAAGTGCGGGAGCTGCGGGCGAAACTCACGGCGTTCATGGAGGCCAACGTCTATCCGAACGAACGCCGCTTCCGGGACGAAGTGGAAGGCAATCGCGCCAAGGGCAATCCGTGGATCCCGACGAAGCTTGTCGAGGACCTCAAGACCCGCGCACGCGCGGCCGGGCTGTGGAACCTCTTCCTGCCGGATTCGCCGCATGGCGCCGGACTCACCAATCTCGAGTACGCGCCGCTGGCCGAGATCATGGGCCGGGTCACGTGGGCACCTGAAGTCTTCAACTGCAACGCGCCCGACACCGGCAACATGGAGACGATCGAACGGTACGGCACGCCCGAGCAGAAGCGGCAGTGGCTGGAGCCGCTGTTGAAGGGCGAGATTCGCTCGGCGTTCCTGATGACGGAACCGGCCGTGGCTTCGTCCGACGCCACCAACATCGAGTGCAGCATGGCGCGCGACGGCGACCATTACGTGGTCAATGGCCGCAAGTGGTGGTCGTCCGGCGCGGGCGATCCGCGCTGTAAGATCTACATCGTGATGGGGAAGACCGATCCGTCGGCGCAAAAGCACCGCCAGCAATCGATGCTGCTCGTGCCCGCGGAAACGCCCGGCGTCAGGGTCATCCGGCCGCTCACGGTACTCAATGCCGACGACGCGCCCCATGGACACATGGAGATCGATCTCGCCGACGTGCGCGTGCCCGTGTCGAGCGTGCTCAAGGGCGAGGGCTGCGGCTTCGAGATCGCGCAGGGAAGACTGGGGCCGGGACGGATCCACCACTGCATGCGGCTCGTCGGCCTCGCGGAGCGCGCGCTCGAGATGATGGTGACGCGGCTGTCCCGCCGCGTCGCATTCGGCGGCGAAATCTCCCGCCAGACGGTGTGGCAGGAGCGCATCGCGGAGTCGCGCTGCATGATCGAGCAGGCGCGGCTGCTCGTGCTCAAGGCGGCGTACCTGATGGACACGGTCGGCAACAAGGTCGCCAGGAAGGTGATCTCGATGATCAAGGTTGTCGCGCCGAACGTCGCGTGCAAGGTGATCGACTGGACGATCCAGGCGTACGGCGCCGCCGGCGTCGACGACGATTTCCTCGCGGGCGCGTACGCCAGCGCGCGCAGCCTTCGCCTCGCGGATGGCCCGGACGAAGTCCATCGCAACGCAATCGCGAAGCTCGAATTGCGCGAGATCACCGGCGGGACTCCGGCGAGGGCGGATGCCGCACGTTGACGGGAACCGGCTGATCGTCGACTACCGAAGCGCGCCCCGGCCACGGACCGCGCGAACCGAATGCAACCGACAGACCACACCTTCGACTACGTGATCGTCGGCGCCGGCTCGGCCGGGTGCGTGCTCGCCGCGCGTCTGTCCGAGGACGCGTCGACATCGGTCTGCCTGCTCGAGGCCGGCAAGCGCGACTCGAGCCTGCTGATCCGCATGCCGATGGGCATCGCGGTGCTGGTTCCGCGGCGGTGGCACAACTGGGCGTTCCAGACGGCGCCGCAACCCGGGCTCAACGGCCGCCGCGGTTATCAGCCGCGCGGGAAGACGCTCGGCGGCAGCAGCTCGATCAACGCGATGGTCTACATCCGCGGCCACCGCAGCGACTACGACGAGTGGGCGGCGCTCGGCAATCCTGGATGGTCGTACGCCGACGTGTTGCCGTATTTCCGCCGTTCGGAAAACAACGAGCGGCTCGCGGATTTCTATCACGCGCGGGGCGGTCCCCTGAACGTCGCCGATCCCCGCTCGCCCAGCGCGTTCATGGATGTTTGGCTCGCGGCCGCCGAGCAGCAGGGGATCCCGCGCAACGCGGATTTCAACGGTGCGGAGCAGGAAGGGATCGGGCTCTACCAGCTCACGCAGAAGAACGGCGAACGCTGGAGCGCGGCGTCCGCGTTTCTCACGCCCAACCTCGGCCGGCCCAACCTTGCGGTGCGGACGCAAGCGCACGCGACGCGCGTCGTGTTCGAGGGAACCCGCGCCGTCGGGGTCGAATATCGACAGGGCGGCGCGATGCGCACGGTCCGCGCGCGCCGCGAGGTGATCCTTTCCGCCGGCGCCTTGCAGTCGCCGCAGCTCCTGCTGCTGTCGGGCATCGGCGATGCGGAAGCGCTGCGCGCGATGGGCATCGCCACGGTCATGGACGCCCCGGGCGTCGGGCGCGACCTGCGCGACCATGTGGATTTCGTCATCGCGTACCGGTCCGGACGCAGGGATCTGATCGGTTTCATGCCCGGCGACATCGTCAACGCGTTCCGCAGCGCCATCCGCTATCGCCGCGAGCGGCGCGGCATCTTCACGTCGAACATCGCCGAGGGCGGAGGGTTCGTCAAGTCTTCGCCCGGGATCGCCGCACCCGATCTTCAGCTCCACTTTTGCATCGGCATCCTCGAAAGCCACGGGCGCAAGCTCCACGCGTCGCGCGGCTTCTCGAGCCACGTCTGCGCGCTCCGCCCGAAGAGCGCGGGCCGCGTCGCGTTGCAGAGTCCGGATCCCTTCGCGGCCCCGTCGATCGATCCCGGTTTTTACACGCACCCCGACGATCTCGAGACCATGGTCAGGGGTTTCCGGATTTCGCGCCGGATCATGGAGTCGCCGCTGCTCGACCCGTATCGCAGCAAGGAGCTCTTCACCGAAGGGGTGCACAGCGACGACGAGATCCGCGACGTGCTGCGCCGGCGCTCCGACACGATCTACCACCCGGTCGGGACGTGCAGGATGGGTATCGACGAAGCCGCCGTCGTCGACCCGCAGCTGCGGGTTCGCGGCGTCACGGGTCTTCGCGTGGCCGACGCGTCGATCATGCCGACGCTGATCGGCGGCAACACCAACGCGCCGGCGATCATGATCGGCGAAAAGGCAAGCGACCTCATCCGCGGCGTTGGGTTGCGGGAGGTGCCGCCGGTGCCCGCGGGCCAGCGCGCGGATTTCGCTGCGGTTTCGACGGGACAGGAATGAAGGCTCTGCGCTGCAACGCCTTTGGCCCGGTCGAAGATCTCGCGCTCGAGGAGGTCCCGTCACCGGTTCCGGGCAGGACGCAGGTCGTCGTCACCGTGAAGGCGGCGGGGGTGAACTTTCCGGACACGCTGATCGTCCAGGGCAAGTACCAGGTCAGGCCGGAACCGCCGTTTACGCCGGGGTGCGAGTTCGCCGGTGTCGTCGCGGACGTCGGCGCGGATGTCACGCGTTTCAAGCGGGGCGACGCCGTGATCGGACTCGGCGTGGTTGGCGCGTTCGCCGAAGAGACTCTCGTCGAGGCGGCGAGCCTCGTCCCGCTCGCGGCGGACGCGGACTTCGCCGCCGCCGCGGCATTGATGTTTGCGCACGGCACGTCGCTGCATGCGCTGAAGGATCGCGCCCGTCTCGCTGCCGGTGAAACGCTGGTCGTGCTGGGCGCGAGTGGCGGCGTCGGCCTCGCGGCAGTGGAGATCGGCAGGCTGCTCGGCGCGACGGTCATCGCGGCCGCGTCGACCGACGCCAAGCTCGACGTGTGCCGGAGCCGCGGCGCCGACGCCGTCATCAACTATGACCGTGAAGATCTCAAGGAACGGGTCCGCGCGCTGACGGAGGGTCGCGGCGCCGACGTCGTTTTCGATCCGGTCGGCGGACCGTACGCCCCTCCGATGTTTCGCAGCGTCGCGTGGAACGGCCGGTACCTCGTCATCGGCTTTGCGGCCGGCGGCATACCGCAGATCCCGCTCAACCTGCCGCTGCTCAAGGGCTATTCGGTCGTCGGCGTATTCTGGGGCGAATTCACGCGCCGCGCGCCGGCGGCGAATTCCGCGAACACGACGTTGCTGTTGGACTGGCTGGCGAGCGGCAAGCTGAAGCCGCTGATCTCGGCCCGGTATCCGTTGTCGCGCGCCGTCGACGCGTTGTCCGCGCTGATGCGGCGCGAGGTCACGGGCAAGGTCGTGATCGAACCTTGACGGCCTGTCCGCGCGAATGTTTCGATGCACGGACGGCGCGGCCCGGCAGCGGATTCCTGTGACCGTGACCGACTTGCGAACCTCTGACCGCCGGGCGGCCCGCGCGCACGGCCGGGAGCCTCGACGCCGATGAAAACCCCGTTTCGAATCGACAGCACGCTCACACTCGTCGTCCTGGCGCTGCTGATCGCCGGCTGCTTCCTCGTTCTGCAGCCGTTCCTGACCGCGATCCTCTGGGCGGCGATCCTGTGCGCGACCCTCTGGCCGGCGTTCGACGGTCTCGCACGCTGGCTTCATGGCCGCCGCGGCCTGGCGGCGCTGATCCTCGTTGTTCTGATCGCCGTGACGATGCTTGCGCCGTTCGTGATCGTGGGCTTCACGATAGCCGAAAATGCCGACCGCGTCGGCGATGCCGTCCGCACCGCGATCGAGGATGGGCCGCCCGAGCCGCCCTCGTGGGTCGCGACGCTGCCCTTCGTAGGCGAATACGTCGCCGCCACGTGGTCGATGTTTGCGCACGACACGACGAAGCTCCTCGACGAGGCGCGCAAATACATCGAGCCCGCGAGGAAGGTGTTGCTCGCCAGCGGAACGACGGTGCTCGGCGGGATCCTCCAGCTCGCCTTGTCGATCTTCATCGCGTTCTTCTTCTTCCGGGACGGCGACGCGATCATCACGCGTGGACGGGCCGCGATCGAGCGGCTCGCCGGCGAGCGCGGTCACCGCCTCGCGCTGGTCGCCACGGTCACCGTGCGCGGCGTCGTCATCGGAATCCTCGGCACCGCGCTGGCGCAAGGCGTGCTGATGGCGGTCGGGCTTTGGATGGCGGGGATCAAGTCGGCGCCGCTGCTCGGTCTCGTCACGTTCTTCCTGTCGCCGGTGCCGATCGGTCCGCCGCTCGTCTGGATTCCGGCGGGCCTCTGGCTTCTCAATCAGGGAGCAACGGGCTGGGGCATATTCCTGTTGCTGTGGGGTGCGCTCGTGGTGTCGTCGGTCGACAACTTCCTGAAGCCGATGCTCATCAGCCGTGGCAGCGATCTGCCGTTCGTGCTCGTGCTGCTGGGTGTTTTGGGGGGCGCCGTCGCGTTCGGATTCATCGGCGTCTTCCTCGGACCGGTGCTGATCGCGGTCGGCTATGCGCTGCTCAAGGAATGGGCGGCCGGCGCGCCGACCGGCGCAAGCACCGCGGACAGCGAAACGCCGCCAGGCGATGGCGGAACGGCGTAGTCGGCGCCTCCGGCACCCGACCCGGCCCGGAAGGCTCGCGACCCGGTGCCTACCCGGCCGGAGCGACGGGTTGCGGCGCGAGATCGCGCACGAGTTCCGCGCGAAACGGCGCCAGCGCGGTGACCATCTGGGCGAATATCTTTGGCGTCGCAGCGATCACCTGTCCGCCGTGCAGAAAGTCGCCTTCGCCGGTCAGGTCGCCGATCAAGCCTCCGGCTTCCTGAATGAGAAGGCTGCCCGCCGCGACGTCCCACGGATTGAGGCCGACTTCCCAGAAGCCGTCGTAGAAGCCGGCCGCGACATAGGCGAGATCGAGCGCGGCGGCGCCGGGACGGCGAAGTCCGGCAGTCTGCTCGATCATCGCCTTCATCATCCGCAGGTAGGTGTCGAGGTACCTGCCGTCGCGAAACGGAAAGCCGGTGCCGATGAGGCAGTCGCGCAGATGGTGCCGCTTGGAGACGCGGATGCGGCGATCGTTCAGGAACGCTCCGCGCCCCCGCGACGACGTAAAGAGATCGTTGCGAACCGGATCGTAGATGACCCCGTGCGTGACCTGGCCCCGCTGCGAGAGCGCGATGGAAACGCAGTACTGGGGAAAGCCGTGCAGGAAGTTGGTCGTGCCGTCGAGCGGGTCGATGATCCAGACGTTTTCGGCGTCGGCGTTCGCGCCTTTGGCGGTGCCTTCCTCTGCTAAGATCGCGTGGTCCGGATAGCTGTCGAGGAGTGTTTCGACGATCGTCCGCTCGGCTTCGCGGTCCACTTCGCTCACGAAATCCTTGGGGCCTTTCGACGTGACGGTGAGGAGGTCGATCTCGCGGGCGCCGCGATTGATGATGTTGCCGGCGCGGCGCGCTGCCTTGACCGCGATTCCGAGCATCGGATGCATGGTTGGATTATCCCGCTTTCGCCGCCGATCATTCCGGTGGGCGGAGCGCAACGAACGAAAGCGTCCATTGTAACCGACCGCTCCGGTCGCCACGGGGCGATCCCCCGAACCCGCCCATGCCGTCGCGTCTCGATCGTCTCTCCGCCATCCGGATCGTGCTCGTCGCGACCAGTCATCCGGGAAACATCGGCGCCGCCGCGCGCGCGATGCTCACGATGGGCCTCTCGCGGCTCGTCCTCGTCGCGCCCCGCCGGTTTCCGAATCCTGATGCGGTGGCGCTCGCCTCCGGCGCGACCCCGGTGCTCGACGGCGCGCGCGTTGTCGCGTCGCTCGACGAGGCGCTGTCCGGCTGCGTGCT
>JANMBN010000497.1:0-1944 GCA_031360485.1 Betaproteobacteria bacterium | reverse complement strand
ATCGCGCACGACGTGCGGATCGCGAGCGCCCTTCCGATACCGTGCCGAAGCCCCCGAAATCCAGCGCGAAACCCCGGTCGGCGCGAACCGGAACCACCATCGGCGATCTGATCTCGCCCGCGAAGGCCGCACGGGAGAAGGCGCCCGCCGAACGCGCGCCGTCGCGCGGACTTAAAGACCAGCTCGTCCGGCTCGGCCTCGTCCGCGACCAGGACCTGGTGCTGCACCTGCCGCTGCGCTACGAAGATCACACACGCGTCGTTCCGCTGGCGGCATTGACGGCCGGTGTCGAGCAGCAGGCCGAGGGCACCGTCGTCAACACGGACATCCAGTACCGGCCGCGGCGGCAACTCGTCTGCCTGCTCGAAGACGCGGAATCGGAGCGCGGGGCCGGGGCTCAGCTGGTGCTGCGCTTCTTCCACTTCTACCCGAACCAGCAGAAGGCGCTCGCGCCCGGGCGGCGGGTGCGCGTGTTCGGCGAGGTGCGCGAGGGTCACTTCGGACGCGAGATCGTGCATCCGCAATTCAAGGTCGTGGAGCCGGGCGCGCCGCTGCCCGATCGGCTGACGCCCGTCTACCCGACGACGGCCGGGCTCGCGCAGGAAACGCTGCGCAAGGTGATCGCGCGCGCGCTCGCCGCGGATCCGGCGCTCACCGCCGAATCGCTCCCGGACAAGCTCATCGCGCGGCACCACCTGTGGAAATTCTCCGACGCGGTGCACTTCCTGCACGCGCCGCCGCCGCGGCTTTCCCGGCTCACGCAGCATGCGCTGGACGAGCGCACGCACCCGGCGTGGACGCGCCTCAAGTTCGACGAGCTCGTGGCGCAGCAGCTGTCGCTCAAGGCGCACCGAAAAGCGCGCGCGGCGCGGCATGCGCCGGTGCTGACCGGAACGGGCATGTTAACCGGCGCGCTCCGGGCGCGCGTTCCGTTCAAGCTCACGCGAGCGCAGGAGCGCGTCTGGCGCGAGATCAGCCACGACCTCAAGCGCGCGATGCCGATGCAGCGGCTGTTGCAGGGCGACGTCGGCAGCGGCAAGACGATCGTCGCGGCGTTGGCGGCGCTGCAGGCGATCGAGTCGGGGCGGCAGGTCGCCTTCATGGCGCCCACCGAGATCCTGGCGGAACAGCATTTTCGCAAGCTCGCGCAGTGGCTCGAGGGCCTGCCGGTCGAGATCGCATGGCTTTCCGGCGGACTTCCGGCGAAGGCGCGCAAGAAGGCGCTCGCGGCGCTCGCCAGCGGAGCGGCGATGTTCGCGATCGGCACGCACGCACTGTTCGAGGACGAGGTGCTCTTGCCGCGGCTCGGCCTCGCGATCGTCGACGAGCAGCACCGCTTCGGGGTCGCGCAGCGGTTGAAGCTGCGCGGCAAGGCGATGGGCGAGGCGCACCAGCTGATGATGAGCGCCACGCCGATTCCGCGGACGCTGGCGATGACCTTCTATGCCGATCTCGACGTGTCGGCGCTGGACGAAATGCCGCCGGGCCGCACGCCGGTCGCGACCCGGCTCGTCAACAACAAACGCCGCGGCGAGGTGATCGAGCGCGTGCGTCGCGCGTGCGCGGAAGGCCGGCAGGCCTACTGGGTGTGCCCGCTGATCGAGGAGTCGGAGAAGCTCGAGCTGCAGACGGCGGTCGCGCTGCACGCGGAGCTCACCGCCGCGTTTTTTGGATCGTATGCGCCGACCGGCTTGCCGCCTGAAGGCGGCCCCACGACATCGGCCAAGACCTTGGCCACGACCTCGGCCACGACCGTGGGTCCGGCTTCAGCCGGACGAGGATCGAATGCGCTGACCGGCTTGCCGCCTGAAGGCGGCCCCACGACCTCGGCCACGACCGTGGGTCCGGCTTCAGCCGGACGAGGATCGAATGCGCCGACCGGCGTGCCGCCTGCAGGCGGCCCCACGACATCGGGCCCGCCGTCGGCCACGACCGTGGGGCCGG
>JANMBN010000484.1:0-8792 GCA_031360485.1 Betaproteobacteria bacterium | reverse complement strand
TTTGCGCCCGCAGGCGAAAACATCGACGCGCCATCTGATGATCCTTTGACCCGGCGCAAAGATCACGGCACGCAATCGGTTTGGTGGCGACTAACATGCGACTCATGGCCGCGCGACGCTTTGTCGCTATCGATCGCTGGGAGTTGACGCCAAAGTCTCGTTGCGCCAACACCGAGACGCGGCCTCCAGGCGCTGGCTTGTCGATTGGAGATGCCGAAGATTTGCGCAACCCGTCGGGGAAATGGCAATGAAGCGATGCGCACCGTCACTTGGCGTCGTGATATTTGCGCTCGTTGCCGGCGCAACGGGCATCGGTTATGGGCCGGGCGCGGCCGCTCAGTCGGCCAAGTTCAAGGCTGACAGCGGTGACGATCTCCGCCCCGCGTTTGCCAACGCGGCGGACGTCGCAGAGGGAAAACGGGTCGCCGAAGCCTCCTGCGTCGGCTGTCATGGCCCGAACGGGGTCAGCGCCAACAAGGGTGTGCCCCACCTCGCCGGTCAGCGTCCCGCGTATGTTTACCTCGAACTCCGGGGCTACCAGTCGGGCGCGCGTGGCGATACCGCGATGGGTGGCGCCGTCAAATTCCTGAACGACGACGCGCTGGTCAAGGTAGCCGCCTACTATGCGAGCCTGGAGCCTCCGGTTCCGAGCGTGCCCGCCGGCGGGAAGCCCGCGCCTGCCAAGCCCGACTCGATCCAGGCGGGCAAGGCCGCGGCCGCGGCCTGCGCCGGGTGCCACGGCGACACCGGCATCAGCAAGACGCCCGGCGTGCCGAGCCTGGTCGGGCTCGATCCCAAATACCTCGTCGCGGCGATGAACGGCTACAAGAACGGCCAACGCAGGAACGACGCCATGAAGGCCGTACTTTCGGCAGCCGTCGATTCGGACCTGGCCGACATGGCGCTCTTCTACGCGCTGCAAAAGCCGGCCCGGGCGCCAACGCCGGCTGCCGGCGATCAGGCGGCGGGCAAGGTCGCCGCGACCGCCTGCACCGCGTGCCACGGCGCCAGCGGCGTCGGCACCGATCCGGCGATCCCCAACCTCGCCGGTCAGGATGCGCAGTACGTCGCAGCGGCGCTTCGCGCGTACAAGGACGGATCGCGCAACGACGCGACGATGAAGGCGCTGGCGTCGTCGCTGGACGATGCCGCCGGCAAGAACCTCGGGGCCTTTTACGCCAACCAGCAACCGCAGCAGCCGAAGGTGAATCGGCCGCTGACCACGGCCGAGTGGGTGCAGAGGTGCGATCGCTGCCACGGCGTCGACGGCAACAGCACGGATCCGCGATTGCCGGCTCTGGCTGCGCAGCGCGCGGACTATCTGGAAAAGGTGCTGCATGCCTATCGGTCCGGCGAGCGCAAGAGCACGCAGATGGCCGCAATGGCGGACGTGCTGACGGCGGCGGACGTCGAGAACCTCGCGGCCCACTATTCACGCCAAAAGGCGCGAGCCATCGTCTACATCACGCTGCCGGCAAGGTAAATGAACTTCGTGAGCAACGAATTGCGGTGCGCGCGCCCGTTCAAGTGCCAATCGAGCAACGCCAAGTCAGGAGCGCCTGGAGCGTGGCGTGTCCCGTGTCCGAGCGTTCCGGCCCGCGATGCCAGAGGAATCCACAATGAGTGATGTCCCGCTGCACCGGCTTTATCGCCACTATTCGGAGCTGCCCTACAGCCAGCGCGTCCTCTATACAGCGACGCTCCTCGTGCTCGGAGTGGGTTACCTGTTCGCGATGATCAACCTGTTTAATACCTACGCCGGACGCGCGGGAGGGAATCCGCTGATGCTGTCATATCAGGACATCGTCGTCGCCTACAGCGGCAGCGGGAAGGCGTCGCGGCTCGAATCGGCGCTGCGCGGACCGATGGCGAACATGCTGCGGCCCGAAGAGATCTACTCCGTCATTGCCTGGGCGCAGGAAGGTGCCGATCGCGCGAAGTACGAAAAGGACATCAAATCGACGCTGGATCAGCGCTGCATGAGCTGCCACGACGGGAGCAATCCGCGCCTTCCGAACCTGGGCGGATACGAAAACCTGAAGAAAATGACCGAGCAGGACACCGGCGCCAATGTCTTCACGCTCGTTCGCGTATCGCATATCCACCTGTTCGGCGTCACCTTCATATTCTTCATCGTGGGCCTCATCTTCAGCCACGCCTACGTCCGGCCGGTGTGGTTCAAGTGCGCCGTCGTCGCGCTGCCTTTCGGCGCCCTTTTCGTGGATATCGCCTCTTGGTATTTCACGAAGCTCTATCACCCGTTCGCGTGGGTCGTGATTTTCGCCGGCGCAACGATGGGCCTGTGCTTCGCCTTCATGTGGGCCGTGAGCATGTATCAGTTGTGGCTTTCGCCGACGCCGACGCCGGTCGCCCAGCGAGAGAGCGGCGATCTTCCCGCCGTGGACTGACGCAGCGCGGGCGAGGAAACGATGCGTGCGCTGATCGACATCGAATGGAGGGGGCGGCTCCGTTCGGCCGCTTCGCAACGATTCATTGCTCGGGATTGGCTTATGACGCCGAAAGTTCGCATAGCGAAACCTACCGCGATCGACGGGGCGCTGCGGGGCCTGGCGCTGCCGTCGATGTTCGCGCTGGCGACGTGCATGGCAGCCGGGGAGGCGACGGCCCAGGTCATCGAGCGCAGCGGCAAGGACGTCGTGGAAGCGTCGTGCATTGCCTGCCATGGTCGCGGAACGAATGGCGCGCCGAAAATCGGCGACAGGAAAGCCTGGGCGAAGCGCGCGGCGCAAGGCCTGACGAGCCTCACGGCAACGGCGCTCAAGGGGATCCGCCAAATGCCCCCGCACGGCGGCAATTCCCGCCTCACGGATACCGAAATCGAGCGTGCGATTACGTACATGGTCAACCAGTCGGGCGGCAACTGGACCGAACCGGTCAGCAGGACCACTGTCGCTCCCGACCGCACCGGCAGCGAGATCGTTCAGTCGCGGTGCATCAAGTGCCACCAAACGGGTGAGGGCGGTGCACCGAAAATCGGCGATCGGGCGGCCTGGATACCGCGGGTCAAGCAAGGAGTCGACGTCGTGGTTCGCTCGGCAATCAAGGGCCACGGCGGCATGCCTTCACGAGGGGGCCAGGCCGACCTCACCGATTCCGAAATGCGGAGCGCAGTCATTTACATGTTTAACCAGGGTACCGCCCGGTCCGCTGGCGCCACGCCGGCAACGGCGGCTCCTGCGGCCGCAAGATCGGATGGCACGCACAAGGTCATTGCGGGAACGGCGATCGATCTGGGCATCGTGTCGGCGGAGGCGATACGCGCGCAGCATCCGAAGCCGGATGCGGAGAGCTCGATGCACGGAGGCATTCCTAGCGGTCGCGGCTATTATCACGTGAACATCTCGCTGCGCGATGCGGCGACGAACGCCGAGATCAGGGACGCCGAGGTCGAGGTGAGGGTCGCCAATCCCGTCACGGGCGGCGAGTCGAAGACGCTCGAACCCATGGCGATACGCGACACGCTGAGCTACGGCAACTATTTCCGGATGCCGGGCAAGGAGCCCTACACGATCTTGGTGCAGGTCCGCAGGCAGGGATCGTCCCAGGCGATCGAGGCCAGGTTCGACTTCAAGCACGACTGAGCTACGCGGCGAACAGCGGCGCCGGGTCGATGTAGACGAGGTAGTCCTTGATCCGCGCACCGCGCATCACCAGCACGTCGCAGAACGGAATGCCGACCACCCGGCCGTCGTGCCGCGTATAGGTGACCGTCCCGGTGCAGATCACGTGGTCGGGCTGAGCCCAGACGTGATCGAGCTTGTGCGAAAGCGACTTGATCGACGCAAAGAAGCCGTCGACTGCGCCGCCGACCGCGTCGATACCCAGGGCCGGCGGAGCGCTCCCGAAGCGAAACTGGGCGTCCGGCTCGAGGAAGGACAGGAAGCGCTGCGAGTTCTTGGCGTCGATGGCTGCGAAGAGATCGGCGGTCCATCGGGTGTCGTTCATGCTCGCTCCCTAAAATTGGCACGGGAACGCAAAAGGCTCCCGCCGATTCGTGTCTGGGGCCGGAAGGGCGGCGAACGCCGTCGAATGTGACGCGTTGCGTCAGTAGCGTCCATGCTGCTTGTAGATGTAGTTCGACAATTCGACCTGCTGCATCGCAAGCCGCCGTTGAATCTGGTGCACGACGCGGATGATGACGCGCATCACCCGGTAGACGATCTCCGGATGCGTGAACAGCAGCGATTCGAGTTTTTCGCGCTCGAGGCCGAGGACCTGCGCGTCGCCCAGCGCGATCTTGGACGCGTAGAGTTCGGTGCCGTCCATGAATCCCATCTCCCCGGTGAAGTCGCCGGGCGACAGCGTGTTGACGGTGACCGCGTGATCGGTACCCGCATGCTTGATCGCACCCAGCGTGCCGCGAAGGACGACATAAAGATGGTTGTCCACGGTGCCCTCGCGCGCGAGCGTTTCGCCCTGCTTCAGGTCGCGCAGTGAAACGAGATCCGCGAGGACGCGGCATTGCTCGTCATCAAGCTCGGAGGCAAGGCTCGTCGAGCGCAGCGCGTCGACTTTGGTCGAGTCGGTCATGAGGAGTCCCTGTTGTCGTTGGCGTCGTTGTCGATGGAGTCGCTGTCGTCGGCGCGCGCCACGAATCGGTCCACGAGAGTGTTCGCGATGCGATCGAAGACGGGCCGCGCGAGCGTCGACATCGGCGCGCTGTCGAAATCGTAGTGCAGCGCGAAATCGACCCGGCAGCCATCGGTCGAAAGCGGCGTGAGTTGCCATACGCCGTCGAAATGCCGGAACGGTCCGCGTTCGAGATGGATCGCCATCCATTCCGGACGCCGCTTCGGGTTGCGCGTCCGGAAGCCGAAGCGGATCCCGTGGAAGTCGACCACGAGGTCCGCCACGACCTCGGCTGCGTCGCGCGCGATGATCACCGCGCCGGCACACCAGGGCAGGAAATCCGGGTAATGCTCCGCGGCCTCGATCACGTCGAACATCGTTTCCGCCGAATGGCCGACCAGCGCGCTCTTACGTACGTCCATGCGCGGTATTGTTTCATGGCGTTGCCGGTCCGCGTCGGCTTTCGCGGCGAGGAAACGGCAACCTCCGCCGGTCCTTATGCCAGGTGCGGCGCGGCGATGAGCGCCACCACCAGCAGCACGCCGTGCAACGAGGCGGCGCCGATCGTCATCGGGAGCGCCGGAGCGAGCTCGGCCGGGCGCGCGGCCGAAGCGAGAAGGATCTTCGCGGCCCGCGCCGACATAAGTGCAGGCACGAGGGCGATCAGCGCAAGCATAGGCAGCGCGCCGGCAACGACGGCGCCCGCCACCCAGAGGTAGGCCGCGCCGGCGATGATCGGATAGCCCCAGCGCGCCGTCTCGATCGGCAGCCGCACGACCCAATGCCGTTTGCCCGCGGCGGCGTCGGCCTTGCGGTCCGGAAACTGGTTGATGTAGAGGATGTTGGTGACGAGGAGCGCAAAGCTCGCTGATGCGACGAGGGGCGCCGCCGAAAACGCCCCCCGCTGGACGAAGTCCGCGCCGATGGCGATTAGCGCAAAACCGGCAAAGACGCAGCCTTCGCCGAGTCCTCGGCTGTTGAGGGCGAGCGGCGGCGCCGAATAGGCCCAGCCGATCACGAGTCCGGCAGCGCCGACGTAGAAGAGCTCGGGGCCGGATTCCCGCATGAGCCCGATGCCGGCGACGATCGTCACGGCCACCAGCGCGACGCCGAATGCCAGCGTAGCCGCGGGCGTCAGCACGCCGTTCTGGATGAATCGGCTGCCGCCGGTGAAGGGGTAGACGCGCTCGATGTTCGCCGCATCGGTGCCGTTCTGCGCGTCGTAATAATCGTTCAGCACGTTGACCCCGGCGTGGGCGACGAGCGCAAACACGATGGTCGCGACCGCGGTCGCGGGATGCAGCGGAACCCCGCTGGCATAGGCCGCGGCAATCCCGATCAGCGCGGCGATCAGCGTCACCGTGAGGAAAGGCGGCCGCGTCGCGAGGAAATACCGGAGCGCCGGATTCGGCAGGGCGGCAAGCGTCGGTTCGCTGGCGGGCATGGGCTGCTCCTTCGACGGCGGACCGGAAAGCCTTCCTACGTTTTCGTTCAGGCCAACGCGACCCGGAAGCAAAAACCTAACATGGCGAAGACAGTCTCCGTTGATCCATGTCAACCCGTGCTTCGCGGCGACGGTTAAGAGTACCATCGTTTTTTGACAATCGCGCGCATGGTGCGCGGATATCCGTTGTCCCGCAAAGGAGAAAGAATGAAGGCAATCTTGATAGCGGTTGTCGCGGCCATCGGTCTTGCCGCGGCGGGCGCCGCCAACGCGCAGGAAGCGCTGGCGAAGAGCAGCGGTTGCATGATGTGCCACGACATCGGCGCCAAGAAGTTGGGGCCCGCGTTCAAGGACGTCGCGGCGAAGAACAAGGGCAAGTCCGATGCCGAGACGGTCCTTGTCGCAAAACTGTCAGCGGCCAAGGATCATCCCGAGGTCAAGGCCAAGGGCGACGACCTCAAGTCGCTCGTCAAGTGGGTCCTTTCGTTGTAGCGGGTCGTTCGCGAACAGGCGAAAGTGCCGGCGCCGCCCGGCCATGGTTTGGTGGAGCGCCGGATGCGCGCGTCGGAAATCGCGCCGCAGCCGGCGTTTCGGCTATTCGTCCGGCGCGGTATGCGCAACGCCCTTGTGGCAGTCGATGCACGTCTGCTTTTCGGCCGCACGGTTCGCATGCAGCTTTTGCGCGAACGGCTTCTGCTTGGCGAGGATCTCGGGTGACATCGCGTGGCAGATGCGGCAGTTCGCGGAATCGGTTTCCCTGAAACCCGCCCACACGATTTTCGCAAGGTCGAGCCGCCGCTCCTTGAATTTTTCCTCGGTGGAAATCACGCCGCGGAGTTCTCCGATCGCGTCCTTGATGCCGGCCTTCGCCTTATGCCAGAGGTGTTGCGGATAGCTGTGCGGAATGTGGCAGTCGTGGCAGTTCGCCTGGACACCGGTACGGTTTACGTAGTGTCCGCTCCCTTTGTATTCGGTGTAGACCCACTGCATCGAATGGCACGCCGTGCCGCAGAACTCGTTGGTCCCGGTTCTCGTCACCATCACTTGCGTGCCGATCACGCTGCCGGCGCCGATGACGAGCCCGAGGATGAGCAGCGACAGCACCGACCAACGGGCACTCGGCGAGGTCAGGCGTTCCCGGAGGCGTGCGAGGAATCCCTGATTTTCTTCGGCCATTCGCTTCTCCCGCTGATCGATGATCGCCCGATGCGATTTCGATGCGCTGCGCGCGCACAGGCAAAAGGTACTCCGATGCGCCTACCGGACATAGGACGCAAAGGCGCTTGCGCGGCACGTAATTGACGCACCTTTGATCTGCGGCAAACTATCGCGGCCGTCAGGACAAATAGCGCAGGGGCTGGTATGCCGGGATGCGAACGAAGCACGCATCGGGCGCGCGTCGGCGCCCGCCGCCTGTCTTCGCGATCAGACGCGGCGGCGGTACTCGCCGGTGCGCGTGTCGATTTCGATGTTGTCGCCGGTGGTGACGAACAGCGGGACCTGGATCTCGACGCCCGTGGCGAGCTTCGCCGGCTTCATCACCTTGCCCGACGTGTCGCCCTTGACGGCCGGCTCCGTGTACTTCACTTCACGGACGACGGAAGTCGGCAATTCGACGGAGATCGCCTTGCCCTCGTAGAACGTCAGCTCGCACGCGAGCCCGTCGGCGAGATAGTGGATCGCGTCGCCGAGGTTGTCGGCTTGCACTTCGTGCTGGTTGTAATCGGCGTCCATGAACACATAGAGCGGGTCGGCAAAGTACGAATAGGTCACTTCCTTGCGCTCGAGCTGGACGACGTCGAACTTCTCGTCGGCCCGGTACACGGTTTCCGTGCCCGATCCGGAGAGGAGGTTCTTGAGCTTCATCTTGACGACCGACGCGTTGCGGCCCGACTTGTTGAACTCGGCCTTCTGGACCACCATCGGATCCTTCCCGATCATGATCACGTTGCCGGCGCGTATTTCCTGGGCAGTTTTCATCACGGCACCTGGTTGAATTGCGATAAGGGGTTGATTCGGATAACTTTTAATTATACCTGATCCATGGCGGCCGTGACCAGCCCTTCCGCAACGTCGGGCAGCGTCGCGAGTTTCGCCGTCCATGCCTCGGCGTGACGCTCAAGATCCGCGAGGACCGCGGCGTAGTCGCGCCAGGCATCGCCGATCGACTCCGCGTCCGGCGCCCCGTTCCATGCCCGCCAGAATCGGCGCATCGCCGCCGCCGGACCCTCGGCCAGGCCTGCAACGTAACGATCGACGAATGCATCGTGCTTGCGCCAGTGCGCATCGTCCGTCTGCGGGTACGCGTGCCAGGCGAAGGCGCGCGCGGCCCATTGCGCGCGGACGAACGAATCCTCGCCGCGCACCAAGTTGACCGCGCACGCCCAGAGCAGCCGATCGTAGTCGTCCTGCGCCTGGAAATGAATCGCGTAGAGGGACAGCCGGCCGCGCACGAACGGCGCGCCGGGATGCGGCAAGTTGCCGCCCGTCCAGCGGTCGAGCGCGCCGGCGGCAACCCCTTCCGGCACGACGCATGCGACGGGCGCATCGCCGTCGGCCCACGCGTCGAGCAGCGCAGGGAGCGCCGGGTTCGGATAGCAGAACAGCGAAATGCGGACCTCGTCCGGGGCGACGACCCGCGGCAATTCGAGCGACGACCACAGGGCGCCCTTTGCGGCGTCGTCGCGCCGGAACGAGTCGCGCGCCTCGATGAGCCCCCGCTCGCGCAGGACCCCGCCGGTCCTCGCGGTGAATCCGG
>JANMBN010000446.1:0-9072 GCA_031360485.1 Betaproteobacteria bacterium | reverse complement strand
TGAAACGTGCCGATCCAGACATCGTCGGCGTTGCCGCGCCGGCCTTCGCTTTCCAGAAGCTGCGCGGTCCGGCCGCGCATTTCGCGCGCCGCCCGGTTCGTGAACGTGATCGCGGCGATTCGCGCCGGATCGTGGCCGCGTTCGATGAGGTGCCCGATCTTCGCGGCGATGACGCGTGTCTTGCCGCTGCCGGCGCCCGCCAGCACCAGCAGCGGACCATCGAGATATCGCACCGCCTCGCGCTGCGCGGTATTGAGCGGAAACGACATCGGGGAGGAAGAGGGACGGCGAACGCGGATGTTAGAATCGAAGCTGATTCTAGCATCGGCGCGCATCGCTTCCTCGCCATTCCGCGCATTCGCGCGCGCCCACGCCACCCATGAGCCTCTACGCGATCGGCGACATCCAGGGCTGCCACGCCGAGTTCTGCCAGCTGCTCGCGCTGATCGGCTTCTCGCCGCGCGACGACAGGCTCTGGCTCGTCGGCGACCTCGTCAACCGCGGCCCCGAATCGCTCGCCGTTCTGCACGAGGTGATGGCGCTCGGCAATTCCGCCGTGACGGTCCTCGGCAATCACGATTTTCACCTGCTGACGGTCGCCGCCGGATATACGAAGCAACACCGGCAGGACACGATCGGGCCGATCCTCGATGCGCCGGATCGGGACCTGCTTCTGGGTTGGCTGCGGCGCCAGCCCCTCGTCGTGATCGAGGACGATCTGCTGCTCGTCCACGCCGGCCTGTTGCCGGCATGGACGCCCGCCGACGCGCTGACGCTGTCGCGTGAGGTGCAGGCCATGCTTGCGGGCGAGCAAGCCGACCCGTTCCTGCGCGAGCTCTACGGCGACGAGCCGCGTGCATGGCGCGACGACCTCGACGGCTTCGATCGGCTGCGCGTCGTCGTCAACGCGTGCACGCGCTTGCGCTTCTGCACCGCCGACGGCACGATGGAATTCAAGGAGAAGCGCGGACCGCTGGCCTCACCCGACGGCTTCCGGCCCTGGTTCGAACACGCGCACCGCGCGTCGGCCGGCAAGACGATCGTCTGTGGCCACTGGTCGACGCTCGAATTGAAGCTCGCGCCGAACCTGCTGATGCTGGACTCGGGCTGCCTGTGGGGCGGTGCGCTGACCGCGATCAGGCTCTCGGATCGCCGCGTCTATCAGGTGCCGGGGCGCGCGCCGGTGACTCCACGACCGTTCGGATAGCCTCGGCGGCCTCGCTCGACAGCTCACGGCGATGCCGCGCGTGGGCGGGCAAGGGCGCCATGAGGTGCAACTCGGCGACGAGTCCGCGCTCGCCGGTCAACCGCCAAAACGATTGCAACAGGGTCAGGTCGCCGACGAACGCCGCCGCGTCGCTGTACTCGTCGGCCGGGGTCCGGTAGCGGATCGCGACGGGCTGGACGTGGCCGTCCGCGTCGACGACCGGCTGCAACAGCGAGCTGTGGAATTTCAGCAGGCCTGTGCCGTCGCTCGTGGTTCCTTCCGGGAAGACGGCCACGATATCGCCGCGGGCCAGCGCATCGACGGTGTGGCGGTTCACCGTGTGCGTGTCGCGCCGCCGCTCGCGCTCGATGAAGAGCGTTCCCACGTTGGCGCTGAGACGCCCGATGAGCGGCCAGCGCTTGAGCTCGGCCTTGGCGATGAACCGCGCCGGCTGCAGCGCGTCCAGCACGAAGATGTCGAGCCACGATATGTGGTTGGCGACGATCAGCACGTTGCCCGGAATCCCGCCGTCGTGCTGCCAAAGCACGCGCATCTCGACGTTCAGCATCTGCAGCAGCTGCCGCGACCACTTGCGGATCAGCGCCTGCTTCTTCGGAGGACCGATCCAGGGGAACACGAAGACCGTCGTCGAAAGTCCTCCGACGACGTGGGTTGCGACGCGCGCCAGTCGCGCGAGACGTGCTGCAAACGGCGTGGGACGATGAAAGGGCCGAAGCGGCGGCGTCATCGCGTCGTCACCACACGTACGCGCCGAATTGTTCGTGATAGAGCTTGGCGACCACGTCACGATCGACCACGTGGTTTTGCGCGCCGCGACTCGCGATCTTAAGCGAACCCAGCGTCGCCGCAAGGCGTCCGGTGCGCTCCCAGTCCCAGCCGTGGACGATGCCGTACAGGATGCCCGCGCGGTAGGCGTCGCCGCAGCCGGTCGGATCGGTGACAGAAGCCGCCTTCACGGCCGGAAGCGTGACCGTGCGGCCGTTCGCGTGGATCCGCGAGCCTTCGCCCCCCTGGGTCACGATCAGCGCGTCGACGCGCTTCGCAATCGCATCGAGATCGAATCCGGTCCGCTCCGCGAGCATCCGCCCTTCGTAATCGTTGACGGCGACACAGGTCGCGGCATCGATCATCTCGACGAGCTCCGGTCCCGAAAACAGCGGGAGCCCCTGGCCCGGATCGAAGACGAACGGGATTTTCGCGTTTGCGAATTGCTCGACGTGCGCGCGCATGCCCTCGCGGCCGTCCGGGGCCACGATGCCGAGCGCGATGCCGTCGACGTCGCCGACGCGGTTCTCGTGCGACGCGTTCATCGCGCCCGGATGGAACGCCGTGATCTGGTTGTCGTCGAGATCCGTGATGATGAACGCCTGCGCGGTGAAAGTTCCGGAAACGGTGCGCACGCCGTCGCTCGCGATTCCGAGCGCCGCGAGCCGCTCGCGATACGGCGCCCCGTCGTCGCCGAGCGTCGCCATCACGACAGGCTCGCCGCCGAGCGCCTTCAGGTTGTACGCGATGTTGCCGGCGCAGCCGCCCCATTCGCGCCGCATCTCGCCGATCTGGAACGAGACCGACAGCATGTGGGTCTGCTCGGGCAGGATATGCCGCGCAAAGCGGTCGGGAAACACCATGATGGTGTCGAACGCGATGGAGCCGCAGATCAGGGTGCGCAGGGTCATCAGGGGGCCGTGGAAATCCGTGGAAGTGAAAGGGTGCCGGAGTCTAACCCGCCGCCGTTCGGCTTACTCGCCCGGCCACGACCTTACTGGCTTTCCCGCCCGATCTCGCGCACGATCGACTGCTGCCGCCGCGACACGGGCAGGGTTTCCGGCACATCCTTGAGCAGGACTTCCCAATGGGCATCGCCTTCGTCGCCGACGCGGCGCTCGAAGCCGCGGATGAAATCGCGCGCGACGAGGCAATTGCGGTGGACCCGCACCATCCGCGGGCCGAACTCATCCTCGAGCTTGGTCAGCGATTCCTCGAGCAGGTACTCGCGCTGTGCGGTGCGAATCGTGATGTACTTGAGCTCGGCTTTCAGGTAGACGATCTCCTCGACCGGGACCAGCACGACGCGCGATCGCTCGGTCACCGACAGGAAGCGGCGCGCGGACGTCTGCAGCAGGTCGAGCCGCGTCGCGGAAACGGGCTTCAGGCGCGGCATCTTCTGCAGTGCGGCCAGCAGCCGCTGCACGCGCACGGGCTTCATCAGGTAGTCGACCGCGTTCACTTCGAACGCCTGCAGCGCGTGCTCGTCGTGCGCCGTCGTGAAGATCACGAGCGGCGGCTGCGGCAGCTTCAGCACGTGGCGCGCGAGCTCGATCCCGCCCATTTCCGGCATGTGAATATCGGTGACGACGAGGTCGGCGCTGACCGTGTGGAGGAGGTCCAGGGCCTCGCGGCCGTTCGCCGCCTCGCCGACGAGTGAGAGCGGCAGCGCCGCGGCGCAGTCGTCGAGCAGCTCGCGCAGGCGGCGGCGGGCCGGCGCCTCGTCGTCGACGATCAGGACCCGTAGCGGCGACTCAGCCACGCGATGCTCCGGGTTGGCCGTCCGCGAACGCCTGGCCGTTCGGGTGCGCGCCGGTGCGGGGCACTCCCGCCTCCCGGCTCGCCTTCGCGCGTTCGTCCGCGGCGGCCGCGCCGCCATCGTCCGCCGTCGAGGCCTTCGTCGAGCGGTAGGGCAACCGTATGTGGACTTCGTACGCGGACTCCCTGACCTTCGATTCCAGCGCGCCCTCGGCATCGAAGTGGAGCTTCAGCCGCTCGCGAATGTTCGAGAGCGCCATCTTGTTGCCCGCATGGTGCCGGCCGCCGTCGGCCCGGTACGGATTGCGCAGGATGGCATGGACTTCGCCGCCCCGGTAGAAGATGTTGATCGATACGACACCCGGCTCGCTCGAAGGCTCGATGCCGTGGTAGACGGCGTTTTCCAGCAGCGGCTGCAGCAGGAGCGGGGGCACCAGCGCGTCGCCCGGCATGCTGTTGAGATGCCACTCGACCTGGAGCCGGTCGCCGAGCCGGAGCTTCTCGAGCGCGAGGTACTGCCGGCAAAGCTCGATCTCGTCGTCGAGCGGAACCAGGTCTCGGTTGTCGCGCATCAGGACGCGAAAGAGATCGGCCATGTCGAGGAGCGCGGTCTCCGCCTGCTTCGGGTCCGAACGCACGAGCGACAGCACGGCGTTGATGCTGTTGAACAGGAAATGCGGGCGAATGCGGGCCTGCAGCGCCTGCAGCCGCGACTCGGCGATCGCCGGCGACAACGCCTTCGCGCGGAGTTCGAAATAGGTCAGCAGCACGCCATAGATGCCCAGCGCGAATACGAGATGGCGCAGCGGAGCGAGCGGCGCCTGTGCCAGCTCGCGCGCGACGAGCATGTGGACACCGAGGCCGATTCCTACCGTAAGCGCGGCGATCGTCAGGGCGCCGGTCGCGTACGCCTGCCGCGCCAGCCACGGCGCGAGCGCATAGAGGACCGCGATTTCGACGATCAGGTGCGGCTCGACGACCGCCGACATTTCCGCCCATTGCGTCGCCCAGAGGTCGAGCTGCGGTTCGCGCACGAGCGCCGCGACCGCCGTCAGCAGGTTCACGGCGAGCAAAATGCGCAGGATCGTGCCGAGATTGCGGAAATCCGGCAGTTCGGGAGCGATGGTGTTTGGCCTTATAATCGGCGGCATATCGAAACCGGCATGCAAGCATCGTGCCGGAGAAGTGCACCGGGTCGAACCCCGATTGGGTCGGTTTCAGAGGGTATTGTCGGCAACCCCCGCCGGCGAGGCAAGCTGAACCGGTTGCGAAGTACGTCTTCGGCACCATTCGATTCGCATTTTCGGGGGTTTTGGTGCCGCCGCATCCCAGGAGCCTCCGGACTTGAAGCCGCCGCGTGACGCCCCCTCCCCCGGCGGATGGTCCGGTCGATTCGGCGAGCCCGTATCCGTCGTCGTCAAGCGCTATACGGCATCCATCGACGTCGACCGCCGGCTCGCCGACGTGGATATCGCCGGATCTCTCGCGCATGCGCGGATGCTGGCCGCCGTGGGCGTGCTCGCGCCGGACGATCTCGAGGCGATCGAGCGGGGGATGGACACGATTCGCGGCGAAATCGCGCGCGGCGAGTTTCCCTGGTCGAGCGACCTCGAGGATGTCCATATCAACATCGAGAAACGCCTGACCGCGCTCGCCGGCGATGCCGGCAAGCGGCTCCATACCGGGCGCTCGCGCAACGACCAGGTCGCCACGGACCTGCGGCTCTGGCTGCGCGGCGCCATCGATGCGCTGGTCGATGGGCTGGCGGTGTTGCGCCGCGGATTCATCGGTCTCGCCGAGCTGCACGCCGATACGGTCATGCCCGGCTACACGCACCTGCAGGTCGCGCAGCCCGTCACCTTCGGCCACCACCTGCTTGCGTACGAGGCGATGTTCGCGCGCGACGCCGAGCGGTTTCGGGATTGCCGCCGGCGCGTCAACCGGCTGCCGCTGGGGAGCGCGGCGCTCGCCGGCACGAGCTTCCCCATCGATCGCGCGCGCGTCGCGGACGAGCTGGGGTTCGACGCGCTCTGCGCGAATTCGCTCGATGCCGTGTCCGATCGCGATTTCGCGATCGAGTTCATCGCCGCCGCCGCGTTGGCCATGACCCACGTTTCGCGCTTTGGCGAAGAACTCGCGTGGTGGGTGAACCCGCGATTCGCCTTCGTATCGCTTGCCGATCGTTTCTGCACCGGCTCGTCGATCATGCCGCAAAAGAAGAACCCCGACGTGGTGGAGCTCGCGCGCGGCAAGACGGGGCGCGTGAACGGCCACCTGGTGGCGCTGCTCACGCTGATGAAGGGCCAGCCGCTCGCCTACAACCGGGACAACCAGGAAGACAAGGAACCGTTGTTCGACACGTTCGACACGCTTGCCGACACGTTGGCGATCATTGCCGATCTGGTCGCCACCGGCATCACCGTCGACAAGGCGCGGATGCGCGAGGCCGCCGCCGAGGGTTACGCCACGGCCACCGATCTCGCCGACTACCTCGTCAAGAAGGGTGCGCCGTTCCGCGACGCGCACGAGGCCGTCGCGCGCGCGGTGCGCCACGCCGAGCAGCGGGGCTGCGATCTCGCGGACCTGCCGCTCCCCGAACTGCAGACATTCGCGCGCGAGATCGAGGCGGATGTGTTCGCGGTGCTGACGCTCGACGGCTCGGTCGCGAGCCGCAACCACCCGGGTGGCACGGCGCCGGTGCAAGTCCGCGCCGCCATCGCTGCCGCGCGCGCGGCACTCGACGCCGAGCCGGATGCGTCCGATCCGGTCGTGAACGCCGGCAAGACGCCAAGGGAGAGGCACAAGTGAATCCGCCTGCGGCGCAAAGGAATGTCGCGTTCATCGGTCTCGGCGTCATGGGTTATCCGATGGCCGGGCACCTCGCGCAGGCGGGGCACCGCGTCACCGTCTACAACCGGACGGCCGCCAGATCCCGCCGCTGGGTGGAGCAGCACGGCGGCGTGAGCGCGCCGACGCCCGCGGCGGCAGCGGCCGGGGCCGAACTCGTGATGATGTGCGTCGGCAACGACGACGACGTTCGCGCGGTGGTCCTCGGCGCGGACGGAGCGCTCGCCGCGATGCGCACCGGATCGGTACTCGTCGATCACACCACCGCCTCCGCGCAGATTGCGCGCGAGATTCATGCGGTTGCGAAGGCCGCAGGGATCGGGTTTCTCGACGCGCCCGTTTCGGGGGGGCAGGCCGGCGCCGAAGGCGGCAAGCTCTCGATCATGGTCGGCGGCGACGCCGAGGTGTTCGCGGTCGCCGAGCCGGTGCTCGCGCACTACGCCCGCGCGGTGACGCTGATGGGGGGAGCCGGCAGCGGCCAGCTCACGAAGATGTTCAACCAGATCTGCATCGCCGGCCTCATACAGGCGCTCGCCGAAGGCATCACGTTCGCCGAGAGGGCCGGTCTCGACGTCGAACGCGGGCTCGACGTGATCAGCAAGGGCGCGGCGCAGTCGTGGCAAATGGAGAACCGCGGCCGGACGATGCTCGCCGACAAATTCGACTTCGGCTTCGCGGTGGACTGGATGCGCAAGGATCTCGACCTTTGCCTCGCCGAAGCGCGGGCGCAGGGCGTCGCGCTGCCGGTGACCGCGCTCGTCGATCAGTTTTACGCGCGCGTCCAGGCGCAGGGCGGCGGCCGCTGGGACTTCTCGAGCCTGATCCGCGTGCTGCGCGACAAGCGGTGAGCCCGGGTTCGTTTGCCGCCTGATCCGGCGGCGGATCCGCGCCGCCGTCGTTTGGACGGAAGGCCGGCGCGGCCCTTTCCGTCAGCCGGCGGGCACCGCGAGCCTGTCGCCGTCGACGATCGCGATCTCGAACGTGATCTCGGCGGTCCTGGCGAGCATCAGCGTCGCGGAGCAGTACTTGTCCTTCGAGAGCTTTACCGCGCGCTCGACGGCGCGGGGATCGAGTCCGCGTCCGGCGACGGCGTACTTGAGGTGGATACGGGTGAACACCTTGGGGTCCGCCTTGGCCCGCTCGGCTTCCGCGTCGACCGTGCAATCCGCGATCGGCTGGCGCGCTTTCCGGAGGATCAGCACGACATCGAATGCGGTACAGGCCGCGGCACCCAGCAGGACCAGTTCCATCGGCCGCATCCCGAGATTGCGCCCGCCGTGTTCCGGCGAACCGTCGATCACGACGGCATGGCCGGTCTCCGATTCGCCGACGAAGCTCACACCCTCGACCCATTTTGCCCGGACCTTCATCCGCCACCCCTACGATCGCCCCGGACCGAGCATTGTCCCGCATCCTCGTGCCGCCCGGCACCGAAGATATGAGTGAGTATTCACTTTTATGCATCGGGGCAACAAATTTGCGGGAGCAGCGATGCCGCACCGCAACATCGCTTGCGCCGGGCCAAGGCATATGCCATCATCATAACCGTCCCGGAGCGGAGGATTCCCCCATTCTCCCCGGCGGACAGTTCCTCCCTGCCTCCTCCTAGGGCGGAATCCTTGAAGCGCGGCTCTCCACGGGTCGCGCTCTTTTTTGGTTCTTCGCCACCGGGCGGAGAGGCCGCCCGCAACGCCGATCGCCAATCCTCCGGCTTCGCCCGCATCCGGCCAAGCCGGTGTGCCCCGGTCACCGCCGTCAACTGTGAATCGGGCGAAAAGCCGCCCCGTTGGAGGTAGCGCGCGAGGGCGCCGACGTTGACCGAAAAGCCGAAAATGGATTATCATTGAAGACTTTGCTGCACTGACCCGAACCTGGATTTTGCGATGAAAACCTTCTCCGCCAAGCCGCAGGACATCACGCGGGATTGGTTCGTGGTCGACGCCACGGACAAGATACTCGGCCGCCTGGCGAGCCAGATCGCGCTGCGCCTGCGCGGGAAGCACAAGCCGATCTTCACGCCGCACATGGACACGGGCGATTTCATCATCGTCACCCACGTCGAGAAGATTCGTGTCACCGGCAACAAGGCCGAGGACAAGCTCTACCACCGCCACAGCGGATACCCCGGCGGGATTTCGACGACTAACTTTTCCAAGATGCAGGCGCGCTTTCCCGGCCGTGCGCTGGAGAAGGCGGTCAAGGGCATGCTGCCCAAAGGCCCCCTCGGCTACAAGATGCTCAAGAAACTCAAGTGCTATGCCGGTGGCGCGCATCCGCATATCGCCCAGCAACCCAAGACACTGGACATCTGACCCCCCATGATCGGCATCTACTACTACGGCACCGGCCGGCGCAAAAGCGCGGTCGCCCGCGTCTTTCTCAAGAAAGGCACCGGCAAGATCGTCGTCACCCGCAAGCCGGCCGACGAATTTTTCTCGCGCGACACCGGCCGCATGGTGATCCGCCAGCCGCTG
>JANMBN010000174.1:0-14905 GCA_031360485.1 Betaproteobacteria bacterium | reverse complement strand
TGCCGCGAGCTCGCCGGTCTGGCAACGAAACGGCGATTCGCATCGGAAACGCATGTACATGAGGAAGATTTCGGCAAAGCGGCGGCGGCGAGAGAGATCCGTCGTCGCCGGCGAAGCGACGACGCGTGGTAACCGTTACCTGCCCGTCGGGAAGTTCTTGCGCGCCGAATCGACGCCGAGTTCTTGCCGCGCGGCTATCCTCTCCGGCATTTCTTGACGACTCGTTTCGGGTCCGGTCGCGACGCGCAGTAGCGGCATGCTCGGAGCCGCACGAATTACAACGGACCCGGCAAAAACCTCCCTCGGCCGACGTCCCGATTCGATGCGCGAATTGCGATTAGTCGAGTGAAATCAATCGCCGACACGCGAGGCCCTGTGCCGGCATACCGCTTGCATCGATGGATGGGCGGCAAGGCGATGAACACCATGATTCGAGAAAGCAAGGTGGTCGAGCGATGGCCGATGGACGGCGCGGGCAGTGGACTCAGCCTGCTGGGCGAATGGTATGGGTGCGGCGCCCGCCGGGCACTCCTCGAGGACGCCGCCCATTTGCGGCGCCTTTGCCTGTTCGCCGCGGAAAGCGCTGGGCTCCGTATCATGGCCCATCTCTTTCATCAACTGTCCCCTTCGGGAGTTGCCGGAACGATTCTCCTCGCCGAATCCCATCTGGCCATTCACACGTGGCCGGACGAACGATCGGCGACGCTGGACGTTTTCGTCGGCACGCGCTCGCGGAACAATCGCGCGAAGGCGCGCGCGATCTATTCGTTCCTGAGGGATGGCCTCATGCCGGACAAGGAGAACTTCCTTCAGGTCGCCCGGGGCGGGATCGCCATCGCCGGTCTCGCGCCACGATGACTCACCCGCCAGCATCGTCGCCGGGACGGCGCGTGTACGCCCGCCACCCTATGGCTCGAGCCCCATTTGGCGGCGTCGGGCCGCCGGTGCGAACGATGCGCCGAACATCACCTCGCCCCGGATGAATCGTTCGGCGGCGTGGCGCAATCGATGGCGCGCCGGACGCCAATCGCGAGGCTGTCGAGCGAATAGGGCTTGCCCAGCAATCGCACGTCCGGATCGAGTCTCCCGTCGTGAACGATGGCGTCGCGCGCGTACCCCGTCGTGAACAGCACGGGAACGCCAGGACGCCGCGTGCGCACCGCTGCGGCGAGATCGCCTCCGCTCATCCCGCCGGGCAGCACCACATCGGTGAACAGCAGATGGATGGGGGGCGTCTCGGGGGCGTCGAGCAAGCGGAGCGCCGTTGGCCCGTCCGGCGCCTGAAGGACCTGGTAGCCAAGGTCTTCGAGCGCCGACGAACCGAACTGGCGCGCGTCGTCGTAGTCCTCGACGACGAGCACGGTTTCACCGGCGCGCGCGCGCGGGCGCGGCTCGCGGGCGAGAGTGCCGCCCGCCAACGATGAAGTGTCGCCGGAAGCCTCGGCGGGCGACGATCGCGGAAGGTAGATCCGCACGGTCGTGCCGACGCCCTGTTCGCTCTGAATCCGTACGTGTCCGCCGGATTGCTTGACGAATCCATAGACCATGGAAAGACCGAGCCCCGTCCCCTTGCCGGCTTCCTTTGTGGTGAAGAACGGCTCGAAGACTTTGCTCAGGTCGTCCCGGGCAATGCCACAACCTGTGTCGCCGACCGCCAGCATCACGTATTGCCCCGGCGCGATTTCATCGCCGCCGGTGTCGGCGACCTCGACGTTGGCGGTTTCGATTGTCAGGCGGCCTCCGTTGGGCATGGAATCGCGGGCGTTCACGACCAGGTTCAGCAGCGCGCTCTGCAGCTGGTTCATGTCGGCGAACGCGGCCCACGGCTCCTCGGTCAGGGCGGTTTCGAGATGGATGGTTTCGCCCACCGTATGGCCTATCATGTCCGCCATCTCGCTGATGAGCCTGTTGGCGTCGAGGGCGGTCGGCACGAGCGCCTGGCGCCGGCTGAAGGCGAGGAGCCGCTGCACCGTCTGGGTGGCGGCTCGTGATGCCTTCCGCGTCGTTTCGAGCACGCCTGACAGTGTTTCGCGCGTGGCGGCCGGCTCGACCGTGGTTTCCTCACGCTGCAGCAGACGCTTGGCGATTTCCAGGTTGCCCACGATCACTTGCAGGATGTTGTTGAAATCGTGCGCAATGCCACCGGTCAGTTGTCCCACCGCTTCCATTTTCTGGGCCTGATACAGGCGGGACTCCGCCGCGGCGCGACGTTCCGCTTCGGCAGCAAGTTCGGCGGTGCGTTCGCGGACGCGCTCCTCGAGCACGCGGTTCATGCGCTCGAGCTCCTCCTTGGCGGCGGCGAGCATCGCCTCCGCAGCCTTGCGCTCGGTGATGTCGAGGTCGACGCCGCTATACGACACCGGGTGGCCGTCGCGGTCGCGGACAATCCGGCCACGCCCGAAGATCCACCGCATTTCGCCGTCGGGACGGATGATCCGGTACTCGATCTCGTACGAATCGGTACCTCCTTCCAAAGCGTCGCGAAACCCCGCGACCACACGATCCCGATCGTCGGGATGGCGCAGGGCGCGGACGGAGTTCATGGGAATTCGCCCGCTCGTGGGCTCGAGCCCCATGATCCGGAAGAATTGCGCGGTTCCCCGGGCGAGGCCCGTCGTCAGGTCGATGCTCCAGACGCCGATCCCCGCCGATTGCTCGGCGAGCGTCAAGGCATCGGCGCCAAAGGCATCGGCCGACGCGACGCCGAGGGTATCGTCCGCTTGCGACCGACGCGCGGAATCCGCCATTGCCATCGACCCATGAAGTTAATGCCAAGTTCGGATACTATTTGATCCCGACGGACTTGCAAAATGCCCGCCAGCCGCTTCGCCCTCCTCGCTGTGGTTCCGCTCTTAGGCTCGGTCGCCTGGGCGGGCACGCTCGTCGTCAACTTCAACAGCGCGGAACCGGCGCAGCGCGCGGCATGGGAGACGGCCGTCGTCCGCTTCGAGCGCGAGCATCCGGACGTTCGCGTCCAGTTGAACCTCTATGATCACGAGAGCTACAAACGCTCCATCCGCAACTGGCTGACCGGGGTTCCCCCCGACGTCGTGTTCTGGTTCGCGGGCAACCGCATGCGGCAATTCGTTGCGCCGGGTTTGCTGGAGGACGTGAGCGAATTGTTCACGCCCGAAGCCAGGGACACGCTGCACCGGTCGGCGCTCGATCTCGTCAGCGTCGGCGGCCGACAGTACGGCGTCCCGTACACCTACTATCAGGTCGGCCTCTATTTTCGCCGCGACGTCCTTGCCGCGGCCGGCGTGCAGGAGCCGCCCCGCGATTGGCGCGATCTCGTCACCGCTTGCGAAAAGTTGAAAGCCAGGGGGGTGGAGCCGTTTGCGATCGGCACCAAGGACCTCTGGCCGGCGGCCGCCTGGTTCGACTACCTCGACCTCCGCCTCAACGGACTGGCGTTTCACACGGAGCTGATGCAAGGCAAGGTCGCCTACACCGACCGCCGCGTGCGCGAAATCTTCGCTCTGTGGCGAGAGCTGATCGATCGCGGGTGTTTCAGCCGCAACCACGCCTCGTCCAGCTGGCAGGAAAGCCAGGCCCTGTTGTACGGGGGCCAGGCCGCGATGATGCTGATCGGCAATTACATCGTCGCCAACTTCACGGCCGACATGCGCGACCGCATGGATTTCGTCCGCTTTCCGACCCTGCGATCCGGCGTCGGCCAGTATGAGGATGCGCCGATGAACACGCTCCACGTCCCCGCGCGGGCGCGCAACAAGGAGGACGGGAAGAGATTCCTCGCGTTCGTCATGCGCGCCGACGTGCAGGAGACGCTCAACAAGGCGCTGCTGCAGATTCCGGTCAACTTGCGATCCGCTACGGCGGCCGATCGTTTTCTGATGCAGGGGCGCCATCTTCTGGCCACGGCAGACGGCCTCGCCCAGTACTTCGACCGCGATACCAGCGAGGACCTCGCGAACATCGCCATGAAAGGGTTCCAGGAATTCATGCTGAACCCCGATCGTCTCGACGCGATCCTGCCGACCATCGAGCGCGCCCGTTCGCGTATCTATGGCGCGCCGGAAAACCCCGCGCCCGCGCAGTAGCCCGTGACCCGCACCCTGGCGCAAGCTCCCGTCCGCGCGGGCAGCCGCGCCGCCGGTGCGGGAAAGCGGGCACCGCACGTCGGCTTGTCCACGGTCATCCTGCTGGCGCCGGCATGCCTGCTGTTCTCGCTTTTCGTCGTCTATCCTATCTTCGCGAGCATCGGCATCTCCTTTTACGACTGGAGCGGTGTCGGCGCCAGGACATGGGTGGGCCTCGGCAACTATCGGGAGCTGTTCGCCGATCCGGTCTTTGGCAAGGCGCTGGCCAACAACCTGCGTTGGCTCGGCTGCTACCTTCTCGCGCCAGTTTTCGGATTGGCGCTGGCCGTCTTTCTGAATCAGACGCTGTCCGGCATGCGCGTGGTGCGCTCGCTCTTCTTCATGCCGTTCGTGATAAGCCAGGTGGTGGTGGGCCTCGTGTTCAGCTGGTTCTTCAACGCGCGTCTCGGGCTATTCAACAGCATTCTCGCCGGACTCGGACTGCCCTCCGCCGCGCCGCTCGACAGCGAGCAGGGCGCTCTCTACGCGATGATCGCTGCCGGGCTCTGGCCGCAGACGGCCTATTGCATGATCCTCTTCCTGACCGGCCTCGCGACGCTGCGGCCCGAGCTGATCGACGCGGCGCGGGTCGACGGCGCGAAAGGCTGGTCCCTGTTCCGGCACGTCGTCCTCCCGCAGTTGCGCCCCGTCAATTTCATCGTCGCGATGGTGTGCGCCGTGGCTGCGCTGCGCAGCTTCGATTACGTGATGATAATGACGCTCGGCGGCCCCTACAACAGCTCGACCGTCCTCGCGTACTACATGTTCGAGCAGACGTTCGTCGGTCTGCGCTATGGCTACGGTGCAGCGATCGCGACGGTGCTGCTCGCGCTGATGAGCGGCTTGATCGTTGTCCTGCTGTGGCAGATGTTCCGGCGGGAAAGGTAGGCCGGATGTTTCCCGCGCCCATTGCCCGGCGTGGAGTCATCGCGCGCGCCGGCTACCGCGTCGCGGTCATCGCCAGCCTCGCGGTCTGGCTGCTGCCGCTCGCCGGGGTCGCCCTCACCTCGATTCGCTCGATCGACGAGCTGAACCGCGGCAACTTCTGGAGCTGGCCCGCCGAGATCCGCTTCTTCGAGAACTACGGGGCCGTATTGACCGGTTCGCGCATGGCGCAGTTCATACTGAACAGCTTCGTCATCACGATTCCGTCCGTGATCGGCAGCGTAGTCCTTGCGTCGATGGCCGGATTCGCGCTCGCCAAACACGAATTCAGGGGAAATCGCCTGCTGCTCATGGCGTTCGTCGCGGGCAATCTGGTGCCCTCCCAGGTGCTGATGATTCCGGTGCGGGATCTCGCGATCGCGCTGGGGCTTTACGATTCGCGGGCGATGCTCATCCTGTTTCACACCGCATTTCAGACCGGATTCTGCACGCTGTTCATGCGCAACTTCATCCGGGAATTGCCTGACGCCGTTCTGGATGCGGCGCGGATCGAGGGGGCCGGCGAGCTCGCCGTATTCTGGCGCGTGGTTCTGCCCCTCGTCCGGCCGGCGATTGCCGCCGTTTCCGTGCTCGTCTTCACGTTCGTCTGGAACGACTACTTCTGGTCGCTCGTCCTGGTGCAGTCCGATTCGATCCGCCCGATCACCGCGGGACTGCAATCGCTGCGCGGGATGTGGCAGACGTCGTGGCAGCTCGTCTCGGCAGGCTCGATCCTCGCGGCCCTGCCGCCGGTCGGCGTGTTCTTCCTGATGCAGCGGCAGCTCGTCGAGGGGCTCACTTTCGGCGCCCGGACGCGAGATTAGGCGCCGGCTGCGAACCGGCCCCGGTCAATCGCGGCCCTCCCGGACCGCGTGTCCGGGAGGGATTTCGCATTCCCCGATCATTGCGGATCGACGCTCACGCGGACGGGGATCTGCGGCCCGGGCTCGTAGTTGAGCTGCGTGCTGAACGCCAGCCCGCGGTAGGTATAGTCGACGTCCCAGTAAACGGGCTGTGCGCTGCGCGGCATCTCCCGGCAACGCTCGACGCGCCGCTCGGTGATCCGGTCGCCGCCGCCCGATTCGTCGCGTCCGATATTGCCGCCGACCAGGGCGCCCGCCACCGCGCCGCCCGCGGTCGCCACATCACGCCCCCGGCCTCCGCCGATCTGGTGGCCGGCCACGCCGCCGATGATGCCGCCAATGATGGCCGCCGGGACGTTGACGTCGCTGCCGTCACGGCGGCGCTCGCTGACAATCTGTTCCCGTTCCACCCAGCAACGCGTTTCCGACGCCGGATTGAACACGCCTCGCACCGCGGTCACGTCAGCCTGGTCCGTGAATACCGCGGCATCGACGGAGCCGCCCAGCCATGCGGCACCCATGATCGACAGGATTGCCCGCGCGCGCACCTTTCGCCCGATGCCGCGCTTGACCGCGCGTCCGACTCTCACCTCGTTTGGTTTCATCCCGTTCTCCAATATCCCTGACAGCGGAACATTCCGCGTCGCCAGTTTCGGGTCTGTTCAAGGCACCGGGCATCGGGCGCCGGCTGATTGTGATGTAGGACGGTTTCCGATGCGCGGCCGGCGCGGAAGTCGTCGGACTCGGTACGCTAGAGAAGGCCGTCGAGCGGCAGCAACGACAGAGTCTCGATCCAGCCGCGCTTGACGGCATCGACGTCGGGCTCCGAGTCGAAGCTCACCGCCTTGCCGGCGTCCGCGCCGAGCCATCGGACGGACCGGACGCCGAAGGCATTGGCGGGTTCGAGGAGCACCTTGTAGCTGTTCGCCGGCGCAGTGATTGCCTCGAAACGCGCGGCGATGTCGCGCGCGACCTGCGGGCTGTCGATGATGAGGCCGAGCTCCGTATTGACGCGCAGCGACCGCTGGTCGAAATTCATCGAGCCGACGAAAGCCCGCTCGCGATCGAACACGAACACCTTCGCGTGCAGCGCGAACGCGCCGGAGCTTCCGGACTTGATGGGCCCGCGCTTCGTTACCGGCTGCCCCAGCTGCGGGCGCACCTCGTACAGCTCGACGCCCATCTGCAGCAGCGGCACGCGATAGCGGCGGTATCCGCTGTGGACGACCGGCATGTCGGTGGAGGCCAACGAATTCGTGAGGATCCGAATGCGCACTCCCCGCTCGCGCAATCGCCGGATCAGCTCCATCTCCGACGCTCCCGGCACGAGATACGGCGAGACGATGATGAGCTCCGTCCTGGCGGCCTCGGCGGCCATCGCGACGCGCTTCCACATCAGCTGCCCCGGCTGTTCCTGGTTGACGGTAGCCGCCTTGTCCGGAGCGTCGTACGCGAGTGCAGCCTTCGCCCAGACGAGAGCTTGTTTCCCCGACAGCATGTCCGCCAGCAAGTCGTTCCGGGGCAGCGAGCGAACGTAATCCGATGTCGCCATCCTCTGCTTGTGTTCCGCCAGGGCCTCGCGGCAGGCCTCGAGGTCCCTGGCCGACGGCTTGCCGAGGGGCTGCGCCTCCACCGGGACCGCGAGCCGATCGTTCCAGTAGACGTCGAAGCTTTGCGACAGCTGCCGCACCATCGGTCCGGCGACCGCGAGATCGAAATCGCCGAACTCGAGTTCCGTGCTCGCCTGGAAATACTCGTCGCCCACGTTGCGGCCCCCGGTCACGGCAACGGCGTTGTCGCCGATGAAGAGCTTGTTGTGCATCCGGTAGTTGAGCCGGCCGGCCTGGAGCAGGAACTCGATTCCCCGCAGAAAGCCGAGCTCCTGCCGCGTCACATAGGGATTGAAGATGCGGATTTCGATGTTCTCGTGCGCCGCGAGCGGCCTTATCTTCGTGTCGCCGTCGATTCCGAGCGCGTCGTCGAGCAACAGCCGCACACGCACGCCTCGGTCCGCGGCGGCCAGCAGGGCGCCGAGCAAGAGCTGCCCCGTGTCGTCCTGCTGCAGCACGAAATACTGGACATCGAGCGTCTTCTCCGCCTTCTCCGCGATCCGCATCCGCATGGCGAAGCTGTTGGTCCCGTCGACGAGCAGATGGAAGCCGGAAAGCCCCGCATGTTCCCTGGCGCGCGCGTCGAAACGCTTGCCAAGCGTCGTCGATTCCGGCTGCGCAAGGGCCGTCGACTCGGGCTTTGGCGCGTCGAGGCCGGGCGGCAGCGTTGCGCACCCGGCGACGAGCAGTGTCGCGGCGAGCCAGACGGCGCGCAGCAAGCGCCGGGGCGTTGTCGTGGCCATTTCAGTCGCCCATCAGCAACGCAACCGGTTTGAGGCGTTCGATTTCCGTGAACACGATCTTGACCGTCGCCATGATCGGAAAGGCGAGGAGGAGCCCCCATCCGCCCCAGACCATGCCAAAGAAAAGGAGCGCGACGAAGACGACCACGGCGTTCATTCGCGCGGCCCGGCCCATCAGCGCCGTCTGCAGCCAGATCCCGATCAGCGTCGCCGCGACCAGAGGCACCGCGGCGGCGGCGACCGCCGGTCCGACGCTTTCGAACTGCAGAAAGGCAATCAAGCCGACGGCCGCAGTCACCGCCGCCGCGCCGAGATACGGAATCGTGTGCAGGATCGCCATCGCGATGCCCCAGAACAACGGGTGCCGCACATCGAGCAGGTACAACCCCGTTGCGGTGGCGATTCCGACGGCAATGTTCATCGCCAGCACGAGGGCGAAATAGCGTTGGCTCACCTCGTGGACCTGATTCAGGATCTGCAGCGCCTTCTTGCGTGTGGCGAGCGACGGTCCCATCGCCTGCATGAGCCGGCGGCGGAAGAGGTCGCCGGCAGCGAGCAGAAAATAGGTCAGGAACAGAACCGAGACGAGCTGGCCGATGAAGATCGCCATGCCCGCGGTGCCCGCCACGACCAGCGTCTTGGATTCAGCTGCCGGCGCCGCAGGCGGCGGCGCGGACGACGCCGGTTTCGCGCCGGCCGCCGTCGTCGCACCCGCAAGCTTCTGCAGCTCGTCGGCCGTCTTGCGCACCTGTTTCAACGGCCCTCGTCCGTCGCGCTCCCACGAGGTGACCGCATGGCGAAGCTGCTGCACGGCCAGCGGCAACTCCTCGAGCACGTCGGTCGCCCCGTTAATCGCCTTCTGGATGCCCAGGCTCGCAACGGCGATGACGAGCAACATGGTTATCGCGGCCCCCACGCCGCGCGGCACCCGGCAACGCTCCATCCAGTCCACGACGGGCGACAGCGCGTAGCTCGTGAACAGGCTGACGAACAGCGGAATGAAGAAGGCCGCCCCCGCATAGAGCGCGAACGGCAGCACGATCAGCGCCAGCGCGACCAGCGCGACGGTGCGCGTTTCGATCGGGTGTCGAGGACGTTCCTGTCCCTCGCTCCCCTCCGGCGATCGCAAATCGGCGTCCAGCCTGTAGCTGTCCATCATCGCCCCTCCCGGCGTCGACCCGCAAACGATGCGGGCCGCCGGCCGCCGACTCGAATCGTCGCGGCCGACGGCCCGGACCCGCGACCTCCATCAATACTTCTTGTGCTCCTGCGCTTCTTCCTGCACCTTCTGGCCGGCCTTCTCGACGTCCCGGCCCGCGCCCTGCATGGTGTTGCATGCGGTCAGCGAAATGGAACCGAACATGAGCGTGGCAAGCAGCAGCACGAGTTTCCTGGTCATGGCATTTCCCCTTTCTATGGGTTGATTGCGAAAACGCGGAGCGTTTCGGCATTGGCTTCAAACCTCACGAGTCCCGGCCCTTCATTGCCCCTGGCCGCCTTCGCATCGAAGACGGCGGCCCGGCGTCATGTCGGTCGAATCGTTTCGCCGATCCCGTACGGGGTTCTCAGCAATCGACGTGCCATTGCGTTTTTTTGCGCGTAGCCCGGGAAATTCGCGCAGGGCGGAACGGCGGGGCTCCGCCGGCCCGGTAACTATTGCCCGCCGTGGCAGGATTTACACGAAAGCGCGTGGTTCGGCGCGCGTCCAGGAAGGCGTCGCGCGAATACTCCGCGCAGGCGCCGCCGCAGGCGGGAAACCGCGTGGATCGACTACGCGTGCGCCGCGTGCGCCGCCGCGTGCAGCCGACTTGTCCGCGGCACGCCGGCGAGCAGGTACTCCATCTGGTCGGCGAGAATTCGCCGGTTCCTGAGGATGAAATGCTCGTGGCGATTCGGCACGTAAGGCACGTAAAGGAGGGGCATGCGCGCCTGCTCGGGCGAGCGACCGCCCTTGCGCGTGTTGCAGCCGCGGCACGCCGTCACCGTGTTGGTCCACGTGTCGGTGCCGCCGCGCGACACCGGCACGACGTGGTCGCGCGAGAGATCGCGGAGCATGAAGCGGCCGCCGCAGTACGCGCACACCTGCCGATCGCGCACGAACAGCATCTGGTTGGTCAGGCCCGGCGCATGCCGGTGCGCGCCCGCGCCGCTGCCTTTGATGGCCAGAATCGACCGCGTCGCGATGCGCGAACGCACGCCGTTCTTCTGCCAGCCGCCGCGAAACTCGCGGACTTCGCGCCCGACCGACCACGCGACCATCTGCTTCGCGTGGTACGTGATCGCCTCCTCGAGCTCGACCCAGGCTTGGGGGAGCCCCGCCATGTCGACGGTCAATACCAATGGTTCCATTTCCAGAACTCCGGCGGCCCGGGGAGATCCGGGACCCTCGATCCTTCCGGCAAAGTGCACAGGATGAAGTATGCACGACTTCGCCGGAATTCGCCTCGGCGCCGCGCGCCGGCTCCCGGGACGAACCGTACGCGGCCGAACTCCGCGGCTCACCCCCGCGTACCGGAACCGTTGTCCGCTACAGCGACGAGGCGAGGGCTTCGGGGCCGGTCACAGATCAAAGGCCGGGCATCGCGAAGTCCGCCGGCAGCGAACCGAACAGCGCCGCGCGCTCTTCGGCGCTCAGCGCGACGAGGGGCGGCCACACCATCGCCCAGGCGTCGTCGCGCGCGTGGTGCGCGATCATCGCCTTGAGCGCGGCGATCACCGGGAATTTCACCAGCACCGCGCGCAGCGCGTCGAGCGCCGCCTGCCGAGCGTCGGCGCCGGGCTGCTGCCAACCGCGATAGAGGTCGACGATCGCCCCCGCGTTGACGTTGGCCTGCGCGCTGATGCACCCGGCGGCGCCACCGCGCATCGCGGCCAGCAGCAGGCTCTCGCTGCCCGGATAGATCGCGAACCCGCGCTGCGCGAAGCGCTCGAGCAGCCCGAGCACGCTCTTCAAGTCGCCGGAACTGTCCTTGATGCCGGCCACCGTGCCGGGATACGCGGCGAGGAGGCGCTCGATCAGCGCCGGCGAGAGCGGCACCTGCGAGACCTGCGGGATGTGGTACAGGTAAATGCGCAGGCGGGCCTCGCCCACGCGCTCTATCACCTCGGAATAGCTCGCGAACAGGCCGTCGTCGGAAACGCCCTTGTAATAGAACGGCGGCAGCATCAGCACCCCGCCGCACCCCCGCCGCACCGCATGACGCGTGAGCTCGACGGTGTCGGTGAGCGCGCAGCACCCGGTCCCGGGCATCATCCGCGCGGGCGGCAACCCGGCGTCGACCAGCGCGTCGAGCAGCGCGACCTTTTCGGCGACCGACAGCGAGTTCGCCTCGGACGTCGTGCCGAACACCGCGAGGCCCGCGTCGCGCGCGAGCAACCAGCGGCAATGCCTGATGAGCCTCGCGGCGTCGGGCCGCAGGTCCGGCGCAAACGGCGTGACGACCGGCGCGATGACGCCGCGCAATGCAGATGGCTCTTCCAATGGGTTCTCCGCGTCGTGTGCCGGCGACGCCAGGATGACGGCGCCACCGATCGGGTGAGATTATCGCGCTTTGACGATCTTCGCCAGCCGACCCCATGCCGGACAACCTGCCGTTCCTCCCCCTGACCGAACTCGCGGCACTCCTTGCCGAGGACCGGACGAGTTCGCGCGAAATCGTCGAGGCCTGCCTCGCGCGGATCGACACGCTCGACGGTCGCCTGCACGCGTTCGTCGACGTCTATCGTTCCGACGCGCTCGCGCGCGCCGACGCCGCCGACCGCGAGCGCCGCGCGGGGGCCGCGCGGGGGCCGCTTTCCGGCCTGCCGATCGCGCTGAAGGACTTGCTGCATTTCGCGGGACGACAAACCACGGCCGGATCGCGGAGCTGGCTCGGGCGGATCTCGGATCACACGGCGACGGCCGTGACGCGCCTCGTCGCCGCGGGGATGATCCCTCTCGGCAAGACGCACATGGTCGAGTTCGCGTTCGGGGGCTGGGGGCGCAACCAGCCGATGGGCGCGCCGTGGAATCCCTGGGACATGCGCACGCATCGCGTTGCCGGCGGCTCGTCGAGCGGCTCGGCGGTCGCCGTCGCCGGCGGTCTCGCCCCCGCGGCGATCGGCTCCGACACGGGCGGGTCGATCCGCATTCCCGCGGCGCTCTGCGGCCTGACGGGCTTGAAGCCGACGTACGGTCTCGTGAGCCTTTACGGCGCCGTGCCGCTGTCGACCACGCTCGACTCGGTCGGTCCGCTCGCACACACGGTCGAGGACGCCGCATGGCTGACCGCCGCGATGGCGGGGCCGGATCCGCGCGACACGGCGACATTGCACGTGCCGCGCATCGATTTCGAAGGAGCGCTCGCGGGTGTCGCGGACATTCGCCGCATGCGCATCACCGCGCTCGCGGCCGGGCAGTTCCCGGCGAACGTCATCCCCGATGCGGAGCGGGCGTTTCACGAGGCGATCGCCACACTGCGCGATCTCGGCGCGATCGTCGACGAGGAACGCATGCCGTTCGATTTCGACGACATGATGGCGAGAAACGGCCGGATCATCGCCGCCGAGGCCTACGCCATCCATCGCGCATACATCGAGGATGAGCGCCTCGACATCGACCCGTGGGTGAAACGCCGCGTCCTCGGCGGGAAATCGATCGGAGCCGCCGACTACATCGACGAAATCCGCCAGCAGCGCGGCGCGGTCGCGTCGTTCGCGGGCTGGATGCGCGATCGCGACGCGCTGCTGACGCCCACATTGCCGATCACCGCGACGCCGATCGCCGAGGTCGACGAGTCCACGACGCCGCTCGCGATCTGGACGCGCGCCGCCAACTATCTCGGTGCCTGCGCGTTGTCGTTGCCGGCGGGTTTCTCGTCGGAAGGGCTGCCGATCGGCGTGCAGCTCGTCGGGGCGCCGTTCGCCGATGCGAACCTGGTGCGGATCGGCCGGGCGTTCCAGGCGGTGACCGATTGGCACCGGCGGCGGCCGGGGCCTTGAGCGTCGGGAAGCCGGCCGGTACTTGTTCTGCGCTGCCCCAACGACGGCCCGGCTCGCGGACGGCGCCGGGTTCCCGCGCCGTCTCACGTCACTCGGTCGGCAGGAACCCCTCCACCGACAGGTACCGTTCGCCGGAGTCGTAGTTGAACCCCAGCACGCGGCATCGCGCCGGCAGGTCGGGCAGTTTCTGCGCGATCGCGGCGAGCGTGGCGCCCGACGAGATGCCGACGAGCACGCCCTCTTCGCGCGCGGCGCGGCGCGCCATCTCTCGCGCCGCCTCGGCGTCGACCTTGATGACGCCGTCGAGCAACGCGGTGTCGAGGTTCTTCGGAATGAAACCCGCTCCGATGCCCTGGATCGGATGCGGCGACGGCGCGCCGCCAGAGATGACGGGAGATGCGGCGGGCTCGACGGCGAAGACCTTGAGCGACGGCCACGCCTTCTTCAGCGCGCGCGCGCAGCCGGTGATGTGGCCGCCGGTGCCCACACCCGTGATCAGCGCGTCGAGCCCGTCGGGGAAATCGACGAGGATTTCGCGCGCGGTGGTGCGCTCGTGCACCTCGATGTTGGCGGGGTTGTCGAATTGTTGCGGCATCCACGAGCCCGGAGTCGCGGCGATCAGTTGCTGCGCCTTCGCGATCGCACCCTTCATGCCTTCGGCGCGCGGCGTCAGCACGAACGTCGCGCCGTACGCGAGCATCAGCCGCCGCCGCTCGATCGACATGCTGTCCGGCATCACCAGTACCAGCTTGTACCCCTTGACCGCGGCGACCATCGCCAGGCCGACGCCGGTGTTGCCGGAGGTCGGCTCGATGATCGTACCGCCAGACTTGAGCTTGCCCGTCGCCTCGGCATCCTCGACCATGGAAAGCGCGATCCGATCCTTGATCGAGCTGCCGGGGTTTGAGCGCTCGGACTTGATCCAGACGGAACTCGATGGGCCGAACAGCCGGTTGACGCGGATATGCGGTGTGTTCCCGATCGTGGCGAGAATGTTGGCGGCTATCATTGATTCCTCGGGTTGGCGTGGGGTGATCGGCGTCGCAACGGACCCTACATGCTACGCGTGCCGCCTGCCGGCGCAAGCCACGCGAGCGTGGCTGGATTCGGGATGCCGGCCTCGGGCCTGTATCATTTGCCCCTGACCAACCCACAGGGGGAGCCGTGCGGCTTTACGTTGTCCAGATGTTCTATTCGAGCCTCAAGGAAAGCGGCCTTCTCGTCGCCGAAGTCAAGAACACGGTGGCGGCCCTTTCGAAGAAGGATTTCGTGCTGATGGGGTTCGGCGAGCATACGGCTGCCGTCGCCTTTGCCTCGACGGAACCGGAAGCGGACATGCGGGCCCAGTTCGAACGCATACGCGGCGAGAATTTCTCGCTGGTCGCGTTCGAGGCGGCCTGGATCGTCGGCGGAAGCATGTCGAAAGACGTGAGCCTCTGGCTCGAGCGGCATCAGCCGAGCCCGTTCAAGTGAGTTGACGGCCGGGGATCCTCCGCTCAGGTCGCACGCCGTTGCCGCTTCGGCGCCGGTCAGCGCGGCCCGACCGCATCGAACAACGACGGCGTCGCCTCGGCGCGCCCTGCCCGCGGCGCGGATTCGGCGGCACCGGCGGCGCACAGCGAACCGACGCGCACCCCCAGCAAGCGGATGCGCCGATCGAGCGGAATCCGTTTCAGGCATTCGCC
>JANMBN010000399.1:0-3015 GCA_031360485.1 Betaproteobacteria bacterium | reverse complement strand
GCGACCATCATGACGCCGCCCCGGCCGGCGCCGGAGTCGTGCGCCACTGCGCCAGCCGGTCCGTCAATGCCGCCGCAAGCTCGGACAACCGCGCGTCGTCGATGGAATCCGCGCCATGGACGATGTGTGGTGTCTCCCAGTGCATTCCGCAAAAGCGCGCGGTCTGCTCGACGGCTGGCGCGAAGGCCGCGAAGGGATGGGCGTGCAGGCCCGCCGGGCTGAAGGCGCGCGCATCGCCGCCGGTGGTCGGCACCCACAGGCAATGTTTGCCGGAGAGCGCCGTGCCGCCTTCGCCGTAGGCCCACCCGAATGCGAGCACCTTGTCGAACCAATGCTTGAGCAGCCCGGGAACGCTGTACCAATACACCGGGTGCATCCATACGATGAGCCGCGCCCGCGCGAGCGCCTGCTGTTCCGCGAAGACGTCGATGTCGAAGTCGGGATAGAGGTCGTAGAGCGTGCGCAACTCGAGATCGGGCACTGCGCGCAGCGCCTCCGCCAGCACGCGATTGGTGCGCGATCGGCTGAGGTAGGGATGCGCGTGAATCACGCAGATCATGGTCGGCCGACTCTCGAGTCGTATGGAAGCGCGGCGGGCAATCGGGCGCCGTGGTGCTGATCGAATCGCCGCGCGAACGGCACAGAGCGCCGGATTCCCGGAAAACGGGGACGGCAACCGGGAAGTACCCCTTGCAGGACGAATGGGCTCCCGCGCCCCGTCACGCAAGTCTCACCGTGTTCCCGGACCCGGACGACGCGCGCACGGCATCGAGGATTTCCTGGCAGCGCAGGCCATCGGTGAAGTTGGGTGCCGGCGACGCGCCTCGCTCGATGCCCGCGTTGAAGTCGCGAACCAGCAGCCGAAACGCCATCAGGCGGTGGTCGCGGGCGTCGGTGAACGGAGTGTACTTTCCCGGTGTCGCGAGCGCCTGCAGCGGCGAGCCGTCGCGACTCCCCACCACCACGCCGTTCTCCAGCGGATTGGGCCCGGGCTGCTTGGCGATCAGCGTGCCGCTGTCGCCCATGACGACGATCTTCGCGCCGCGCGCCGGCGTCGCGGCGAAGGACGCGCTCATCGTGGCCATTCCGCCGGCCTTGAACTCGAGGGTGAACAGGTAGGTGTCGTCGGTCTCGGATTTCACGACCGCGCCGGTCGCGGCATCCACCAGATCGGGCCGCAGCGTGGCGAGGCGCCCGCTCACCGAAGCGACGTTGCCAAACCAGTGGCGGAGCGCGTCGATGTAGTGGGAGCCGAGCGCGCCGAGCAAGCCGCCGCCTTCGGCCTTGAAGGCGTTCCAGGTGAGCGGGCGCGGTTGCGGCGACACATAGCGGTCGAGCGACAATTCGATCGTGCAGAGCTGGAACTTGCCGATGTAGCCGTCGCTGAGCAACTGCTTGATGTAGGCGCGCTGCGGCGTGTGCCGGAATTCGTGCCCGACCATCGCCGTTCGCCCGCTCTGTTCGGCGGCATCGCGCATCTCGGCGGCCTGTTTCGCGTCGATCGCGAATGGCTTCTCGCAGAGAACGTGCTTGCCGGCTTTCAGCGCCGCGATGGAGAGGTCGCGGTGGGCGCCCGGAGGCGTGGTGATCGCGACGGCGGCAAGATCGTCCCGACGGATGAGCTCCATGGGGTCGGTGTGCACGTCGGCGATGTTCGCCGCGGCAGCGGCTTTCGCCGCCTTGTCGCGGCTGCGACTGCAGACGGCCGCCACGTCCCAGCCTTCGGATTGCAGGCCCGGAACGTAAACCTGCGCGCCGAAGCCGACGCCGATGATGCCGATCCTTCGTTTCGATGCGGGCACGAGCTTCTCCGTCGGGGGTGGGACCGACAGCGATTATGACCCGGCGAAACGGGTTGTTCCAACCACGGCGGTCGTGCGCTGGCGCGCCGAAGCTGCCGCGTGCATCCGCGACGGCCGCGCGGAGGGGCGCGGCCGTCGCGGGGCGTCCGCATCGACGCCCGTCAGTGCTGCCCCGGCTCGTTGTTCGGATTCGGCCGGCCGGGTTGCCCGGGCCCCTTCTGATATTGATCCCACCCGGAACGTTCGCCGCGCCGCGCGGAGGGCGCTGGCGCTACCGGGATGCCCTGCTGCTGATAGTGCTGCTGTACCGCCGCGTCCCGCGGCTGGTGCCGGTAATACTGGCCTTGCAGCCCGGGCTGCTGCTCCGCCCGGGGATACCGGTTCCCCGAATACTGCTGCTGGTAGTGAGGCAGCGGCGCCGGCGGCGGAGCGGCGTTGCGATTCCACCGGTCCCATCCGCTGCGTTGCCGGTCCCAGTCGCGGCCCCAATGATCACCCCAGCGCGGCGGCGCGTCGGCCCGCCACCCGTGGAAGTACACAGGAGGGCGCCGGTAGTAGCGCACGGGCACGCGGAGGACGTACACGGGCACCGCCGCGGGGGCGACAAGCGCCCAAGGCCCGTTGTACCAGGAGCTGGCGTACCAGTTGTCCTCCTCGTAGACCCAGTACATGCCGTCGTAGAAGAAGTAGTTCGAACTCAAACCCGGCGCGTAGTAGACCGGATATCCCGGCACGCGGACGAGCTGCGGGTAGACCGGCAGGTTGATCCCGATGCTTACACCCGGAAGTCCGATGCCGACGCTCACCTGGGCAGCGGCCGGCGCCGCCGAGCACAACAACATCCACAGCACGATCAGTCCATGACGCATGGTCCGCCCTCCAGTTCTGTCTCCGAATTCGGGTCGTTGGACGTCGGCAATGCCTCCGACCTCCACGCTTGACGGCGCCACACCCGGTCCAGACTATTCCAGTCCCCCCCGAGCGTTCCGTGCGATATCGCACTCATTGGAGCAACAACGAATGGGAATGACCTCCGGTTGACCGGGCGGCACAATGCCCCCGGCGGCTTCATTTTCGGGCGACCGGCGTGCGTGGCGCCGGCGTCCGAAGGCGGTGGTCAGCCGAGCCCGCCGAATCGCCGGTAGAAGTCCGGCGCCGCGGGCGGCAGCACGCCGTGCTCGTCCCGCAGCGTCGCGACGAGGTGGCGCTCGGC
>JANMBN010000398.1:0-6624 GCA_031360485.1 Betaproteobacteria bacterium | reverse complement strand
GCCGACGGCGAAGCTGGCCGCCGAGGTGAACGCCGCCTGAATCGGCCGCGCACTCAGCGTCTCGGAGATGCCGAGTTCGTCGCGGGCGTGCGCCCCCAGCGCGTCGTGGGCCATGAGCTGCTCGGCCACTTTTTTCGCGAGCGCCGGATCGAGGCCGCGGCCGACGTAGATCGCCGTCAGTTCCCGGTGTTCTCCCTGGTCGTCGGCTTCGAGCTCCGCGCGTTCCATGTTGAGCGCGGCCTGTTCGGAGTCGGCCTGCGAGCGGACGGACACGTACTCACCGGCAGCCATCGACATCGCTCCCGCGACCAGGCCGGCGATCCCCGCGACCATCACGTTGCCATGTGTCGCATGCGCGGCGGCGACGCCGAGCACCAGGCTCGCCGTCGAAACGATGCCGTCGTTGGCACCCAGTACCGCCGCGCGCAACCAGCCGATGCGGTCCGTGCGATGCCATTCCCTGTGACGTACTGCCATGTGCGCGCGCCTCTTCGATGCGGGAACCGGAGGTTTGCCGCGTGGAGCAAATGGTCAAACCCCGTCTTGCCAGCTATCCGGTTCCAACGGGGCTCCCGCGTTGGCGCGGGATCGAGCCGGCGCGCCCGCTATTTGAGCGAGAGGATGTATCGCGCCATCTTCTTCGCGTCGACGTCGGAAACCTCCGGATGCGGCGGCATGTGCCACGGCCCGGGGCCGTGTGCACCCTTTCTCACCACCGCGGCTACGATCGCGAGGGCTCGCGGATTGCCCCGGTACTTGCCGGCGACGTCGACATACGCGGGGCCGGTCCTGGTTTCGTCGTTCGCGTGGCAGAGGTAGCACTTGTATTGCTGCAACAATTCCTGGGGAGCCTGGGCATGTGCGATTCCGACGGCGGACATCACGACGGCGAGCATCGGGGACGCGAGGTTCAAACTGTCTCCCTGTGGGCAGGAGGTTGACCGGCATTCATCGCTAGCCTTTGGGAGAGTCCCGGGCAAGACCTGATCGGACGGGCCCGCCGGCGAAACCGCTGCAGCCGCCGGATCGGATGCCGGCCGGATCCGATTCAGCCGTTCATCGTACGCCATCAGGGCGCTTTCGATGAAAGCCGGACGAGACCGCGGCAAGGCTCCGCTGCGCCAATGCGCCCCGGGTGGCGCTGAACGCCGGCGCGGATCGAAGGCAGCGCAATTTCGGATGGATCCGGGTGATCCGGGAGAAGGCGACCGAGTCAAAGCACGTAGCGCAGGATCGCGACATAGTGAGTGGCGCTGCCGGCCATCACGAACAGGTGCCAGACACCATGCGCGTGGGTGAGCCGGGTGTCGAGCGCATAGAAGACGATGCCGAGCGTATAGAAAAGTCCGCCGGCCGCCACCCACGCGAAACCGGCCGGGCCCAGCGCCTTCAGCAGTGGAATCAACGCCGCGAGGACCACCCAGCCCATCAGGAGGTAGATCACCACCGGCAGGATCCGCGGCTCGCGGCTCGACCAAAGCTCGAGCAGGCCGCCGAGCACGGCGAGCCCCCACACGATCCCGAGCAGCGACCACCCCCACGGGCCGCGCAGCGTCACCAGGCAAAACGGGGTGTAACTGCCGGCGATGAGCAGATAGATGCTCTGGTGGTCCAGTTCGCGCAGGACGTTCTTGGCGCGCCCGCGCAGGCTGTGGTAGAGCACGGAGAAGCTGTAGAGGACCACGAGCGTCACGCCGTAGATGGCGACGCTGACCACCTTCCACGGGTCTCCGCCCACCGCCGCCAGCACGACGAGCACGATCGCGCCCGCGAGCGCAAGAACGGCCCCTACGAGGTGAGTCACCGCATTGAACTTCTCGCCGTAATACATGGGGGAGGCCGTTGACCCGTCTGATGGCCAGTCTATCGCCTTGGCGCGACGGGCGTTGGCGGTTCCGTCAGCCGGAACGCGTGTCTCGTGCCATGCGCAGGGCGTCCCGACAGGCAACGCGCCGGGAGCGCGCGGCCGCTCAGGCGCGCAGCGCGGCCACCAGCGAGGTCAGCTCTTCGGCCGACGACTCCAGGACTCCGAGCATCTCCGACAGGTCCGCCTCGTTGGCCGGCCGAAAGCCCGAATCGTGCCGGTTGAGCGGATTGGGGCACTTGCTCCGCACGTTCGCGACGATGATCACTTCCGAAAGCGTCTTCGGCGCATTGGAATAATGGGTCGACTCGTGCTCGGCGACGGCGTCGAGCACGGCATCGGTCAAACCGAACGTACCGAGGACGGCGTGGCCGATCGGCGCGTGCCACTCGTCGAGCACGGCTTCGAGCGCGACGAGATCCGCCGCCAGTTCCGGATATTTCGAAACCTTCGACAACAGGTAAAAGCGCCCGATATCGTGGACCAGCCCCGCGAACAACGCCTCGTCGGGGTTGAGCCGGGTCAATTTGCGGGCCAGCACGAAGGCGATGGCCGCAACATCGAGACTGTGTCCCCACACCGCTTCCGCGCGCTTGAGGAAGGGCTGCATCTCCTTGGCGACGACGAGCTGGCTCATGGCCACGGTCGCGGCGATCGCCTGCACATTCGAGTAGCCGACGCGCAATATCGCGCCTTTGACATCGGCCACGGGTTTCCCCGGCGCGCCGAGCCCCACCGAATTGGCCACATGGACCAGTTTCGCGGCGAGCAGCGGCTCGCCGCTGATGGTGCGGGCGACGCGGTCGGCGTCGGCCTGCGGGTCGTTCAGCGCGCGATGTATCTTGACAGTCGCGTTGATGAAGGTCGGAAACGAGACCTTGCCCTTGGAGAGATCGTCGGCAAGGTCCTTGATGATGCGGAAGGATGGATCGACGCTTTGCGCCGGCGGCCGATACCCTCGTGCATGAATGTGATTGCGCTGCTGCATGGCCGCCCCATCGATGTGTTCTCGGTTACTCATCGGCCTTCCCGGCGAAAACCTTAGCGCCGGCACCCCTTCTTCGGCCATCGGGCAGGTGTGCGCGCCGCCGGGGGGCGCGCGCCCGGATCGGCGCGCGGCCGGCGACGGCTCAATCCAGCGTGCTGCGGAACGACCTCAATCCGATCGCGATCACCACGGCCATGAACAGCACGATCGGCCAGACCTCGACGCCGATTTCCGCGAGGCCGTTGCCTTTGAGCAGCACCCCCCGGACGATGCGCAGGAAATGGGTGATCGGCAGCACCTCGCCGATCGCCTGCGCCCAGCCCGGCATGCCGCGAAACGGAAACATGAACCCCGACAGCAGGATCGACGGCAGGAAGAAGAAGAACGTCATCTGCATCGCCTGCAGCTGGTTGCGCGCCAGCGACGAGAACGTGAGGCCGAGCGTCAGGTTCGCGGCGATGAACAGCAGCACCGCCAGATAGAGCGTGACGAGGCTGCCGAGGATCGGCACGCCGAAAATCAGGCGCGCAAGGAGCAGGATCAGCGTCACCTGGATGAGGCCGATCAGCACGTACGGTACGATCTTGCCGGTCATCACTTCGAGCGCGGTCGCCGGTGTCGCCAGCAGGTTTTCCATCGTCCCGCGCTCGGTCTCGCGCGTGATCGCGAGCCCGGTCATCAGCACCATCGTCATCGTGAGGATGACGCCCATCAATCCCGGAACGATGTGGTATTGCGTGATCGCTTCGGGGTTGTAACGCGGATGGATGCGCACTTCGAACGCGCCGGGCGTGGCGTTGAGCGGAGCCAGCGGCCCGGTCAGGTCGCGCGCGAGCACGTTCTGCGCAAGCTGGTTCATCGCGGCGATCGCGTTGCCGGTCGCGGCCGGATCGGTGGCGTCCGCCTCGACCAGCAGCGCCGGTCGCTCGCCGCGCACGAGCGAGCGCGAGAAGCCTTCGGGAATGGTGACGACGAACTGCGCGGCGCCGGTCGTGAGCAGGCGGTCGGCGTCGGCTTCGTCGACCGCTTCGCGGACGAAATCGAGATAGTCGGTGTTCTTGAGCCCCGCGAGAATGCTGCGCGAGAACTCGCTGCGATCGGCGTCGAGCACGGCGGCCGGCAAGTGCTTGGGATCGGAGTTGATCGCGAACCCGAACAGAATGAGCTGGATCACCGGTATGCCGACGATCATGCCGAAAGTGAGCCGGTCGCGCTTCAGCTGGATGAACTCCTTGCCGACGATGCCGACCCAGCGCGACCACGAAAAATAGCGGTTCACGGCTGCGTTCCCGTTCCGCCATCGCCGTCGCCGGCGCTTCGCATCAGGTGGATGAACACGTCCTCGAGGCCCGGCTCGACCCTCGTCCAGCGATAACGGGCGTCGGCGACGAACGGCGCCAGCGCGGAATCGAGTCGCGCTGCGTCGCGTCCGACGACGTGCAGCTCTTCGCCGAAGGCGGCGACCTGCTCGACTTCGGCCAAGCCGCGCAGGTGCTGGGCGAGCACGGGAAGCTCGGGTCCTTCCACCGCCCAGCCGACGAGCGCCTGGCTCGCGACGACTTCGGCGGTCGTCCCTTGCGCGAGCAGGCGGCCGTCGAGGATGTAGGCGAGCTTGTGGCAGCGCTCGGCTTCGTCCATGTAATGCGTGCTGACGAGCACCGTGATGCCCCGTGCGGCAAATGCGTGCAGCTCTTCCCAGAACTCGCGCCGCGCCTTCGGATCGACGCCGGCGGTCGGCTCGTCGAGCAGCAGCAGCTGGGGCTCGTGGAGCAGGCATGCGGCGAGCGCCAGCCGCTGCTTCCAGCCGCCGGAAAGCGTCCCCGCGAGCTGATCGCCGCGCGCGGCGAGGCCGAGCGACGCGAGCGTCGCCTCCGTGCGCTGCCGGCCGTCCTTCAGCGCATACATCCGCGCGATGAAGCGCAGGTTCTCGCGGATCGTGAGGTCCTCCCAAAACGAGAAACGCTGCGTCATGTAGCCGACGTGGCGCTTGATCTCGAACGCCTCGCGGCGGATGTCGTAGCCGAGGCACGTGCCTTCGCCGCCGTCGGGCGTGAGCAGCCCGCAGAGCATGCGGATCGTCGTCGTCTTGCCGCTGCCGTTGGGGCCGAGAAAGCCGAAGATCTCGCCGCGTCGCACCTGCAGTGCCAGATCGCGGACGACGTGGTGCGTGCCGAAATGCTTGTCGAGGCCGCGGACGTCGATCGCGAAGTCGCTCGCCGGATTCGCGCTCATTGGTGTACCCCCACGCTTGCGGCTACCGCCGCTGCGCTGCCCCCCGAGGGGGACCGATTCGCGCCTTGGGGCGGCCCGGCGGCGCTCATGCGCGGCGTCACCGGAGGCTGACGTCGACGGGCTGGCCGGGCTTCAACCCGGCGGCGGCGGCCGGCGCCGGACGGGCCTCGACGAGGAAGACGAGCTTCGCCCGGTTTTCCTTAGAGTAGAGGACCGGCGGCGTGAACTCGGCGCGATTGGACACGTAATCGATGGTCGCGGCGATCGGACCCGCGCAGCCATCGCAGGCGAGCGCGATTTCGCCGCCGGGCTTCACCCGGGCGAGGTCGCGCTCCGGCACGTAGAAGCGGACCTTGACGTTGGCCGGAGGCAACAGGCTGACCACGGGACTTCCCGCGGGCACCCAGTCGCCCGCCGTGTAATAGGTGTCGTGGACGAGGCCGGCGGCGGGCGCCGCCACGGCGCGCTGCGCGAGCCGCCATTCGCTTTGCGCCACCACTTCGCGCGCCGCCCGGGCGTCGGCCTCGGCGGCGTGAATCTCGTCGCCGCGCGCCGGCATCTTCGTCGTCGCCAACGCGGCGGCGAGTTCGGCGACGTGCGCCTCGTCGCGCTTCAATTGCGTGCGCGCGTCATCGAGCGCGGCGCCGCTGATGAAGCCGCTCGCGCTCAACTGCAGCTGGCGCTTGAGGTTCGCGGCCGAGAGATCCCGCGCGGCACGTGCCTGTTGCAGCTGCTCGGCGACCGTTTCGATCTCGGGTGCCCGCTTGCCCGTCTTGAGGTTCGCGAGCCGCGCGTCGGCGGCGCGCAATCGCTCCTCGGCCTCGCGGCGCGCAGCGGTCTCGTTCTCGCGCTCGAGCGCGAACAGCGGCGCGCCGGGCGCCACCTCGGAGCCGCGCCTGACCGCGAGCTTCTGCAGCGTGCCCGCGAACGGCGCCGCGACGCGCACGTACTCGCCCTCGATGTAGCCTTGCAGCGGCCGTTCACCCGCAGGCCCGCAGCCGGCGAGAAGGAATCCCGCGCCGGCAAGCGCGGAAAGTGCCGCGGATGCGCGAATGCCGGCGAGCGAAATCCGGGCGACGTGCCGCGCCAGCATCGCGATCGCGCGTCTCAGTACTTGAGGCTGCAGCCGTAAGGCGTCGTGCTCGCAACGGTGACCGGCTTGCCCGCCGTCGCCTCGACGAGCGCCGCCCGCACGTAGTTGTTGGCGGTCTTCGCGTCCGCGGGATTCGACGAGCGCTTGTCGTCGATCGCGCCGTTGTAGAGAAGCTTGCCGGCCGGGTCGACGACGAACATGTGCGGCGTGGTCTTCGCCCCATAGGCGCGGGCGGTCGCGCTGGTGCCGTCGATAAGCGTGGCTTTGGGCGACGCGCCCTGCGCGCGCGTCCAGCTCGCCATCTCGTCGCCGTTCTTGTACTCGCTATGGGTTGCATTGGTCGAGTTGATCGTCAGCCACACGACGTCCTTCGCGCCCCACTCCTTCTGCAGCTCCTGCATGTTCTTGCTGTTGTAGTGCTTCCGGACGAACGGGCATTCCGGATTG
>JANMBN010000393.1:0-15272 GCA_031360485.1 Betaproteobacteria bacterium | reverse complement strand
GATCCGGATCAGATGCTGTTCCGAGTCGAACAGGAATTCGGCGAGCGCCTTGCACAGCTCCGTCTTGCCGACACCGGTCGGGCCGAGGAACAGGAATGATCCATAGGGGCGATTCGGGTCGGCCAGCCCGGAACGCGTGCGCCTGATCGCATCCGAGACGAGGCGCACGGCTTCGTCCTGGCCGACCACGCGCCGGTGCAGCGCGTCTTCCATCTGCAACAGCTTTTCTCGCTCGCCCTGCATCATCTTCGAGACGGGAATGCCGGTGGCGCGCGAAACGACCTCGGCGATCTCTTCGGCGCCGACCTGCGTGCGCAGGAGCTGCGGCTTCTTCGCCTCGCCTTTCGCGAGCTTCTTGTCTTCCTTCTTGAGCTGCGCATCGAGTTGCGGGAGCTTGCCGTACTGGAGTTCCGACATCAGCTGCCAGTCGCCCCTGCGCTTCGCCTCCTCCATCTGGAGCTTGACCTTGTCGATCTCCTCCTTGATGTGCTGCGTGCCGGCGACGCTGGCCTTCTCGGCTTGCCAGACCTCGTCGAAGTCCGCGTACTCGCGCTCGAGCTTCCTGATTTCCTGCTCGATCAGCTCGAGCCGCTTCTTCGATGCCGGATCGGATTCCTTTTTCACGGCCTCGCGCTCGATCTTCAGCTGGATCAGGCGGCGATCGAGCTTGTCCATCGCCTCGGGCTTGGAGTCGATCTCCATCCGGATCCGCGCGGCCGCCTCGTCGATCAGGTCGATCGCCTTGTCCGGCAGGAAGCGGTCCGTGATGTAGCGGTGCGACAGCTCCGCCGCAGCGACGATCGCGGGATCGGTGATCTCGACGCCGTGGTGGATTTCGTAGCGCTCCTGCAGCCCGCGCAGGATGGCGATCGTCGACTCGACCGACGGTTCGTCGACGAGCACCTTCTGGAACCGGCGCTCGAGCGCGGCATCCTTCTCGACGTATTTCCGGTATTCGTCGAGCGTCGTCGCGCCGACGCAATGCAGCTCGCCGCGGGCCAGCGCGGGTTTCAGCATGTTGCCGGCGTCGATCGCGCCTTCGGCCTTGCCCGCGCCGACCATCGTGTGCAGCTCGTCGATGAACATGATCGTCTGGCCGGCATCCGCGGCGATGTCCTTGAGGACGGCCTTCAGGCGCTCCTCGAACTCGCCGCGATATTTGGCGCCGGCGAGGAGCATCGCCATATCGAGCGACAGCACGCGCTTCCCCTTCAGCGTCTCGGGCACTTCGCCGTTGACGATCCGCTGCGCGAGCCCTTCGACGATCGCGGTCTTGCCGACGCCAGGCTCGCCGATCAGAACAGGATTGTTCTTGGTGCGGCGCTGCAGGATCTGGATCGTCCGCCGGATCTCGTCGTCGCGGCCGATCACGGGGTCGAGCTTGCCTTCGCGGGCGCGCTCGGTGAGGTCGATCGTGTATTTCTTCAGCGCTTCCCGCTGGCCCTCGGCTTCCTGCGAATCGACGCCGGCGCCACCGCGCACCGCCTCGATCGCCGACTCCAGCGCCTTGCGCGTCAGGCCGGAGTCCTTCAGCAGCCGGCCGGCGTCGCCCTTGTCGTCGGAGGCTGCCAGCAGGAAGAGCTCACTGGCGATGAACTGGTCGCCCCGCTTGGTGGCTTCCTTGTCGGTAAGGTTGAGCAGATTGTTGAGGTCGCGCGAAACGGCGATTTCGCCGCCCTGGCCCACCACTTTGGGAAGCCTTTCGATCGCCTTCTTCACGGCCAGCTTGAGCTTCGGCACGGCGACGCCGGCACGGGAGAGCAGAGACGACGTCCCGCCGTCTTCCTGGTCGAGCAGCGCCGACAGCAGGTGCTGCGGCTCGATGGCGCCGTTGTCGTTGCCGAGCGCCAAGCTCTGCGCGTCGGCCAGCGCCTGCTGGAACTTGGTCGTCAACTTGTCGAAACGCATGGTGAAGTCCCCAGTAATGACTACACAGATCATGGGGTCTTGCCCCGTCGGATTCAAGCGCCCTTGCTGCCTTGGGTCACTTCGCCGCAGCGACAGCGTCGGGATGGCGAGGGCGCCTTCACCTTGCCGCATCCGGCTGAAGCCGGACCCACGACCGCCCATTTTGTGGGGCCGCCTTCATCGTGGGGCCGCCTTCAGGCGGCGGTCGCTCGACGCGCCGACGCGGGAAGGCAATAATGTCGCGTGATGCCCCCTTCGCGTCAGCTTACGCCGCTACCGGCGGCAGGGTCGCGCTTGCCGAACGCACCGTGGCGTGCGAGGTGGGGTCGCATGAGCCCGCTTGCCCGCGACATAACCCTCGCACTGATCGTCAAGGCGATCGTGCTCGGTCTCCTCTGGTTCGCGTTCTTCCGCGCCCCGGCGGCGCCGCAAATGGCGATGGACCCGCATCGCGTCGAGCAAAAGGTCCTCGCACCCTCGCCATTCACGGAGCTTCCGCATGCCGTCCGCTGACGTCGTCGACCTGTCCCGGCTGCAGTTCGCCGTGACGGCGCTCTACCATTTCCTGTTCGTGCCGTTGACGCTCGGCCTTTCCTGGATCCTGGTCATCATGGAATCGGTGTACGTGATGACGGGCAAGGAACTCTACCGCGACATGACCAAATTCTGGGGGAAGCTCTTCGGCATCAACTTCGCGATGGGCATCACCACCGGGATCACGATGGAGTTTCAGTTCGGGACGAACTGGGCGTACTTTTCGCATTACGTCGGCGACATCTTCGGCGCGCCGCTCGCGCTCGAGGGACTGATGGCGTTTTTCCTGGAGTCGACGTTCGTCGGCCTTTTCTTCTTCGGCTGGGACCGGCTCGGCAAGGTTCAGCACCTGCTCGTGACGTTCCTGGTCGCGCTGGGCTCCAATCTCTCGGCGCTGTGGATCCTGATCGCCAACGCGTGGATGCAGAACCCGGTCGGCGCCGAATTCAACGTCGAGACGATGCGCATGGAGCTCACGAGCTTCGCCGATCTGATCTTCAATCCGGTCGCGGGTCCGAAGTTCGTGCACACGCTCGCTGCCGGCTACGTGGCGGGCTCGATGTTCGTTCTCGGGATCTCGTCGTATTACCTGCTGCGGCTGCGCGACCCGTCGTTCGCCGTCCGCTCGTTCGCGGTCGCGGCCGGCTTCGGTCTCGCGTCGGCGCTCTCGGTCATCGTGCTCGGTGACGAGTCCGGCTACACGACCGGCGAAGTCCAGAAGGTGAAGCTCGCGGCCATCGAGGCCGAATGGGAGACGGTGAAGCCGCCCGCGTCGTTTACCGCGTTCGGGTTTCCGGACCAGGCGGCGGAGAAGACGCATTTCGCGATCAAGATCCCTTATCTCACAGGACTGATCGCCACGCGCTCCGTCGACACGCCGGTCACGGGCATCAAGGACCTCAAGAAAAGCCACGAGGCACGGATCCGCAACGGCATGAAGGCGTACGCCGCACTGCAGCGGCTGAAATCGGGCGACCGCTCGCCCGACGCGAAAGCGGAATTCGACCGATTGAAGGCCGATCTGGGCTATGGCCTTCTGCTGAAAAAATACACGCCGGCCGTCGTCGATGCGACGCCGGCGCAGATAGAGGCCGCGGTCAACGATACGATTCCGAACGTCGCGCCGATATTCTGGTCGTTCCGAATCATGGTCGGGCTCGGCGTCTGGTTCCTGTTCGTCTTCGGCGCAGCATTCATCGTCCTCGCGCAGCGCCGGCTCGCGCGCAATCGCTGGGTGATGAAGCTCGCGCTGTGGAGCATTCCACTGCCGTGGATCGCGATCGAGCTCGGATGGATCGTCGCCGAGTACGGCCGTCAGCCGTGGGCGATCAGCGAGGTGCTGCCGACGCATCTTGCGGTGTCGTCGGTCACGACGGGCCAGATCTGGTTCAGCCTCGGCGGGTTCGTCGCCTTCTACACGGCGCTGCTGGTGGTCGAGATGTACCTGATGCTCAAATACGTGCGCCTCGGACCTTCGAGCCTCGGCACCGGCCGGTACCACGGCGAGCCCCGACCCGAACCCGTTTCCGCCGCGGGAGGCGCATGATCTACGTGTTCGACTACGCGACGCTGAAGCTGATCTGGTGGGCGATCGTCGGCCTCCTGCTCGTCGGCTTCGCGATCCTCGACGGTTTCGATCTCGGTGTCGGCGTGCTGCTGCCGTACGTCGGCCGGAACGACGACGAACGGCGCGTCGCGCTCAATGCGGTCGGCCCGACGTGGGAGGGCAACCAGGTCTGGTTCATCACCGCCGGCGGTGCGACCTTCGCCGCGTGGCCGCTGGTCTATGCCGCGGCGTTCTCCGGTTTCTACATTGCGCTGATGGTGACGCTGTTCGCGCTTTTCCTGCGCCCGGTCGGTTTCGACTATCGGAGCAAGGTCACCGATCCGCGCTGGCGCAGCGTCTGGGATTGGGGCTTGTTCGTCAACGGCGCCGTGCCTTCGCTCGTCTTCGGCATCGCATTCGGCAACCTGCTCCTTGGCGTGCCGTTCCATTTCGACGGCGACCAGCGCGTTTTCTACACCGGATCGTTCGTCGACCTTCTCAATCCGTTCGGCCTGACCGCCGGCATCGTGAGCCTCGCGATGCTGACGATGCACGGCGGGTTCTATCTGCAATTGCGCACCGAAGGCGCCGTGCAGGCGCGCGCCATTCGTGCCGCCCGTGTTGCCGCGATCGTCTTCATTGCCGCCTTCGCCGCCGCCGGGTACTGGATCGCCACCGGCATCGACGGCTTTCAGATCGTCACCATGCCGCCGGCGGATTCGGGGTTCGTCCCGTCCGCGAAAACCGTCGAGCGGCTGCCTGCCGGCTGGCTTCACAACTATTCGAAGCATCCGTGGACGATCGCCGCGCCCCTCGCGGCGTTCGGCGCCACATTGCTCGCGCTGATCGCGTCGGCGCGGCGTCGCGCCGGAATCGCGTTCGTGCTGTCCTGCGCCGCCGTCGCCGGTGTCGTCCTGACCGCCGGATTCGCGCTGTTTCCGTTCATCATGCCGTCATCGAGCGAACCCGCGAGCAGCCTCACCGTCTGGGATTCCGTGTCGAGCCACCGCACGCTCCAGGTGATGTTCTGGGCCGTCGTGATCTTCCTGCCGCTGATCGTCGCGTACACGAGCTGGGTGTATCGTGTGATGCGCGGGAAGGTCACCGTGCAACACGTGAAGGCCGGCAGTCATTCGCTGTACTGACGGGGAAGAAAGGGACCGACGATGTGGTATTTCACGTGGATTCTGGGTCTCGGCGCCGCGCTCGCTTTCGGCATCATCAACGTGATGTGGCTGGATGCTTCCTACACGTTCGGCGAACTCGACGAGAGTCGCATCCGGGAGCGTTTCGCCAAGCCACCCGAAGGCGACGACCATTGATCCGCCGGCATAGGCAACGCAGCACGGCGTGCCGCCGGCACGGTACATGGCCTGGATTCACGACGGGCGAACATCGATGACCCGACCTGACGCTCCACCGCCCGCCTCCGCCGAACCGAAGCAAGCGTCGTTGATTCAGGTCGCGGGCGCCGTGTTCTGGAGCTTCTTCGGCGTCCGCAAGGGCAAGCACATGCAGCAGGACGCGGTGATCGTCAAACCGCTCCAGGTCGTCGTCGTTGGCGTTCTCCTGGCCGCCGCCATCGTGTTCGCCTTGCTCGCGCTGGTCCAATTCATCGTGCGCAACGCAGCCTAGTGTACTGAGTCAGAAGTTCGCTCGATAGTTCACGGCGACATCGGCGAGTGCCACCGCCGCGGCCACCAACTCGGCATCGGTCGTCAGCACGTCGGGACACAACCGCAGCCATTCGCCGCGGGCGTCCGTCGCGACGCCGCGCGACGCGAGCACCGCCGACCACGCTCGCGCGTCGCGATGGCGGACGACGACGAATGCGCCGCGATTGGCGGTCCCGCCATCCGCGACAATTCCGCGTTCCGCGAGCAGCGCGATGAGACGCCCCTGCAACGTGAGCGAGTAGGCGCGCAACCGCGCAACGCCGATCGCCTGCGTGAACACCTGGCCCGCGCGCGCCTGGTAGAACGGCAGCACCGCCGGCGTCGACTCCAGCCACGCGTCGCCGCCGCCGGCGTAGCGCGGCGGATCCGGACGCGCGTAGGCGAACGGCGATTCCTTGGCAAACCAGCCGACGTCGAGCGTGGCGAGACCGCCGTCGAGATGATGCGGCGCGACATACAGAAAACAGGCGCCCGGTCCGCCGCGCAGATACTTGTAGCCGCCGCCGACAGCGAAGTCGGCGCCGAGTGCCGCAACGTCGACCGGGATCACGCCGAGCGAATGATAGACGTCGAGCAGCACCCGGGCGCGTGCCGCGTGGGCCGCGGCGACGATGGCCGGCAGTTCCGGCGTGACCTGCCCCGTCTGGAACATGACCTGCGAAACGACGACGAGGTCCGCACCGGGAGCCAACGCCGCGATCACGTCGCCGGCGTCGAATTCCCCGTCATCACGAGGCGCGACGAACGTGAGCGCGATGCGGCCGCGGTGCGCGTACTCGCGCAGGATCACGTCGAGCGAATCGAACTCGCCGCGCGTCGCGACGACACGCGGCGGACGATCGTAACTGTTGAGCACCGCGCGCAATCCCTGCCCCGCGCTCGCTTTCGGCACGATGCAATCGGGACGCGGCGCGCCGAGCAGTGCGGCGAGCCGCGCGCGGTAGGCCGCGATCTCCTCGCTCCAGTCTTCCCATGCATCGCCCAGCCGCGCGTACCACGCCGCCAGGCATTCGCGGACGTCGTCGTCCACCGCGTCGAGCGGGCGCCCGAGGGAATGGCCGGCAAGGTATATCCGATTCGGTTGCGCGTCGAGGGTGCGGAAAAACAGCGGTGCGACGTGCCGATGGATGGCCGACGCGTTCAGGTGTCCGGGGCCAAGGGCCGCGACGGCGGCCTCGATACGCTCGACAGTGGCGGGACGAGCCTTCATCGCCTGGGCCTTTTGGGCGCTGCGCCGACGCGATCGATCCTGGCCCCTACCTGGCGCCGATCACCGTCCGCACATCGATCAATTCGGGGAAGAAAGTGTGATCCAGCGCGCGCCGCAGGAAGCCGACGCCGGACGATCCTCCGGTTCCCGGCTTGTGGCCGATCGTCCGCTCGACCGTCTTCAGATGCCGGAAGCGCCAAAGCTGGAACGATTCCTCGACGTCGACGAGCTTTTCCGCCATCTCGTAGGCGTCCCACCAGCGCTCCGGGTCGTCGTAGATCGTTTTGAACACCGGCACGAGATCCGGATTGCGCGTGTACGGTTGCGACCAGTCGCGCTCGATGCAGGCCGGCGGCACGGGCAGCGCGCGCCGCGCGAGATGACGCAGGAACTCGTCGTAGAGGCTCGGCGCGCGCAACAGGGTCGACAGGTCCGTGTGGATGGCCGCGTCGTAACGGAACACGTCGACGAGCGCCGCCTGCTTGTTCCCGAGCAGGAATTCGATGGCGCGATACTGCGCCGACTGGAAACCCGACGAAGTTCCCAGCGTCGGCCGGAACGCCTCGTACTCGGACGGCGTCAGCGTCTCCAGCACCGCCCACTGCTCGAACAGCTGCTTCTGGATCAGCTTCACCCGCGCGAGGATCTTGAAGCAGGGGGCGAGGCGGTCCTGACGGACGAAGTCGATCGCAGCCTTGAGCTCGTGGATCATCAGCTTCATCCACAGCTCGGAGGTCTGGTGCTGGATGATGAACAGCATTTCGTCGTGCCGCGGCGGAGCATCCGCGCGGCCCGAGAGCGGCTCCTGCGCGGTCAGCAGCTTGTCGAGCCGAAGGTAGCCGGCGTAGGTCAGGCGGTCGCTGAGGTCGGTGACGATGCCGGGTTCGAGGTCGAGCGTGGTCATGGCGATGGCGCCGGTCGGCGCAGGGGGACGTCGGACCAGTATAGCGACGGCGGAGGATTTCGGTTTGTCTGCCGGCCGGTTTTGGACTTCGTTCGGGGGCGGCGGGCCGACCCATGCTCTGATACCATCCGCCGCGATGACCGTTCTCCGACTCGCCGCTGCCGCGCTGGCCGCCCTCGCCACGGGCCTCGCCGGCTGCGGCGACGGCCCCACCCCGCAGCGGTCGGTCGCGCTTGCCGAATGCCGCCTGCCGAAGCTGCCGGTCGCCGCCCAATGCGGCACGCTCGAAGTTCCGGAAAATCGCGCCAGGCCCGAAGGTCGCAAGGTCGCGCTTGCGATTGCGATATTGCCCGCCAACACGTTGAATCCGCGCGCCGACCCGTTGTTCCTCCTTGCCGGCGGACCCGGGCAGGCGGCAAGCTTTCTGGGACCGTTTGCCGCGGCGCTGACCGGCGTGCGCAAGGATCGCGACATCGTGCTCGTCGACCAGCGCGGCACCGGCCGCTCGTCGCCGCTTTCCTGCGCCGCCTTCAAGCCCGACGACACGCCGGAGGCCACGCTCGAGCTCGATCCGGTGCCGAAGGCGGTCGCCTGCGCGAAAGAGCTCGCCGCGCAGGGCGTGGACGCGGCGCAATATACGACGGCCGCGTGGATCGCCGACCTCGACGCGGCGCGCGCGGCGCTTGGCTACGCGAAAATCAATCTGTGGGGCGGTTCCTACGGCACGCGCGCGGCGCTCGAGTACCTGCGCCGGCATCCGGAGCGAGTGCGCAGTGTCGTGCTCGACGGCGTGGCGCCGCCATCGATGAAGGTGAGCCTCGACGTCTGGCCGACGCGCGACGTCGCGCTCTCCGCCGTACTCGACGCGTGCGCGCGCGCGCCCTCCTGCCGCGCCGCGCAGCCCGATCTGCCGGCGACGCTCGCCGCGATCCGCGACCGGCTCGGGCCGAAGGGCCGCGATATCGCGCTGACCGATCCGCGCACGGGCGAATCGCAGATGCAACGCATCACGTTCGATCACGTCATCGGCGCGCTGCAGCCGCTCATCTACGCACCGGAGCTCTCGGCGCTCGTGCCGGAGATCATCGGCCGCGCGGCCGCCGGCGATTTCGGCCCGTTGTACGCCGGCGCGATGCTCGTCACCGGCGACCTCGCCGAACAGATGAACAACGCACTGCACTACTCGGTGACCTGCGCGGAGGACGCGCCGCGCATAGCGCCGGCCGACGCCGCGAGCGCTCTCGCAAACCTCCGCTCGAAGGCGCTCGCCGCGCGCGCGCTGGCCGTCTGCGACGCTTGGCCGAAGGGCGCCGTTCCCGATGATGCGTCGACGCCCGTACGCAGCGATGTCCCGGCGCTGATTCTTTCCGGCGGACTCGATCCGGTCACGCCACCCGCGAACGGCGCCGAAGTGGCGAAGACGCTGCCCGCAAGCCGGCACATCGTCGCGCGCGGCTACGGCCACATCGTGTCGCCTCATGCGTGCGGACCGCGGCTCATCGCGGCATTCATCGACGATCCGAGCTTCGCGACGCTTCCCGTCGCCTGCGTCGAGCATTTCGAGAACAGCACGCGTCCGCCGATGTGGCCCGACCGGCTCGGGGCGCGCTCTTGATCGCCGTCGACGACGTCGCCAAGGCCTTCGGCCGGCGCGGCGAAGTGCATGCCGTCGATGGCGTCACGCTTGCGGCCCTCGACGGGGAGATCACGGGCCTGCTCGGGCCGAACGGGGCGGGCAAGACGACGCTGCTGCGCGTTCTCGCGACGCTGATGGTCCCGGACCGGGGCCGAGCGACCGTCGACGGGCACGACGTCGTGCGCGACCGTTATGCCGTGCGCCGGCACATCGGCGTCCTCTCCGACGCACGGGGACTCTACCCGCGACTTTCCGCGCGCGAGAACATCCGCTACTACGGCGCGCTGCAGGGGCTATCGGGCGACGTGCTCGAGGCGCGCGTCGACGAGTTGATCCGCGCCCTGTCGATCGCCGGCATCGCCGACCGTCGCGCGCAGGGGTTTTCGCAGGGCGAGCGGATGAAGGTGGCGATCGCGCGCGCGCTGGTCCACGACCCTCAGACCATTCTGCTCGACGAACCGACCAACGGCCTCGATATCATGAGCATTCGCGGGCTGCGCGACCTCCTGCGCGAACTGCGCGCTCAGGGCAAATGCCTGCTCTTCAGCTCGCACGTGATGCAGGAGGTGTCCGCGCTGTGCGACCGCATCGTGATTCTCGGCCGCGGGAAGGTGGCGGCGACCGGGACAGCCGACGAGCTGCTCGCTCAATCGGGCGAGCGTTCGCTGGAGGATGCGTTCGTGCGGCTGCTGGGTTCCGGCGAAGGTCTGGCCGCGTAGATGCGAGACATCGCGCGCACCGATTCCGCGGCGGCGCGCATCCGCGCCGTCGCGCAAAAGGAAGTCGTCGACATCTTCCGCGATCGCCGGACGATGTTGGTCACGCTCGTCACCGCGATCGCGGCGGGTCCGGTGCTGATGCTGCTCGTGCTGAACCTGGTCGCACGGCAGGCGGACAAGGTGCGCGAATTGAGCCTGCCGGTCGCGGGGAGGGAGCACGCGCCGGCGCTCGTCGCGTTTCTCGAGCGGCAACAGGTGACGCTGGTCCCCGCGCCGGCGAATTTCGAGGAAAAGATCAGGACCGGCGATCTCGACGTCGTGCTCGAGGTCGACCCGGGCTTTGCCGCCGACGTCGCCAAAGGCAAGCCGGCCACGGTTCGGCTCGTCTACGACCGGTCGCGCGATCGCGCGCGGGCCTCGATCGCCGAGGTCGAGGCACTGTTGCGCGCGTTCAACCGCGAATGGGGTCGTGGACGCCTGCTGCTTCGCGGTGTCGCCGCCGACGTCGCGAATCCCCTCAACGTCGAGCCGCGCGACCTTGCGACGCCACAGAGTTCCGGCGCACTCGTGCTCTTTCTCATCGCTTTCTATGGACTCTTCGCGGCCGTGATGGGCGGGATGGCCGCCGCGCTCGACACGACGGCGGGCGAACGCGAACGCGCGTCGCTCGAACCTCTGTTGACCACGCCGGTGGCGCCGCTGGAACTCGCGACCGGCAAGTGGCTGGCCGTGGTCGTCCTGAATGCCACGGCGGTGGTGCTGACGCTGTCGGGCTTCTATCTGATGCTGCGCTTCGCGCCGCTGCCGGCCGTGGGCATCCCCTTCCTGTTCGGGCTCGCCGAACTCGGCCGCTTCGTCGTCGCGCTAATCCCGTTGATACTTCTGATGCCGGCGATCCTGCTGTACGTGGGCTCGCGCGGCCGATCGTTCAAGGAGGCGCAGTCCAACCTGTCCGTGCTGCTGTTCGTCGTCTCGCTGATTCCGATCGTCCAGATGTTCCTGCAGAAGAAGGAACCCGCCTGGCTCACGTGGATCCCGATATCGGGCCAATACGCGCTCCTTTCACGCGCCCTGCGCGGCGAAGCGCTGCCGTTAACCGAGCTGCTCCAGTCTTTCGCGGTCCCGAGTCTGCTGACACTGGGGGCGCTTCTCGCCGTGGCCCGCCTCTTCTCGCGCGAATCGGTGCTGGCCGGAAAATGATAAGTAGGGTCAGAGACGAATTTTTCGCGCTCACGGTTACAAGCAGACCTTCCGCAAGAAGTCGTCTCTGACCCTACTTTTTATCCGAGCTGACGGATCACGGCCAACGGCGGCAGGCGCATCATTCCGCGCGTGCCGAGCCAGCCGGCCAGCGTCACGATGGCCGCGCCACCGCCGACGCCGTAAAGCCAGACAACCGGGTTGGCGGAAAACGGGATCTGGAATACCCGGTCCGACAGAACATAGCCCATCGCGGTCGCGCCCGCGGCCGCGAGCAGTCCCGCGAGCGAGCCAAGGACGAGAAACTCGGCGATCTGCGCGGCGGTGAGCTGCGCCCGCGACGCCCCCAGCGTGCGCAGGATCGCCGCGTCGAACCGGCGCTCGTACAGCGTCGCCGCGATCGCCGCCTGCAGGACGAGCAGTCCGCCCAGCAGCGTGAACAGGAACACGAACTCGACCGCCTTCGCCACCTGCTCGATGATCGACTGCACCTGGCGCATGATCTCGCCGACGTCGATCACGAGCACGTTCGGATACTGCTGCACAAGCGCCGACAACCAGGCGCCCGATTGCGCGCCTTCCGGCAGCCGCACGGCGCCGAGATAAGTCTGCGGCATCGACTCCAGCACCCCGGGCGCGAAGAGCGTGAAGAAATTCGGCCGAAAGCTGTCCCAGTCCACCTTGCGCAGGCTGGTGATCGCCGCGGTCACCGGCGTGCCCGCGATGTCGAAGGTCAACCGGTCGCCCAGCTTCAGCTTCAGCGACTCGGCAATGCCGACTTCCATCGAAACGCCGGCAGCCGGGCCCTTTGCGTTGTCGAACCACTTGCCTGCGGCGATCCGGTTCGTGGCCGGCAGTTCCGCGCTCCACGACAGATTGAACTCGCGCTCCGCGAGCCGGCGCGCCCGCGTATCGGCATACTGCGCAGTGTCGAGCCGCGTGCCGTTGGTCTCGACGAGGCGGCCGCGCACCATCGGATAGAGCGTCGTGTCCGCGCCGGTCGCCGACTTCAGTGCGGCCCTGACACCATCGAGCTGGTCGGGCAGCACGTTGATGACGAAATGGTTCGGCGCATCCGCCGGCAGGCTCGCGCGCCAGTTCTGCATCAGGTCGCCGCGGACGACCGTCAACAGCAGCAGCGCCATGAGCCCGAGCGCCAGCGCGCCAATCTGAAGGCTCGACGCGAGCGGCCGGCGGCGCAGGTTCGCGAGCCCGAAGCGCCAGGTCACGCCGCGTTGCGGCAGTCGCTTCAGCAGCACGATCAGCAGCCAGGCGGCGAGCGCAGCGGCGGCCAGCAGCGCGCCGATGCCGCCGATCATGATCGCACCCGTCTTCACGTCCTGCGCCTGCCAGCCGATCAGCAGCGCAATGACCGCGGCACCCAGCAGATACGCAGCCACACCACCCGGCCGCGGCCGCGGCAGATCGCGGCGCAGCACGCGCAGCGGAGGCACGCTCGCGAGCGCGATCAACGGCGGCAACGCAAACCCGAACAGCAGCAGCACGCCGGTTCCGAAGGCCGTTATCGCGGGGACGAGTCCCGGCGGCGGCAGATCGGTCGCCGTGATCGACGACAGCAGCATCACCAGCAGTTGCTGGCCCGCGAGTGCGAAAACGATCCCGGCGGCGCTCGCGACGAGACCGAGCGCGCCGAATTGCAGCACGAACAGCGTGAGCGTCCTGCGTCGCGACGTGCCGAAACAACGCAGCATCGCGGCGGTGTCGAGATGGCGGCGCAGATAGCGCGACGCGGCGAGTGCCACGGCAACCGCCGCCAGGATCACCGCGACGAGCGCCGAGAGTCCGAGAAATTTCTCCGCCCGCTCGAGTGTCTGCCTCACCTCCGGCCGCAGATCGCGCACGTTCTCCATCCGTTGGCCCGGCTTCAGTTCCGGCTGCACCCAGGCAAGATAAGGATCGAGCGCGTCACGCGTCGAAAGGTCGGCGACGAGCAGCCGATAGACCGCGCGATTGCCGGGCTGCAGCAGATTCGTCGCTGCGACGTCGCCGATATTGATGAGGAGGCGCGGGCCGATCGCTAGCACGCCGCTCGCGACCTCGGGTTCCTGCTGGACGATCGCGCCGACCTTGAGCATCGCATCACCGACGGCGAGCGTGTCGCCGGCCTTTGCGCCGAGCCGTGCCGCGAGCCGCGCATCGGGCCACGCTTCGCCGCGCTGCGGAATTCCCGATGCGCGAACGCCGGCCGCGCTGCCGGAATCGACCAGCGTGATCGCGCCGCGCAGCGGGTAACCCGGCGCAACCGCTTTCACGTCGGCCAGGACGGCGCCGCCCGGCGCGGACTCCGATCCGGCGCGCTGCACCATGCTGTTGAACTTGAGCGCCGGCGTCGATGCGAGGCCACGCCTGGCGGCTTCGGCCGCGTAGACGTCGGGCAGCGGCCGGTCGGCGGAAATCAGCACATCGGCGCCAAGCAGCAGGTTGGCCTGCCGCGCCAGCGCGCCCTTCACGCGGTCCGCGAAGAATCCGACCGTGCCGATGCTCGCGACGGCAAGCAGCATCGCCGCGATCAACACGGTGAGCTCGCCGGCACGCCAATCGCGCGACAGCATCCGCAGCGCGAGCCGGAGCGTCTTCACGCCCGGGTCTTCACGGCGCGACGCGCTCGTCGCCGACGAGGCGGCCCGCCGCGAGCGAAAGCCGCCTCGCGCAGCGCGCGGCGAGTCCGCCGTCGTGGGTGACGAGCAGCAGCGTCGTGCCGTGCTCGCGATTCAGCCGGAACATCAGATCGACGACCTCGACACCCGTCGCGTTGTCGAGATTTCCGGTCGGCTCGTCCGCCATCAGCAGCTTGGGCTCGCCGGCAAACGCGCGGGCGATGGCGACGCGCTGCTGCTCGCCGCCGGACAGCTGTTTCGGATAATGGGTCGTGCGCTTGGCGAGCCCCACGCGCGCGAGCCATTCCTTCGCCTTGACCGCCGCATCGGACGCGCCGGCCAACTCGAGCGGGAGCATCACGTTTTCGAGCGCGGTCAGCGCCGGCAGAAGCTGGAAAGACTGGAACACGAAGCCCAGCAGCCGCTGGCGAAGCGCGGCGCGCGCGTCCTCGTCCAGCCCGGACAGGGCGTTCCCTTCCAGCCAGACTTCGCCGTCGCTCGGGCGATCGAGCCCGGCCAGGAGCCCCAGCAGCGTCGTCTTGCCCGACCCTGACGCCCCGACGACAGCCACGGTGTCGCCCGACTCGATATCGAAGGCGACATCGTCGAGGATCGTCAGCGGCGCGTCGCCGCTCGTCACGATCTTGGTCAGGCGGGCGGCGCGAAGAATAGGATTGGACATGAGGAGGAATCCGCGCGGGCAAGCCGGCATGCGGACCGCCGGTGCCGCGCATCGTACAGGGACCGCGCCATCGGAGGGGCCGCGCCTGTTGATGCCGACCGTCGCGGAACGGTTTCGCCTAGTCCGGGGTCGAATTCTACGCTGCGAGTCGCCGGCGCGGCCCTCCACCCTCTACAATCCCCGCTCGCCACAAGGAACTTGCCCGCCCAACGATGTTTCCGCGCCTGATCGTCGCCCTCTTTTCCGCAGCGTTGCTGGCACCCGCCGCGATGACATCCGCGCGCGCCGACTCCGGCGCGCCCGCGCTGCTCGTCGTCGGCGATTCGATCTCCGCGGCGTACGGCCTGGCGCCCGGCGCCGGCTGGGTCGACCTGCTCGCGGCCCGGCTCTCTGCCCAGCGTTATCCCTACCGCGTCGTCAATGCGAGCATCAGCGGCGACACGACGGCCGGTGGGCGCGCGCGGCTGCCGGTGCTGCTGGCGCAGCACAAGCCGGCCATCGTCGTGATCGAGCTCGGTGGCAATGACGGGCTGCGCGGCGGCAACCTCGCATCGACGCGCGCCAACCTTGCCACGATGGTTGCCGCCGTCCAGCACGCCGGCGCCAAGGCGCTCATCGTCGGCATGCGGTTGCCGCCAA